>JBKHJA010000114.1:0-7255 GCA_046538375.1 Candidatus Aminicenantota bacterium
GATGGAATCGGGGCGAGCGTCGGAAGGGGGAAAGCGGAGCTTTACCCCTCCGAGGGCTCGCTGGGGAAAATAAGCGTGCTGACGACCCCCCCTCCCTCACCCCCTATCACGGAAAAAGAGATGCTTTGAATCAGAATCCTTGTCATTACAGCATGATTATTTCTGTTTACATCAAGAAAGACCAACAAGCCCAGAAATATTTTTCCGAAGTCATCGAAAAAATGGAAAGATATGAAAAAGAACGGCTCAACGACATTGATGAATTCTATGTGCGGCAGTGCAAAAGGATGGATGTGACCCCAAAAAAACCTTCACTCTCAGAAAGGGAAATAAAATGGGAAAAAATCATTCCCAAAAGAAATCCTGAATTGAAAGGAACATTTGGTATTCTTAACACTTATCCAGAAGATAAATATGTATTCGAGAAGTACACCCCTATGTATGCCTATCTATACGAATTATTCAATCTTATGGATGGGCAGCGGGACATGCTGGAAATTATTCGTACTGTAGAAGCTGAAGCTTTAGCTTCAAACTATAAGACCTTTTCCTATGAGGAAATCATGGATTTTCTGCAACTTCTGAAAAAAGAAGAAATAATAACTTATTGATGCGGCTGCTGTCCGCCATAATGCAACTTCATGAATTTCACCTTCAATAGTGAGAAGGACTAATCCATATCCCTTCCGGCGTTGACATCGATGACTTCGCCAGAGACATAATCATTCTCCAGCTTCCTCCTCCTCTATAGACTATCGGTATTCATTTCAGCGCTGTTTTAACCTGCATTATTCATGAACATGCTCAATTTGTCATGGATAAGAGGAGAAATCAGGGACATGTACTGGAAATTCAAGGGACACGTTACCGATTTTGAAAAAAATCGGTACATGTCCCGAATTTCCAGTAACGTGTCCCATGATTTCTGTATAATGCAGGTACGCCTGGATTATTCATGAATAATCCAGGTTAAAAGATGGATTAACCGTTTTTTGGCGTCGGCAACTTCGGCTGTGCCAGGGTCAGCCTCTTCCCAGAGCTTCAGATATTTTTGATAACACTGGACGGCTTTTTCCTTTTGGCCTTCTTTCTCATAAATTTTTCCCTGATTATAGAAGCTGCGGGCATATATATCTCCGTAGTTAAGCCTGCCTAAGGTGAGGGCGGCTATCCTCTGATATTCTTTTTGGGCTTTCTCTAAATCTCCTCTCTTGCCATAAGCTGAGGCCAGCGAATCAAAAAACAACGCATGATCGTTGCGCGGTATCCATGGATATTGGTCACACAACAACGATTGAGCTTTCCTGAAATATTCAACAGCCTGTGCTGGATTTTCTTCCTGAAGAGCGGCACAACCCAGCAGATGGTGATAATATCTCATTTCCTTCTCATTCAATCCCTGCCGGATCAGCTGATAAAGCTCTTGGGCCGCTTCCTGGGCTCTGTCTATGGATTTCATTTCAAGGTAAGCCAATCCCTTTAAATGCAAAGCCCTTTTCCGCAAGGACAGGTTCTCAGCCTGCCCGGCACTTTCCATGGCTCTTTCGCATTCTGCTGCCGCCTGCTGGGGATTATCAGTGGCCAAATACCTGTAGGCCAAATCAAAATGGAACCCTGCCTTCCATTCCATCTCACCCATTTTCTCTGCCAGAGCGATTCCCAGTTCAGCCTGCTGTTTGGAAGCTTCAAATTTTCCCTGCACCAGGAATAAAGGACCCAGCCTGTCTCTTCCGTAAAGATGCGCTGTTGGTTCATCTGCCTCCAGAAGCTTCTGATAAGACTGTTCTGCTGCCTCCCAATCTCCCTGGGCATGGTAAATATCACCTTTGATGACAAAATGACGATGAAGAGTGGGATTGAGGGCATGGGCCTTATCCATTTCAGCTAAAGCTTGATCGTACTTTTCCTGGCTGAGATAGTTGTGCGCCAGATAGAAATGAATAACTGGATTATCCTGGAAATCATTCCTATAATTTTCTAACACTTCCCCGGCTCTTTCATACATCCCTTTGGCCATGAATGAACGGGCGAGATTGACATAGGTGAAAAAGTGTTCCACTTTATTTTTTCGATTGACTTCGAATTTTTCTACAGCTCTGTCCCACTGTTCTATATACATGTACAGGGCCCCCAGGTTAAAATTAGCGGACTCATCTTCTGGATAAAGCTCCAGCAATTTATTATAAGCTTCAATGGCTTTGGCCCAGGTCTTCTCTGACCGCCTGTAGAAATCCACCTGTATTCTGTAGCGTTCTTTTTCTGAAACCCGGTCTTTCAAATCCAGAGCTTTCTGGATGTGTTTTTTCCACTGGGAGTCATAACCCAGATTGCCGTAAGCTCTTCCCAGTCCTCTGTAAGCCATGGCAAACTCAGGATCCACTGCCACCGCCCTCTCAAAAAATTGAATGCTGAGCCGGTAATCCCCTTTGTTGTAATATTTCTCTGCCTCACTGTAATATTTAAGGGCTTCTGGCGAAGAGGTGGTGATTTGACCCACCTCATAGTCAATATCGCCGGCAATTTCCTCTGCAGAAAGCTTAAAGTTGGTCTTTATCCTTCTGGTCAGAGCATCCACCATGGCGAAAATGCTTTCCTCCCCCTTCCCCTCCACTCTTTCTGAGCCTACCAGCTCTCCGGTGGCTGCTTCCTGCAAGGCGACATTGATGCGGAAAATATTTCCCGCTTTGGAATAATCACCTACGATTATATGACCGGTTCCTCCTCGTGAAGCCACTTGCTTTAGATCATGGGATGAGTAGCTTCTGGCTTCTAAAAGATGGAGCTGATCGAGAATCTGAAACAGTTTCTCTCCACTCATGACCTTAAGAAATCTCGACTGGGAGAGGTCAGCGATCATCAAATCAGAAAGGGCACTTCCCCAATGATCCAGGTCTTCCTCTCCGGTGTTGTTTTTGAAGTGCATCACAGCCAGGGAAGGTTTACCAGCAGGGAGAGGAACAATTTCTTTTCTGGGAAGAAGCCGCCAGATCAACACGGCCGTGATGGCTGCAGCCACAAGAATCAGAGCAGGAACAAAGAGCTTTTTCAATCCAAAGCTCACCGTTATTTCCCTGGCAGTGATTGGTTTTCTTTTTAAGGCCATCCTTTCCGTTGAAGGGAGTTTTTTTTCGATCTTGGTCAGATCCGAGAGAAGTTGGTCTGCTGTCTGATACCGCTTCTGTTTATCCTTCTCCAGGCATTTCAAGATCAACCGGCTGAGTTCCGGGGGAATCTGAGCATTGAGTGCTCTGGGATCAGAAGGGGGGATGCTCTTGTGCTTCAAAGCGATGCTCAAAGGCGTCTCGCCTTCAAAAGGAACCCTTCCGGTGACCATTTCATACAGGATCACACCCAGTGAATAGATATCAGAACGATGGTCTGCTTCTTGGCCCTCCACCTGCTCTGGGGACATATACTCCGGAGTTCCGATCATCACTCCTGTGTCTGTTATTCCTTTTGCTTTAAGGAAACGGGCAATCCCGAAATCCATAATCCGTACATTCCCCTCTCTGTCTATCATCACGTTTTGAGGCTTTAAGTCCCGGTGAACAACTCCTAACCGCCCAGCTTCTGCCAGCCCTTCACACACCTGCTTGGCGACAGCAACAGCCTTTCCTGCACCTAAAGGCCCTATTCTCTTTAAGGTGCTTTTTAAATCCTCCCCCGGCACATACTCCATGGTGATGTGGTGAACTCCCCGGTATTCACTGAGATCAAACATACGGCAAACATTCTTGTGCGAAATCTTCCTGGCTACTCTCAACTCGTTGCTGAATCGCTCGATGGTTCTCTTGTCATCTGCGATCTCATGTTTGATCAGTTTTAAGGCCACTTTTTCCTTCAGCTTCCTGTCAATGACTTTGTAGACCTTTCCCATCCCTCCTTTGCCCAGCTCTTCTATGATCTGGTATCTTTCAGCAAAGAGAACACCAGGAGTTAACTCTACGGCAGGAGATTGAAGAGTCTCCGTATGAGAAGCGGGCTCTCCCTCTGAAACAGTCAAAGGGGTTCCGCACTCACCACAGAAGTGGGAGTGATCTGGATTCTCGGTGCGGCATTTAGGACATTTCATGGCTTCTTTTATTCCTGGTTGGCGTTTTTACCAAGAGAAACTTACTCTCCGTTATCAGGAGGCTTTGACCCCAGCTTGTTTTTCAACCTTTCTATGAACTCAGCCTGGGCCGGGTTTATTTTCTCCCTGGCCTTTTCAATATCGAAGAAGGAAGCCTTATCTATTTCCGGGAATTCTTGAATTTTCCCCGACCCAGGAGGGAATTCCATGGTGAACAGATTGCTTTTGACGGGCTGCCCCTCATCACAGTCTCCTTCAAAAGCCCAGGCGTAAACCATCTTGCCGCCTTTTTGCTTCACCGAACCCAAGTCCAGAAACTCTGGCCGCGGTTCTATGCCGATTTCTTCCTTGAATTCCCGAATGGCTGTGTCCAGAAGAGGCTCATCCGCCTGGATCTCTCCCTTAGGTATGGACCAGGCTCCTTTATCCCTTTTAGCCCAGAAAGGTCCTCCTGGATGAGCCAGGAACACCTGGAGATTTCCTTTTTTCTTGCGGTACATGAGCAGCCCCCCGCTCATTGGTGAACGTTTTTGTTTTTCCTTTGAATCTTTGGAACCCATCGCACCAGCTTATTAATCCTGTTCACCTTGAGGAGGTCTCATCACCACATCCCCGTATTCGTCTATTTCCAGATTCCTGGCCTGTCTGGATGAAAGGACCCACGGCCGGTCCCAGTAGATGATATCACTGCCGTTCCAGTAAAAAGCGTAAAATTGGGAACTGTTTCTCCGCCAGATGGTGGCACAGTAGAGTTTCTCATCTTTCCCCAGATGCTCTCTCATATATCGTTCAGCGCGGCGTAAGGTCCTGAAATTCTTGCTCATCACCGGATCTTTGGGCATATCAGAATAAAAACTGACTTCCCATTTTTTAGCGCCGAACATCTCTTTTTTTCCTTTCTGGTGGCTTTTCTTAAGAGTTTCGGGTAGACGTGAATATCCTCTCTTCTTTAGCCAAGCTTAAACTCTTTTTAGGAAAGTTTCAAGATGCAAATGCAGGGGGACTAAAACAAAAAAAATTTCAACAAAACTGGACTAAACAGCTGGGATGGTATATTCTTTTAGGGTCAAATCGATCTCACTAGGGAGTTGAAAATGATGGCTTTTAAAAACTCTTCAGGCAAAGTTATCCCCATTCTGCTGGTGGTCTTGGTCCTCCTGATCTTGGCCTTTGCAGGTGGCTACTTTCTGGCCCTGGTCAGGTTCGACCAGAAATACAACAGGATCGAGGAGAAGTTTAGTGCCTTTGAAAGCAAATATGAGAAAGTACTCACCTCTCTTCGTTCCGGACAGATGGAGATCAGAGCCTATATCAAAGAAAAAGAAGGAAAAGCTAAGCAAGAAACCAACCGGCTGAGAATGATGGGAATCCTTTTGAAAGCCAAAGGGGAAACCATATCCAGCAAGATTTCACTTTCTAGGGATGACACCAAAACTGCTTTAGACCATGTTGATTCTGCTATTTCCATTCTTAGAGATGCTTTTGAGCTGGCTCAAGGGGATACGAGAGATAAGATCGAGGATATAAGACTAAGACTGGCTACAGTCAAAGGGATCATAGAATTGGATTCTTTCAAAGCCCAGAAAGAGCTGGATAAGCTTTGGCGGGAGATTGATGCCTTAACCGAAGAATAAAAGAAACGGACAGGGCAGCAAGAGCTGGCTCTTTTTTGGTGTCATGTGCAACTCAGTGGGAAATTTTAGGCCTTTAAATTCTTCATGAATGTGCTATAATAAAAGTGACTCTCTTGCGCCGGCTGGAGAGAGTCCCCCCCTTTTTTGGTTCCCATCAAATCCCCCTTTTGCTGACAACAGCCGGCACTTTGCTGCCTGAAATTTGTCCAATGCTGACTTTTCCCCCCCACGCCAGATTCCTTTAGAAAAGGAGGGGTAACCCATTCAAAATGTGACCAGAAATTGTGCAGAAAACCGGAATTTCAACGAGATCAAGAAATTAAAAAACATATTGCCCATTTTTCAACACACTTTTTCACAAAAATTGTGGAAAAAAGATTTCACTGTAAACATTTCCAATAATCCTGAAGATGGCTTTTAACCTCTTTTACAACCTTTTTGATCTCCGTCAGAGCACGGCCTGGCCTAAAAAGCAGAGGACCGGTGTCTGGCTCTTCTATTTTAGGCTCAACACCAGCCAATCCAGAAATCAAAGCCAGCCAGGCATAGGGCAAAATCTTTTTGTTATAGCCGGAGGCGATAAGGTCAATAACCCTGTCCTCACAGATCCGGGATATTTTTCTGACTCTATCCCCAATTTTCCTGAATCCTTCCACAGAAAGCCCCAGGTTGGTCAGGCCATCATCCAAATAAGGATCAGAACCGCCGTTTCTTACTATGATTTGAGGCTTGAATTCCTGAATTAAGGGCTCAACCAGGGAATCAAATACCAGTTGATAACATTCATAGTCGGCCTGGACAGGCAGAGGAATATTGACCGTAAAACCTTGGCCTGCTCGGGCGCCAATCTGATGGGCAAAGCCGCTTCGAGGGTAGAGCGTTGAGGGATCCTGGTGAAGATCGATCAGCAAAACACGGGGATCTTCATAAAAATAATCAGCGGTCCCGTTTCCGGCGTGAGCATCTGTATCCAATACCAGGATTCTCTTAAGCTTATACTCATCCATCAGATGCTTGACACAGAAGGCCACATCGTTATACAGGCAAAAACCCTCGCCGTAAGCAGGTTTGGCGTGGTGCAGACCTCCTCCTATAGAAACCACCTTCTTGAACCTTCCTGTTTTCACCAGTTGACAGGCCAACTTGGCTTGGCCGATAACCATCCTGGCTGCCTGTTCTATTCTTCCAGGACTTCCCAGAGGCAGATTGTCTCCACTATGATAGTTTGAAAAGCGGTCAATATACTCCACTCTCATGTTTCTGATATCGCGGTAAGCAGCTTCATAGAATTCTTTGGTGAAATCTATGTAGTCCTTCCGGCAAATCTTCCGCAAATCTCCCTCTGTGGCCGGCTCTGCTTTTATGATCTGGTAATCATGGTTTTCACTCAGACGGTCTTTCAAAAATTCCATGAACAATTCGTAGCGGTCCCCCCGGAAAGGATGGCCGGAACCAAAATCGTATTCCTTGAGTTCCTCAGCGTACAAAATCCCGACAGCCATTATGTCTTCCTACAAAACAATACAATAAAACCCTGCTCTACTAAAGG
>JBKHJA010000115.1:0-7206 GCA_046538375.1 Candidatus Aminicenantota bacterium
GCGGTGGACTTCGAATCCAAAGGTCGGGGGTTCAAATCCCTCCGGGCGTGCCAGCTCTATCCCTGTTCTAGAATTCAAATCGGCAATTCACATAATCAATTTGATTTCAGTCTATTTAAATAAATTAAGCCTGGGGGTTTTTGTAAGCCGAATTAAGTCCAGAAGAAGTTGTGGAAGGATTTCAAGCTATCCTGGAGAAAATAAATTGAGCTAATTTCTGTGGATGACGTGTATTTGAAGAGTGGGGGTGGTCACAGTGGGAGAAACAGAGACAGCCTTGATCAGTGAGGAGGCATCGGTCTGTTTTGGTGTAAACGGGATGACCTGGGGAGTGACGGCCACAACCGACATGGGGGAGAGTGCGGTGATAGGATCCGAATTTCCGCCCACATATCCATCCGCATTGACCTTTGCCACCAGGAAATCCCCATCAGATTCCATCATTCGGGTCACTCCAGCCATAACATAGCCGTTGTCCGCTTGTTTTATTTCTTCAATCTCGTCGAGTCCCGTATCGCCAAATGTCCTGGCCCAGAGGAAATTACCGCTCCTGTCCAGCTTGAGAAACACAACATCGCCTCCGTTATTGGGAATAGTGTATTTTCCGCCGGCAATATAGCCGTCATTGGTCTCGCTCATTGTCCAGCCGGCATCTTCTTGCCGGCCGTCTACCATGATGGCCCACTCAAGGATACAATCAGAGCTGAGTTTGATGCCGCACACTGCCTGCTCGCTTGCTCCATAAGAGGTTGTCCCTTCTCCGAGGGCATACCCCCCATCAGTTGTTACCCTGACTCCATCCCAGTTGATTCCTTCATCGCGGCTGCCCCCTATGGTTTTGCTCCATATGACGTTTCCCCACTTATCCGTTTTTATAAGGCAGGCATCCGCTCCTCCTGCTCCGAACGACCAGATAGTCCCTCCGATGACATAGCCTCCGCTTACCTCTTCAATGCCGCTTCCTTTGTCATCGCCTGTTCCTCCAATAGCCTTGGCCCATGCAAGATTTCCGTCTGTATCCAGCTTCACCACCAGGAGGTCCCTTTTTCCTGCGCCAACAGAGTTTGTGTCACCTAAGGCGATGTATCCATCTTCTACCTCCAGTGTGGTCTTGCCCGTCTCTTGTTCCTTGCTTCCGATGGCCCTGCACCACACAAGATGGCCGCTGGAATCGAGTTTGACCACCAGTAGATCCGCTTTTCCTGAACCAAACGAGCTGGTCGTTCCTGTGAGCAGGAATCCACCATCGGATGTGGGGCTGGCGGAAAAACTACCCCTCTCGTCCTGCGCCCCACCGATAGTCCTGCTCCAGACATGATTTCCTTTTTTGTCAAGTTTGACCGCGAGAAAATCATGGGAACCATCCAGGTTATTGCCTCCATCGCCCAGGCCGTAGGAAGTTGTCATCCCCACCACCACATAGCCGTCATCGGTCACGGAGAAGGAAGGGGCATAGTCGCGGCCATCGCCTCCGATCGCCAGTATCCAGTAAGGCTCGGTCACAGAAGGGACATTGTTGTCATCTTCCTCATCGCCGTCATTAAAAACATTATCCGTGCATGCAAACAGGATGGCCATCAGGCCGATGACAGCCACATATATCAGGCCAGCATGACGGCGTATGTTCCAAAATCCATTCCGCTTTGCCTTCATGGTTTTTTCCTCCTTCTATGAAGATGTGATGGCAGGGCAGGCATTTCATCCGTTATTTCAAGATATAAAAAACTTGAATCAGTCTCCCTGCTCTTTCTGATATCCGTGAATGAATATATCACACCAAAAACAGTAAGATCAATTGCTCGAAGATGGAATCAGTGCCACCCGTTGGTCCAAAATTATCTGTGAGAAGGCAGGAAAAATTCAGTCTTCCTATAATCTTTCCGGTCTCTTGGTCAATTTTTTCAATTTCTTTATGGTAACTGGGCTGGCAGGGAGCGTGAGGGTCCATGTAGTGAACAAATAAAAAGGATATTTGGCCTTTGCCTTTTAAATTCATATGAAGAGGTGAAAATCAGGAGAACTTGAATCGATGATGCAAAAATCAAAAACCCGGATTTTTTCATCCGAGGAGGAACAGAGGATCTTAGGACGAATTCCTATTCCACGCTGAATTCAAAAGACTTGGTGAGAAATGTGTTTTTGTAATGATCTTTCAGGGTCATGGTGTAGGTGTATTTTCCTGCAGGGATGTCGCTCACCCGGTTGGTTAGATAAAAGGGAATGATCGGAGTGGGGAATGCCTTTTTATAATTGACCCAATTGTTCCTTTCAAAAATGACTTCTCCTTGGGCATCAGCAATGGAGGCATCCAGAGACACCCAGATTCTGTACTGGTTCCCTTCCTTGAGGAGGCGGTATCCGTCAGGCTCGATATACAGAAGTAACGGCTCTCCTGCCTTCAAAACGTTGCTGTTTTTAGGAGTGTAATCCCTGTAATCATTTATTTCACTGCACAGAAAGAGCTTGGCAATATGAAATTCGCCGCTGTTCTTAAGAAGCATAATCGCCTCTGCCAGTAAATCGATGGCTTCCTGTCTGTTTCCCTTTTTTACCGCGGCCAGGGCTTCCTGGATGGTTTCCTCGATGCCCTCTTCCTCAACAGGCTGTTTTTCCTGGGTAAAAGAAGGACAGGACGTACTTTCTGTGGCTGACGCTGTTAAAAAGGAGAAGAGCAGCACAATTCCCATAATTGAATAAATCCGTTTCTTCATGCCCGGGCTCCTTTCCCGAATTTTTTGTGCTCTCATTTTTCCCTTAATTCTAGTTTATAAGAATCAGAAAAGCAAAGCCTAAAAAATCACAGAACCCTGTTTTTCAGATTTTTATTTTCGCCAGGGATCGATTTTTTCTGCATGATAAAACGGCCAAACTTTATTTTATCTGAAATGGATCGGGAAAAGAGGGGAGGAGTTTACCGCTTAAGTGGTGCTGAAGAGGATGCTCAGGCCCAGCTCAAAGAATTGTCTTGAAATGGAAACTGGTTTAGGTTTAGAGTGAAAAGAAAAGTTAAATTCTGGTTGACAAGTCATAGTTCAATATAGTATAAAAAAATAAATTTAATTATTTTAGATTATAATTAAATAAATGAGAACCATCTGGTTAGGGAGCAAAGTCATCCAGCAGTATTCTCTGAAGGACATCCAGGAGAAGCTTCAGGTCTCCAAGGTCACAGCTTTAAAATTGGTTCAATCCGGCAAGATCAAAGCTCAAAAAATAGGAAGGAAATGGTGGATCAACGAGCAGGATCTTATTGCTTTTCTGGAACACAGTGAGAAGAAGTAGAAGTCAGTAATCCCTTGAGAAATAAATAGCTACTTTTCTGTAAAGAGAATATTTGTCCTTCTCCGATAAACTGAAAATCTTTATTTTTGCTTCCGCTTTCATAAATAATATAATAGGATAATAAAATAATTAAAGAAAGATGGCATCAAAAGTCAAAATAAGAGAATACCGGCCCAAAGATTTGGCGCAGGTTTTGAGCCTGGTTCGAGAATTGGAGTCTGAATTAACCCAGAAGTTCCCCCAGGTCAAGATTAAGTCAGGAATCCTGGATTACAAGAACCGCTACTTGAGACCAGGAAACAAGTACAAGACATTCGTGGCCCTGGTGGATGATAAGATAGTAGGGTATTTGATGGGCTATCCCTCTGTGGGCGCTCCTGAAGTGGACAACATGTACGAGACTGTGCCCGTCTCACCCGGGCATACTCCCCCCGAATTTTATCTCCAGATCACTTTTGTTTCCAAACCCTTCCGAAATCAGGGCATCTCACGAAGGCTCCACCAGAAAGTCATCGAGTATGCAAGAAAACAGGGACATAAAGAGGTATACGCCTGTATCGCTAAGTGGAATATCCCGGAGATCAAGGTCATCAGGGCACTGAAGTTTAAAGTCAAAGACCTGGGATACAGATACAGGCTGACTTTAAAATTATAAAAAACTATCCCCCAGCCCTTTACAAAATCCCTTTCTCCATCTCATGGGGAAGAGTTTTTTAAGCAGAGAAGAGGATTTCGTATCAATTTTGATGTAAAATAGGTGTTTAAAAAGAGATTTTATCCGAGAGTGTTTCAGCCGTGTACGCCATAAAAGTGGAAGAACTGACCAAAGAATTTGACGGATTTCGAGCGGTTGACCATATTTCCTTTTCTGTCAACTCTGGAGAGCTTTTCGGCCTTCTGGGGCCCAACGGAGCCGGCAAGACCACCACCATCAACATGCTGTCCACTCTCCTCCCGGCATCTTCGGGATACGGGGAGGTGGCCTCCTTTGATATCACAAAACACAGAGACCAGGTCCGGCGGAGCATCGGGGTGGTTTTCCAGGAACCGGCCCTGGATATCAAACTGACCGGCAGGGAAAATCTCGAATTTCATGCCATGATGTACGGCCTGGAAAGAGAAAAGAGAAAGAGAAGAATACAGGAAGTTCTGAACCTGGTGGAGCTGACCGATAAGGCCGGAGTTCTGGTAGAAAACTATTCAGGAGGGATGAAGAGAAGGCTGGAGATAGCCAGGGGCCTGATCCACAGGCCCCGGGTGTTGTTTCTGGATGAGCCCACCCTTGGTCTGGATGCCCAGACCAGAAGGCGCATATGGGAGTACATCAGGAAGCTGAACCGGGAAAGCGAGGCCACCATCATCCTGACCACCCACTACATGGAGGAAGCCGATTATCTGTGCGAGAGAGTGGCCATCATCGATTACGGAAAGATTGTGGCCATGGATTCTCCCGGCAGGCTCAAGGATATCCTGGGAGGGGATGTGGTCTCTCTGGAAATCGATGGAAATCCCCGGACGCTGCTGGAAGATTTGAGAAAGCTGGATTGGATCAAAACCATGGCCACTCACAACAACCATCTCAGCCTGACCATGGAGAAAGGCGAACGAAGAATTCCCCAGCTCATCACCCTGGCCCAGGAAAACAGAACAGAAGTGCTGTGTGTGCATCTGAGAAAGCCCAGCCTGGAGGATGTCTTTTTGCACTTCACAGGAAGAACAATAAGAGAGCAGGAATTGAGCCAGAATGAAAGAAAAAGAGCCGTGATGCGGAGAAGGATGGGGAGAAGGAGATGATCAATAAAACCGCGGTTTATGTTTTGTGGCTGCGGGAGATGAAAAGATTCCTGCGGGCCAGGTCCCGGGTGGTGGGGGCTCTGGCCATGCCTTTGTTCTTCCTGGCATTCCTGGGGCTGGGGTTCAGGAGAATTGCTGTTCCCGGACTGGAAGGGGATGTCAATTATATCCGTTTTCTGGTGCCAGGGATCATCGGGATGAGCCTGCTTTTCTCCTCTACTTTTGCCGGCCTGTCTGTTCTCTGGGATAGAGAGTTTGGCTTCTTAAAAGAGATCATGGTGGCTCCGGTCAACAGGGTTTCCATCGTGCTGGGAAGAATGGCCGGAGGCATGACCACCGCCCTCATCCAGGCGGTTTTGATCCTGGGAATTTCTTTCCTGATGGGATTCAAGATCACCTCCCTCCCTTCTGTCTTCCTGGCTCTTGTGTTCATGACTCTGATCGCCGTGACCTTCATCGGCCTGGGATTGATTTTTGCCTCCAAGATGAAAGACATCCAGGGTTTCAGCATCATCATGAACTTCGTAATATTCCCCCTTTTCTTTTTATCCGGAGCTCTCTACCCCCTTGATAATTTTCCCTTCTGGCTGAGATATCTTTCCCATATTGATCCTCTCACCTACGGGGTTGACGGGTTGAGGGGAACTCTGGTGGGAATTTCTTCCTATACCCTGGCGGTCAATTTCATCGTTTTAGCCAGTTTTTCATTGGCCATGATTTTTCTGGGGACATATTTCTTTGAAAAAAGCGAAAGCGTATGAGCTGAGTTGAAATTTCACCAGGCTTCAATCCGCTTCTTCTTGGAGCTTTTTGGCTTCTTCTCCGCTGGCCAGTTCCAGCTTATCCGAGAATTTATCCAGGCGTTTTTCTGCCTCATCAAATTTGCTCTTGGCGTTGCCCAGGTGGGAGCCCAGGATCTGAAAGTCCTTTTTGAACCGTCCCAGATCTCCCTGGAGGCGGGCTAAGGCCTGGAAAATGGACCGGGCTGATTTTTCGATATGAAGCCCTTTGAGTCCCAGGACAATGACCTGCAGATAGGCAAAGAACGAATTGGGGGAAACAGGAATCACTCTTTTCTGGATGGCATAAGAAAAAATACTTCTTTCCTCACCAAAGCTCTCATCCTTGAGAATGGATTCATAATAGATGTTCTCAGCCGGGATGTACATAAGGGCAAAGTCATAGGTCCCTTCATCCGGGAGGATATATTTATCTGATATCCAATCGATATGTCTTTTAACGTCAGAGATGAATCTTTTTCGCAGCCCCTGTTTGACTTTGCCGTCTTCCTCTTCAAGGTATTTCTTAAAATTTTCCAGAGGGAATTTAGAGTCGATGGGAACAATGTTTTTCCCGATTTTGACGATGGCATCCACGGTCTCGCCGCTTTTGAATTTATACTGGAGGGCGTAATGAGCGGGAGAGAATATTTCTGCCAGGAGATCTCCCAGGAAGAGCTCGCCCAGGCCGCCGCGGAATTTGGGAGCCCGCAGCAAATTTTCCAGGTTGGAGATGTTTCTGGCCTTATCCAGGACCTCTCTGGTCACCTCTTCCATTTTTCCTAAGTCTTTCTTGACATCACCCAGAGTGGTGCCGATGGTGCCTGTTGTTTTCTGGAACTGGCTGCTCATGCTCTGCAGGTTCTGGTTGAGGCTCTGGGTGAGCTGTCCGATCTGCTGCTGCATAAGGGTAAGGGGCTGATTTTCGGCCTGGGTGCGCTTGACTTCGTCAATTTTGGAGGCGGTGCTTTTCAAAGTCCAAAGAAGGGAAACGAAGAGGAGAAGGATAACAGCCGCAAACAGGATCAAGAAAAGATTCAAATTCATGAAGATTCCATCCAATCTTTTTTGCCATTATAAAAGAAAATCTTTCCTCTGTCCAAATCCCGCATTGAATCATGCAAGATGTTACCGAATAGTGAGCGACTAAATCATATAAAATGTAACCGCACTTCGAGAGAATGGAGGTTAAAGAGAAAAGAAGGGGGTCGGGCCCGGATATTTCTTTTATTTTCAATAAAATAGCCTGATATTTTGGAAAAGAGAAAAGAAGGGGGTCGGGCCCGGATATTTCTTTTATTTTCAATAAAATAGCCTGATATTTCCACAGATTTTATCCCCTAAAGTGAGA
>JBKHJA010000116.1:0-7140 GCA_046538375.1 Candidatus Aminicenantota bacterium
CAATGTATATGAGGCAGGAAATTGGGGACATGACCCAATTTTCTGAAATTGGGATGGTGTCCCTAATTTCCCATAATTCATGAATAATCCAAGATAGATCCTACCTTGGGGGGTATTTTGATTTGGATTTATTTGTGGTTTTTTCCAGTAAAAGACTTCAACTTCTGACTGCACCGGGGACGTCTCAGCTTCCTCATAGCCTTGGCTTCAATCTGCCTGATCCTCTCCCGGGTCACCTTGAACTGCTGCCCCACTTCTTCCAGGGTATGCTCATTCCCGTCCCCTAATCCGAATCTCATCTTCAGCACCTTGGCTTCTCTGGGAGTGAGCGTTTTTAGAGCTTCCTCGATACTCTCTCTCAAGCTGACCTTGATCACAGCATCGGAAGGAGAAGGGCTTTCCTTGTCCTCTATAAAATCTGCCAGATGACTGTCTTCTTCCTCTCCTATGGGCGTTTCCAGAGAAATAGGTTCCTGAGCGATTTTCATGATCTTCCTGACTTTTCTGATGGGCAGGTTCATCTTTCTTGATATTTCTTCGCAGCTGGGTTCTCTTCCTCTTTCCTGAACCAGGCTCCGGGATACCCTGTTCAATTTGTTAATGGTTTCTATCATGTGCACAGGGATCCTGATGGTTCGGGCCTGGTCGCAGACAGCTCGGGTAATGGACTGTCTTATCCACCAGGTGGCATATGTGGAAAATTTATAACCTCTTCTGTATTCAAATTTCTCCACCGCTTTCATCAATCCTTTGTTGCCTTCCTGAACCAGATCCAGAAAATGAAGTCCGCGGTTGACATATTTTTTGGATATAGAAATCACCAGCCTCAAATTCGCCGCCACCAGCTCTTTTTTGGCCTGATCCTTTATTTTCTGGGCCATATGGATCACCCGCAGAATTTTCCTCAATCCTCGAGAATCAAGGCCGGTCTCTCTGAAATTCATCCGCAGGAGTTTGTTGATTTTTTTTCTTCTCTTTTTCAATCTCGCTTTTGTCTTTTCGCTTCTAGCCCGTCTGAGAGACAGATTCACCTCTTCCTTGGTGGTTTCCAGCTCATCGAAAACTTTCAGTTTTCTGTGCAGGTCACGGATGACTTTTTCCATCACCGAGGGTTGAACATCAAGCTGCCTTAAAAGCTGACTGGTCTCCACCATCAGACGGGAGCGGGCCATGCTGTATTTTTTCCTGGCAGGGATACTGTCCAGCCGCGATTTCTTTTCTCTGAGCTGGCTGATTTTGGTTAAGTACTCCTCCTTGACTTCTTCTATTCTCTCTTCAAGATCATCATCGTTGATTTCGAAGGTGTCAGTGATGGTGTCAGGATCTTCTCTTATTCTGTCCTCTGCAGAAAGAATTTCATTGAGCATGAGTCCGGTCTTGGAAAGAGCCCTGGCAATCACGTTTTCGCTTCGCTCAATCTGCATGGCTATGGCGATCTCTCCCTCGCGGGTCAACAGGGAAATATCGCCCATCTCTTTTAGATAGAGCTTCACCGGGTCAGTGGTTCGTTCTAAATCCTTTATGGTCACATGAGACTGTTTTTCTTTTCTGGAAACAGCCTTTTCACCCTGGTAATGGATTTTGATACCGTAGCAACCCACAGACTCCAGAAACTGATCAAAATCCATCTTGTCTGCCCCATCATCCTGAAAGGTTCTGTCTATCTCCTCAAACAGGAGATATCCTTGCTTTCTGCCCTTGGTGATAAGCTGGTGAATCTTATCCATTTGGCTAAATCGATAAGTATTTGTATGTTTTATCGGGCAAAACGCTCCTTCTTACATCCGATAACAGGTTTTGTATTCTGTCTTTTTTATATTTTTCTCTTTCCCGGAAACGAAAATTCAAACGATAGCCATCAGTTCAAGGTCAAAAACCAGCACTTTTCCGGCAAGGGGATGATTGGCATCCAGCTGCACGGAATCATCACCGATGTCTTTTACCACCACAGGAACAGCCTTCCCTTCCTTGTTGATCAGTTGAAGATTCATGCCCTTTTCAGGAGAAATATTATCCGGAAATTTATCTTTGGGCATATCCACCAGTAGATTATCGTTGTATTGGCCGTAAGCTTCTTCAGGCTCCACCTTCACTTTTTTCTTCTCACCGGGCTTCATTTCTACCACCGCCTCTTCCAGCCCTTTTATGACCGTGCCAGAACCAACTTCAAACTGAATGGGTTCTCTTTCTCTTGAGGAATCAAACACTTTGCCGTCCTCAAAGCGTCCAGTGTAGTGAACCTTGACTTTATCTCCTCTCTTCACATTCTCAGTCATATCCGACCTCCTTAATAAAAAAATAAAACTTAACCTTCCTGACTCACCACATTTGGAGGTAATTTGCTGAGCTGAAAGGTTTGTTACGTCATTGTTATTTATTCTTGCATATTCCAGGCGAAAAATCAAATTCTGCCCCCACTCATCCGCTCTTCAATCTTTTTTTGACTTAACCCCAAAATATTGATAAATTGAATAAAAATCAGTCCTTATTCCAGAAAAAGATGAACAGGAAAAAAAGATTTTACTGGAGAGGCTCCAAAAAGAACAAAAGAATCTACTGGGAAGAGCGGGGCAGGAGAATCAGAAAGTATAAAGGCGACTGGTATTACACCATCACCCCACTTCCCTATTATGTTTACCGCCGGGAGCGGCTGCTCAAAGAATTTGCCAAGTTGGATTTCAAAGGCAAGAGAATCCTGGAAGTGGGCTGTGGAGACGGCTATTACTGCGGACACCTGGGACATCAACACAGAGAGCTGGAAGTGGTGGGAGTGGACTTCAGCCGCAAAATGCTGAATCTTGCCCGTAAAAGGCTGGAAGAAGAGGAGGAATCCAGCTCCCTCTGCCAGGCCAGCGGTGAGAGGCTTCCTTTTCCTGAAAAAAGCTTCGACATAGTCTACATCATCGCTGTCCTGGCCCATCTGGAAGAAAGCCAGCTCCAGAAATGCGCCAGGGAGACTTCCAGAGTGATAGGAAAGAACGGAAAACTGGTGCTGTTTGAGCGGGTGAGTCCACGTTTCTGTAAAGAAGAAATATCAACCCGCAGACCTCCTCAAAAATATATCCGCCTTTTCCAGCAGTTCGGGCTGAACCTGGAGACCTACAAATGTATCAGTTCTCCTCTCTACAGATGGGGATACAGCTTTTACCATGAAATAGCGTCCCTTTACCACGGCCTGTTCAAAGACGGAGAATGGACCAGCCGCCTGGAATTTTTGATCCGGAGGCATTACGTGGAAATCCTGGTGGGTCTGAGCAGAATAACGGATAGGATCTGGCAGGATGGGATAGGCAACGGCTATTTTGTCTTTTCTAAATAATATTTACTTGTGGATTTTCACCATTTCCTTGAGCAAATCTCTGGCAGACTGGGGTGATTCCAGATAATACCTGGCCTCAGAGGGACCAAAACTCACTTTGACCGAATAGGCCCAGGAGGGCAGGATCTTGAACAGATCTTCGTCGGTCCAATCATCTCCCAGGGCCAGGATAAAGTCCCATTTCCTCTTGGAAAGCCACGGCCTGATCCCATCGCCCTTGTTGACACCGGAAACCCGCACCTCGATCACCTTACTGCCGTGCATCACCTGCAGGTCAGTGTTGGCCAGGAATCCATTGAGATAGTCGAAAAGCTCGTTGGACATTATTTTTCCTAACTCAGGATTGGCTTTCCGGAAATGCCAGGCAATCCCGTACTCTTTTTCCTCCACCAGAGAACCCGGCACCCGAAACTGATAGGTCTTGAGAATAGGTTTTAGCTGTGCTTTCCATTCCCCGGAGAGGCGCCTCCGCTCTTCCCAGTCATGCAGAGGGTCCTTTCTGATCCAGGCTCCATGTTCAGCCACCAGGCCGCAGGGAACATTTCCCAGCCACCTGTTGATGGTGGCGCGATCACGTCCACTGACAATGACCAGAGTGTTGTGGGAATTCCGAGCCAGAGAAAAAAGCAGTCTTTTCAAGCCTAAATCTGGTTTGGCCTGATCTGGCTTGCGGGCAAAAGAAACCAGAGTCCCGTCATAATCCAGGATTAAAAGCCGTGCTTTGCTTTTTCTGTAATCGGATCTGAGCCTTTCCCTCAACTGCTGGCTGAGTTTCAGGTGTTCCCGCTGTGCCTGAATCTGTTTGACCTCCTTTATCCTGTCCACAAAACTCCGCGCCCATCGGTAGACGTCATTTTCTGCCAGCCGCTTTCTCATGGATATCATTCTGCTCTGCTGCTCCTGTTCTTCCATTTCCAGAGCCCGGGCCAGGGCATCGGCAATATCCTCCTTGTTATTGACATTCACCTGAAGTGCCTCCCCCAGCTCGGAGGCGGCTCCTGCTGTCTCGCTCAGCACGATCACTCCTCTGTTGTCTTTCTTAGAGGCCACATATTCTTTGGCCACCAGATTCATCCCGTCCCGCATGGGAGTAATGAGAGCCACATCAGCCACTGCGTAGAGGGGGATCAATTTTTCAAAAGGGAGAAAACGACACATATAATGAACAGGAATCCAACCGGTTCCTCCAAACCGACCATTGATTTTCCCCACCAGAGAATCCACCTCATCCTTGAGCATGGAATATTGTTTGACTCTTGTCCTGGAAGGAACACTCAACATGATATAGGTGAACCGGCCATGCCACCTGGGATTTTTTTCCAGAAAGCGCTCCACTCCTTCCAGTCGCTGGGGAATTCCTTTGGAATAATCCAGGCGGTCGATGGAAAGAACGATTTTTCTCTCTTCTGCTTTGGTTCTTTTTTCCAGCTTTTTGATTTCATTCTTTACGGAAGGCTCATCTAAAAGTCTCTCCACGTGGCGGATATCGATCCCCATGGGGAAATTTTCCACTCTGACAATCCGGTTGTCCACAGGGATGGCTCCAAATTCGTGTTCACAGCCCAAAAGCCGCAGCGCACTGCTCAGGAAGTGCCGGGCGTATTCATAGGTATGAAAACCTATGAGATCAGCTCCCAGAAGGCCTTCCAGCACCTCATTCCGCCAGGGCAGGATGCGGAACACCTCAGATGAGGGAAAAGGAATGTGAAGGAAAAATCCGATGGAGCTCTCTGGAAAACTTTTTCTGACCAGAGCTGGAAGAAGCATAAGATGATAATCGTGAATCCAGAAGATGTCTTTCGGACTGGCTAGTTCATAGATTTTCTGTAGAAATTTCTGGTTAATTCTCTTGTAGGCTTTCCATTCCGACTGTTCAAAAGCGCAGTAGGTGGAAAAATAATGGAAAAGAGGCCACAGCGTCCTGTTGGTAAAACCATAATAATATCTGCTGAGTTCAGAGGGAGAAATAAACACCGGATAACACTGGAATTCGTTTATGAGGTTTTCCTGGATATATTTTTTCTCTCTGCTGCTGGCCGGCCAGTAGCCAGGCCAGCCCACAAATATGCCTTTCCCCTCCTCCTGGATAGACCGAAGACAGGTGGCCAGTCCTCCGGGACTCTGCTGAATTTTCAGACTTTTTTTCCTCTTGGTTATTCTTACCGGCAGGCGGTTGGCCACCACAATGATCTTGCTTTTTGGTTTTTTCTTTTTTCCCATCGTGGATTCCTGGGGCGTTTCATCCATAGTGTACACCCCAGCGGGAATAATTTCAAATTGTTAAAAAGGAACCTAAGCATCTCCAAAATCATGACGAGCGGAAGGAATGGGATTCGTCACCCCCATCCCTCACTCCCTTCAAATCAGTATATATTTGTACTCATCCACGGTTTTAGAAATTATTCCAAAGAAAAAGCAAGGAAGAAAAGCCGTAGCCCTTATTTATTGATACTTCTCGTAAACGTCTATAAGCAGGGTTAGATAATCCAGCACGTGTCTGGTGATCAGGAACTTGTTCCTGATGTATTCTTTTCCCTGTTTTCCCATCTCCCTGGCCAGTTTCTTATCCTGAAGAAGTGTGATCACCTTATCGGCACAACCCTGGATATCATCAGGATCAACCAGGAATCCCGTTTTATTGTTGACCGCTTGTTCTGGTATGCCGCCAATATTGGAGGCCACCACAGGGGTGCCTTTCCACTGAGCCTCGGCCACGGTTAAGCCAAAGCCTTCTCTGGTGGATTTCTGGAGGACAACCGCTGATTTTCTCTGGAGAGCATTGACTAAAATCTGATTATCTCCCAGAACGAACAACACATCGCCCTTCTCCCGGTGTTTTCTGGCTTTCTTTTCCATCTTGTTGTACATCTTGATGCCTTCAGGATCATCAGGAGCCAGGTTGTAGCAGTAGACCAGACGGCAGTCCACCTTTTCCTTCACCATTTCGAATGCTTTCAGCACTCCTTCGGGATCTTTCCAGGGATCAAAACGGGAAATCTGGGTTATCAGTGGCTTATCCGTGGGCACGTCGAACTTTTTCAGAATCCTGTCAGTGGTGTCTTGGGAAAGCTCTATGTTCTTGGCAGAAAGAGGGTCGATGGAAGGATGAATGACCCGCTGTTCAAGAAAGAGATCCTTCTTCTTGTATTTTTTGCTGGATACGATCATCACATCGTAGCGGAGGATAAGGGGCTTGATATAGCTCCATATATCTTTTTTGGGCTTGGTGATGTCGATATGGCACCGCCAGATCCACGGCTGTGTTTTTTTGTTATATTTGATGAGAGGAAGGGGCTGGGGATCATGAACGATAACACAGTCGTGATTCAGATGAGTGAACCGGGAAAACCTCTCGTTGGTTTCAAAATAAAGATTCTTCTTGTTCACAGATAAGTTGATATCATCACCCTGAAGGGCGTTGTGAAATTTTTTGGTCACAGAAAAGAAATCTGTGGGTCCTAACAAAACCCTCCAGCCTGTGTCGATCCCGATATCATTCATCAACAGAACCAGACTGTTCAGGATTTCGGCCACTCCTCCGCCGTGAGCGGTGGAATTGATATGGACCACGTGTTTATTGGCCAGACGGTGGGCCTTTTGATAGATCTCGGCTATGACTTTTTCGCCGACCACAGGAAGATAATCATCCAATCCTTTCATCTAACCACGCTCCCTTGATGTTTTGATTTTTATTTTCTTCTGTAAAGATTTTTTTTATAACACTTCACACCTTCTGAGTCAAACGGGATTTCATTTTTTTTGCCGGATATGTGGAGCAAAAAGGGACAGTCCCCTAAAAGGGGGACGGTTCTCCATTCGAG
>JBKHJA010000117.1:0-7136 GCA_046538375.1 Candidatus Aminicenantota bacterium
GGAATTACCAGAGTGTCAACACCATATCCTGGAAAGGAGGGATTTCCTTTGAATACCAGTTGAATCCCATCTTGGCCGTAGAGCTGGGGGCTGATTACACTGAGTATCGATTGAGAGTGGAAAAGGGAGATGACGATTACTTTGATGAAAGTTCGCTGAAGTCCATTAACCTCCCGCTGCTGCTCAAGCTGAAGTTGGGAGGGAGAAAAGTCCACGCCTTTATCGGAGGCGGAGTGGAGGGAAGTTATTTTCTGTCCATGAAGCACCACTATTTTCGACAATCTGGTGATCTGGTGTTTGAGGAATTTTTCGGAGAAGATGAGGCAAAATTTGGAAAAAAGATGGCAGATCTTCTCCAGTCTAGATTCAGCTATTCGGTGGTCGGCTTGGCTGGCTTCCAGGTGGGACCCTTTTACTCAGAGGCCCGGTACTGCCTGGGATTGAAAGATATCGCTCTTGACCTCAGTGACACAGCTTATGGAGAAATAGTCAATGCTGGCAGGATGAAGGGATGGTCAGCTCTTTTCGGTTTCCGGTTTTGATGAAGTGCATGAATTTTCTGTATGAGCGGGCAGCCTGAGATCCCATCCTCGTGGGGCCAGTGAGGAGCGGCAAGATTGTGGGCTGTCATTTTGTTCTCGGATACACCAATTATGAAAGGAACCATCATTATGAAATCAAAATATGTTTTTTTTCTTATGGTGCTCTTGCTGGTTTTCGGGTGTGCACCTTCCCAGGTTCAAAAAGACATCCCGGAGACAGGGAGGAAATGGCATGGTGTTCATCTCTTGGATTACAATACTGATGAAGATCTTAAGGAACTCGCCAGGAATGTACCAAGGCTCACCGCTTTGGGGATAAACACCATTATTCTGGAGGTTGACTACAATTTTGATTACAAGTCCCATCCCGAACTGAGGAGAGGCGAGAAGCCTGTCACAGAAAAGGCAGCCCATGAATTTGCAGCCCTCTGCCGCCGGTACGGCATCCGGTTGATACCGGAGTTTCAGTGTCTGGGGCATCAGTCATGGGAAGAAGAGACTTATCCACTTTTGACCCAGTATCCAGAATTCGATATCACTCCCGGAGCCTATCCAGGGAACAAGGGCATATACTGCCGGGAATGGGATCCTACGAACCCGAGAATCAATCAAATTGTCTTCGAGCTCATGGACGAGCTGATTGATGCGTTTGAAGCAGATGCCCTTCATGTGGGAATGGACGAAGTGTTCTTACTCGGAGATGAGTATTCCCCCTCTACCAGGGGGAAGGATCCTGCTGAGCTCTACGCAAAAGAAGTCAACGAGATACATGAACATCTGGTGACAAACCGAGGCGTTGAAATGTTAATGTGGGGGGACCGGTTAATAGACTGCGAAAAGTATGATTTCGGTGAGTGGGAATCGGCTGTGAACGGTACTGCCCCAGCAGTGGATATGATTCCCAAGGACATAATAATCTGTCCCTGGCACTATGAGCTCAGGGATGAATATCCTTCCATTCCCATGTTTTTGGCCAAAGGTTTTCGGGTGCTTCCTGCCGGATGGAAGAACACAGAAGCCACCAAATCCCTGATAAGATACAGCTACAAACAAAAGAGCCCTCAAATGTTGGGATATCTATTCACAACATGGGGACTGGAAAAGGAAGAGGTGTTAATATTTCCGCCAATCATTGAAGGAATGAAGAAGATCAGAAAATTACACAGCGGCTGGTGAAGCCTTCAAGCTCTGATTTTGCCTGGTTCTATTATCCTAGAGGATGAATTATGAGCTGAAGGCAGGTGGATATATGACTTCTCCTTGAGATATTTGAAGCCCGATGCTGTCTGGCAATAATCAGGCAGAATCTGAGGTTGTTAGCCCTGGGCAAGAATGGATTTGAGCTTCTGGGCATAGATGCGGCTGTCCCTGTCTGGAGTGATGAATTCAATCTGGTCTGGATGCTCGATCCCCAGTTTCAGCTCTGAGGCTCGTTTGATCTGTTCCTGTTCGAAGATCTTGGTTTCCATGATAGCCTTGTTGGAGCCCAGTTCTTTCAAGACGGCCAGACCTGCGGCATCGATGGCTATCCGGTCTGAACCAGCCAGGAAGACATGGGCGCTCTTTTTGGGACCGGTCATAGGTCCTTTATCCACAAAAGCCTCCATTCCATCAAGGACGATAAGCTGGGGGCTGTATGCGGTGTTGATTTCAGCGATCATCTTCCTCATATGAGGAGAACTGTGGAGTTCACCCATCAGCTTGCGGGGCGTTATCCCTACCGACAATTTCAGGGACATGGTGAAAACACCGCCGTATTGATGAGTCTTCAGACAGCAGGTGGAGACGATGTATTCGGTTTGTAAAACCGGACGGGCCACCAGAAAACCCTCCGCCCAGTGATTTCCTTCGGGATTTTGGGGAATCCAGTCCTTCTCTGGAAGTTCTGAGAAGTTGAGAACCTGGAAATCCAGCTCTTGGCCCAGTTGATGAATTTTCTTATCCTCCAGGACTTCTGCCGTTGGGATTGGTCCGCTCCGGTCTCCCACCGCAATCTTCTTTGCCCCCTGGGCGTGGATTTCTTTGACCAGTTGGCCCAGGACATGGTTGTGGGTGGAGCCGGGTGTGGGGTCGGCTGTGTTGAAGTTGGGTTTGATCAGGACTTCCTTTCCTTCGGCAGAAGGATAATCGAAGAGCTTGAGAACTTCTCTGACGCCGGTTGTTCTGTCTTTTGCCTTAACCAGGGCGATTTTGGCTGTGTTTTCTTTGCCTGGTGCTGGATTTGAAAAGAAATGTATGGTGGGAAGGCAGGCCAGGCCGATCACCGATCCTTTAAGGAACTCTCTGCGGTTTAACATGTTCCTCTCTCCGTTCCACATTGTTTTCTCCTTTATTTTCTTATTATTTGAAATAAATATTCTTCATCGATTTGTCAATAATGTTGAACATTTAGCCAGGCCTTCCAGTGTGTTTATGATCCATAGAATTTAATAATTTTTTCCCCAGCTCATAAGCTTCATCCAGATATTCAGGATATTTATTGACCTCGCCCTTTTCTTCCAGCCCGTGGCAAAAAAGCTCCCCTGTGTACCGGGCCTTTATGACCTGAAATAAATTTCTGACAATAGACTTTGCATTTTGGAAAAAATCTTTTCTACGAGCAGCAGAAGTGCATATGAATCCGCCGGCTTTTCTCTTGGTGAAGATGTCTTTATTCAGCAAATGTTTGGATACCCATGCGCATTGAAACCGGTCGATCATGATCTTTGTCTGAGCCGATAGGCTTCCGAAAAAAATCGGTGATGCGATGATAATGGCCTCACAGTGTTTGACTTTTTTATAGACCATTTGCATATCGTCCTCGATAGGAGACAGACCTTCTGAGTTTACCTTATAGTATTCTTCTTCCTGAGGGGCACGGATAGACAACTGATTCAGGATAATCTTTTCTGTTTCCCAGTTGTTGTCTTGGGCCGCTTCCAAACACTTATCCAGGAGGATATCCGTGTTTCCCCCTATTCGGGGGCTGCCGTTTATTCCTAATATTTTCATGGCTTTCTTTCCTCTTACTGCTCCATAAAAATGATATTGTCTGATATCATTATTCTGATATCATTATAATGAATCAAAAACAGGAAACAAATTTTATGGAGATTTCAGGTTAAGAATTGAACCCCTTTCCATTGTTTTTTTGATTATTGTTTGATAATCCTTAAGAAGAGCCCACCACCGGATCCATCTCTGCCGGCCGCTGCCAGGTGATTGAGGAACTAGGCCGAGGGAATATGGGGCGGGACCTTAGTAGAGAAGGGGGCAGCTGCTGCATTACTATGGAGTATGTCAGGGGAGATGCCGGGAGAGCTTCTTCTTCGCATCCTCCACCTCATCAAAACCAGGATCTGCATCCTTCCAGAGGTCGAGGAATTTCTCATAATACTCCACAGCTCTGCTCTTCTGGTCCTGTTCCTCGAAAATCCTTCCCAGCCAGTAGAGACTTCGTGCATAGATGTCCCCGGAGTAGAGCTTTCCTGTGTTATAGGTTAATATTTTCTGGTGCTCTTCCCGGGCTTTTTCCGTATTGCCCGAGTGGTAGAGGGCCAGGGCTAAATGCTCGGCAAAATTGGCCTGGTCGTTTGTAAACGGGTCCATCCCATGCTGGTAAGGAAACAAGGAAATGGCTTCGGTAAAATATTGGATAGCTTTGGAATAATTTTTTCTCTTGAGTTCGATCAGGCCCAGGAGATGATAGTGGTATCTCATATCTTTTTTGTTGGTCCCTTTCTCCACTAATTCCTTGATGCCATGGGCTGCTTTCTGTGCATCATCCACTGAATTCATGGCCAGCAAAGCCCGGCCTTTGTAGTAAAGAGCACGTCTCTGCCATTTCATACCATCCTCTGAGTCAGGAGCGGTGCTCCAGGCTGCTTCACAATCCTGCAGAGCGTCTGCCGGCCGGCGGGATTTAAGATAGCTGTAAGCTCTCCAGATGTGAAAACAGACTCTCCACCAGTTATCGTCCAGCTTTTCTGCCAGCTCCAGTCCTTGTGCATAATGCTGACCCGCCCGGCTAAATTTTCCCCGAAGGAGATAGGAAGCGCCCAGCACAATTCGGGTGTACAAATGATATCCCGGCTCTTTTCTTTCAAGAACCTTGAAATATTCCGTTTCTGCTTTTTCAAAATCTTCTTTGCACACATAAATGTTGCCTTTTATAAACAGAACTCTTGTATTATCCGGATTAAGGGAAAGGGCTCTATCTGCTTCAGCCAGGGCAAGTTCGTAATCTCCCTCGAAAAAATAATTCCAGGATAATTCGCGCCGGATCACATCACTATCATGAATATCCTGGATATAATTCTCAAGAACTTTCCTGGCTGTCTCGTACATTCCTTTGGCTCTGTAGGCTTCCGCTATATTGGTATATGGAAAAAAGGACTCCACTCCAGCTTGAATCTGGACATTGAAACGCTCGATGGCCTGGTCCCACTGCTCTGTTGACATGTATAGAATTCCTAAATTGGTGTTAGCGATGGAATCATCTGGGTAAAGCTGGAGATGCCTGGTATAAGCTTCGATGGCTTTATCATATGTCATCTCTGAGTCTCTGTAGAATTCTGCTTGGATAAGATAGCGCTCTCTATCGGACAGCCGGTCTTTAAGCTCAAAAGCCTTCTGGAGATACTTCTTCTTTTCAGAAAATAATGCCAGGTTATTGTAGCCCATGGCCATGCTCCTGTAGGCCATGGCAAATTCAGGGTCAAGGGCCAGGGCTTTTTCCATAAGCTGAACATTCTTACGGTATTCTCCCCTCTGATGGAATTCTCTTCCCTCCACGTAATATTTAAAAGCTTGAGGAGAGCTGGTGGTGATTTTTTCGATTTCCTTATCGATGTCTGCTGCAATCTCCTCTTCGGAGAGGTTAAAATCCTCTTTGATTCTCCTGGTCAGCTCATCCACCATGGAGAAAATCGCCTGCTCCCCGTTTCCTTCAACTCTGTCTGAGCCCATGATTTCGCCCGTGCTTATCTCCTGGAGAGTGTATTCAATCCTGAAGATATCACCTGCTTTGGACAGGTTTCCCTGCAAAATGTGGTTCACTCTTCCCTCGGCTGCCACTTTCATCAAATCCTCTGAAGCATAGCTTTTTTCCTCAAGAAGATCGAGTTTCCTCAAAATACTGAACATTCTGTCTCCACTCAGTACATTTATATACCTGGACTGTGATAAGTCTGTGATGATTGAATCCGAAAGGGCGCTTCTCCATATGTCATAGCTCTCATCTCCGGTGTTGTTTTTGAAGTACATGACAGCAAGCGACGGCTTGCCCGAGGAAACAGGAATTGTTTCCCTCTCAGGGATAATCTTCCATAGGATGACTGCGGCAGTTATAACAGCCGCAGTCACTAATGCCGGGATAAAGAGCTTCTTCAAACTGAATTGAACGGTAATTTCTCTTGAAGTGAAAGGTTTTCTCTCAGGGACAATTCTTTCTGTGGTGGGGATGCCTTTTTCTATGTTTTCGAGCTCAGAACTCACTTCGCCTGCGCTCTGGTATCTTTTTTCTTTCTCTTTCTCCAGGCATCTCAATATCACACGGTTAAGATCATCGGGGATCTGGGTATTGAGTTCCTTGGGATTCTTCGGCTTCTCGCTCTTGTGTTTCATTCCTATGGTGAACGGGGTGTCACCTTCGAACGGAACTTTTCCCGTCACCATCTCATACAGGATGATCCCCAAAGAATAGATATCTGACCGCTTATCCACTTCCTTCCCTTCCACCTGCTCAGGCGACATGTACTCCGGTGTCCCCATCATCATTCCTGCACCCGTTATTCCTTTCGATTCAACAGATCGAGCGATCCCGAAGTCCATGATCCGGGTATTTCCCTGTTTATCGATCATGATGTTCTGAGGCTTTAAATCCCGGTGGATAACTCCCAGACGGTGGGCTTCTGCCAGTCCTTCACACACCTGTTTAGCTATGAAAAGCGTCTTTCCGGCATTCAACGGACCCGCTCTCCTGATGAAGCTCTTTAAATCCTCCCCCGGTACATATTCCATGGTGATGTAGTGGGTACCTTTTTCTTCTCCAAGGTCATACATGGCGCAGACATTCTTGTGTCTTATTTTTCGGGCCATCTTCAGTTCATTGCTGAAGCGTTGGATATTCTTTTTGTCTGAAGCGATCTCGGGTTTAATGAGTTTGAGGGCCACTTCTTCCTTGATCTTTTTGTCTTCTACTCTGTAGACTTTTCCCATACCCCCTTTGCCCAGCTCTTCAATGATCTCGTACCTGGAAGCAAAAGTGGTTCCTCTGGTTAATTCTTCGGTGGGTGTTTGGAGGGTTTTGGTGATGGGGATTTCTTTTGAAGAGGGAAGCGGGGTGGCGCACTCTTTGCAGTACTTGGAGCCGGAGGGATTGTCAGTATCACAATTGGGGCATTTGAGGGCCACTATTCATCCCTTATGTCAGTTGCCAAGAGAATAACAGGGAATACGAAAATAGTCAAATTGATATCCCAGCCTCAAACATTCGGTGACTGTCCTTTTTGCTCCCCTTGCCCTGAATGCCAGAGGAAGCTTCAATAAAGACATCTCTTTTAACCTGGATTATTCATGAATTCGCTGGAAACAATGTATATGAGGCAGGAAATT
>JBKHJA010000118.1:0-6897 GCA_046538375.1 Candidatus Aminicenantota bacterium
AAAAACCTGGACGGGAGCGAAGCCATTCCCAAGTACATGTTCTTAGTATCTCACCACGGAAAAAAAGATGCTTCCGCCCTCGTTTGCCAGCTTGCAATTGTGTCAATCCATTGGATAAAATCATTTTAAACACTTATTCATGAGCTCTTGGTGAGAGATGGAAAATTGAAAGAACTGGAAAAAATCTACAGGGTCAAAGGGAAAAAGTTTTTGTTTAAAGTGGAAACCTCCTCTGACACCCGCCAATATATGAAGTATGAACGGCTGAGGAACAGGATCTGGGGCGATCCCAAAGACAATTTGGCTGGCCTGCGAAACATGAAATGTGAAAATTATTTCCAAGAGGGAAGCAGCCTGTTTATCGGAGTTTTTACTGAGGATGAGAAAGGAAATTTCAAGGAAGACAGTGAATATTTGGTAGGATTTTCCTATGGATTTGTGGGAGTCAACAATAATCAGATTGGTTTTCGAAATGTGGATAACCTCCTGTTTTATTCCCAGTACACCGGAGTGAGAGAAGATTTTCAGAATTTGGGCCTGGCCGTTTTGATCAAACAGTTCCAGAAAGAAAAATTGCTGGAGATTTTCGGAATTCAAACCATTAGCTGCACCTATGACCCTTTATCCGGAATCAATGCTTACAGGAACATCCATCAGCTTGGCATGGATGTGGTGCAATATAAAAAAGGTGACAAAGGGGTATTTAGCGGCCTTCTGAACCGCATGGATATTCCCTGCGACAGGTTTTATGTGTGGTGGGACTTGAGAAAAAAGATACGCAGGCCAGAGTATGATCTGGGTTATCTTTTCAAGTCCGGCCGGCTGGCCCTGAGTTCAGAGGTGGTGGAAGTCAAGGGGAAAAGCGGTCAGGTGAAGCTTGAGGCCGTTAAAGAAATCAACCTGAATACAGACTGGGAGTTCCTGCTGGTGGAGATACCTTATGATTATTATCTTATGCTCAAAGAAACAGACGTATCAGACAGCAAAGTGAAGAATCTCCCTCTGGACTGGAGGATGAAAACCAGAGAAGTCTTTCAGGTCCTGTTCCACAGAGGATACAAAATCATCGATTTCAGATGGCTGAAAAAAGACAGGCGCAAAAGAGATTTTTATATTCTGATCAAGGAAAGGAGCAGTGATGGAAACACCCAGAATACAGATTGATCTGGCTAAAATTGCGCATAACGTGAAAAAAATGGTGGATTTATACGCAGCCAAAGGCATAAGTGTCATCGGAGTCACCAAAGGGGTGTGCGGCGACCCCAGAATCGCGAAAATATTCCTCCAAAACGGGATAGACATTATCGGCGATTCCAGGATTTCTAATTTTAAAAGGATGCGGGAGGAAGGAATTCGGGCTCCCTTCCTTTTGCTTCGTCTGCCCTGTCTAAGCGAAGTGGAAGCATTGGTGAAATACGCAGATATGAGCCTGAATTCAGAGGTGGGTGTGATCAAAGAAATCTCAAAAACTGCAAAAAAAAACAACAAACAGCACAAGGTCATTTTGATGGTAGAGCTGGGTGATCTAAGAGAAGGAATCATGCCTTCAGATATGGAAAACACGGTGCAGGAGATAAAAGATTTGAAGGGGATAAAATTCAGCGGGATAGGAACAAATCTCGCCTGTTTTGGAGGAGTTAAACCGGATGAGGAAAAGATGAATCAATTATCTTCCATAGCCCAAAGCATCGAAGATAAATTTAACCTGAGTTTAGATTTTATCTCCGGCGGCAATACCGCCAATTATTACTGGATTCAATCCACAAAAGAAGTGGGAAAGATCAATAATGTCCGACTGGGAGAATCCATGCTGCTGGGTGGTATCTCCCTTGACGGCAAAGGAATTCCAGGATTATATTCTGATGCCTTCAGGTTGGTAGCTGAGGTTATTGAATCAAAGATTAAACCATCCAAGCCTTACGGAGAGATTGGCCTTGATGCTTTTGGAAATGTCCCTGAGTTTGAAGATCGGGGACCGATGAAAAGAGTACTTCTGGCCGTAGGACGCCAGGATATACTGGTTTCCGGCCTGGACCCCAAAATAGATGTTGAAATTCTGGGAGCAAGCAGTGATCATTTGATATTGAATGCCCACCAGACAGACTTCAAGGTGGGAGACCAAGTGGAATTCAACCTTAACCGTGGGGCCATGCTTGCTGCCATGACCTCGCCCTATGTGACAAAGAAATACATAAACGGGAGAAGCGTATCCCCATGTGATTTTGAGGACAGCCAGGCAAGTTGAATGGCCGCCTTCAATCCCCGAAAATGAGATTCATAACCTCATTCTCAAAATCCGCAAAAATATTTTCTTCCTTGAATTATGAGAAAAGTGCTGGTAAATTGAGAAATCTGCAACTTCTGGACAAAAATGGATAAAATCTTATCATGACCACTTCCTCCCCCCGCACCGCATCCTTAGCCCTGCGTGGTGCAATCAACTATTTTCTGAAAAAACCATTCTGTATTTCCTTCGAAGTGACCCACTCCTGCAATGCCCGCTGCAAACACTGCCACCTGGGGGGTCCGGTGGAAGAACAGAGAGCTTCTCCTCAAAAATACGGTGAGCTTTGTGCACAGCTCAAGCCTCTTGTGGCTCAGGTCTCAGGAGGAGAACCCCTGCTGCGCAGAGATTTAGAACAAATCATACAAGCCCTAAGAAGGCCCAAAAAAGCCCCTTATATGGTGGTCACCACCAACGGCGCTCTTCTGGACAAACCAAGATACACCCGTCTTCGCCAGGCTGGGGTGGATGAATTTTCTCTCTCCTTGGATTATCCTGATGAACGGCATGATGAGTTCCGGGGCATCCCTGGGCTCTTCGGCCGCATAGAAAATCTTGTCCATAGTCTTCCTTCTGGAAACCGTAAAGCCATCACCCTTTGCTGTGTGATCCAAAGCGACAACTTCAGGGATCTGATCCGGATGGCAGAACTGGCTGAAAAATGGGAGGTCAAGCTTAACTTCAGCACCTACACCAAGCTCAGAACTCATGATAAAAGTTACCTGCTCTCAGCCGAAGAGCTGGAAGAATTCAAACAGATCATCCGGCGCCTGCTTGATTTTAAAAATAAACATGGAATCCTGTACACCTCAGAATATGTCTTTCAAAGAATGATTGAATTCTTCAAAACCGGATCCATACCCAACTGCCGTACAGGAAAAAAATTTTTCAACGTGAATCCTGATGGGACCCTCTCTCCCTGCGGATTAATCCAGACTGACTATAAATCCCTTCAGGCACTGAACAAAAATTTTTCCGAAAATAACCACTGCTCCTACTGTTATACCAGTATTCGGGCCAACTCTGAGAAGCCCCTCAAATACCTCATCAAGGATGCTCGAAAAGCCGTATAACCAATTCTGATACTGCCCGAGAAGATGAAGAATTCTAAAAATTCTAACTCATCTCCGCCATCATCGGAAAAAAGATACTCCCCTGGAGTAAGAAAACTGTTGTTTGCCCTCCAGGTTTCCTTTGTCCTGGTCCTTCTTATCATATGGCTGAGTTCTAAATCCATCCAGAGCAGCCACAGTCTATGGGTTCTGTTCTTCTACAGCTTCCCTTCTGAGTTTTTGATTGCGGTGGTCCCTCATGAACCGGTACTCCTTTATTTCGGCAAGTTTTACCCGCCATTGACTGTGGCCGTGACAGCCATCATCGGAACAGTATTGACCGAGGCTCTCAACTACTCGGTGATCGGATACATCACTGATACCAATTTATTCCAGAAAATCCGCCAAAAGAAAACCGCTTCCAAAATCATACAGCTTTTCCAAAAGGCTCCTTTTCTGGCCCTCTGGATTGCCGGCTTTACTCCTGTTCCCTTTTATCCCTTCCGCCTTCTGGTGGTTCTGGCCCGGTATCCGGTCATGAAATATCTGGTGGCTGTGTTCCTTTCCCGAGCTCCGCGCTTCTACATCCTGGCCTTTCTTGGCCACGCCATCAAGTTTCCTGATTATATTCTGGTGGCCCTGTTTGTGATTCTGATCGCCTTTATGAATTTCACTTTAGTCAAAAATCTGATAAAAAAGAAAAAAATACTCAAAAAAAATGCCTAGGGCTTTAGTCACTGGCGCCACCGGATTCATCGGAAGTCATCTGGTGGAAACTCTGGTGGCCAAAAACTGGACTGTCACCTGCCTTCTGAGGGAAAAAAGTCGGGCTGACTTCCTCCGGAAATTTCCTGTTCGCATCCTGAAAGGCCCCACCCTCCAACCCTATTTTCTGGAAAAAGCAGCTTCAGGCCAGGATTATGTTTTTCATGCAGCCGGTCAAATTTTGGCCGCAAGCCGCAAGATTTACGACCAGGCCAACCGGCAGCTGACCCAACACCTGGTGCAGGCCTGCTTCAGGAAAAATACAAACCTGAAGCGGTTTGTTTATATCTCTTCCGTCTCTGCAGCAGGGCCTTCCCAGCTTCACCGCTTCTCAGACGAAAGCCGGACTCCTTTGCCCACTTCCGAATACGGAAGAAGCAAGCTTAGGGGTGAAGCAGAGGTTCAGAAATTATGGCAGGCTGTGCCGGCCACCATCATCCGACCTCCCAATGTCTACGGTCCCCGGCAGAAGCAAACAGAGCTGCTTATAAAGCTCATAACAAAAAGAGTGGTCCCTGTGCTTAAAAATCATCCCCATAAAACCAGTCTGATCTATGTCAAAGATCTCGTCAATGGTATTGTCCAGGCAGCAGTTTCTGAGAAAACCAAGGGACAAATCTACTATCTGACCGACGGGAAAGGCTATTCCTGGCGGGAGATTATTCTTATGATAAAACACATTGTGCTGGGTAATTCTCTCTTCCTGCCTATCCATGAACATTCCATTTATGCTCTGGCCTGGTGGTCGGATATTCTGAAAAGGACGGGGATCAGAAAATCTTATTTTGGCCGCAAAGCCTGGAAGAATATGGTCCGAACATCCTGGCTCTATTCCCCAGCCAAAGCCCAGGCTGATTTCGGTTTCAAACCTGCCTATACCCTAGAAGAAGGAATCAGGGAAACAGTCCAGTATTACAGGATTGAAGCTGTTCCTCCAGGATTTATGGACTCATGACTGTGTACTTCCAAAACCTTTTCTCCAGGCAGCATTTTTTGGAGACAGTTATGAATGTATAGTGAGTGAGTATGGGTATTTATCTCTTTTTCTGGAAAAAAATGAATCTTTTGGTTACCATTTCAAGCACAGCCCATGACTGAAATTTCTTCCTCTCCATCCCCAAAGATATCCTGCATTGTCAATCCTCAAGCGGCCAACAAAAAATGGCAGAGAAGAAAAAACATCAAAAAGTATCTCCGGAGAAACCTGCCCTGCGATATCATCGATTTTCAGGAGAGCAAACAGCACACCATTGAACTGGCTAAGAAACTGAGTTTGGACCATGATGTGATGGTGGCTGTAGGGGGAGATGGAACCGTAGCCGACGTGATTCAGGGAATTATCGAAGCCAAAAAGGGAAACCAAGTGGCCTTGGCCATTCTCCCTCTGGGAAGCGGCAATGCCTTCCGAAAATCCCTCCGTATTCCCAAGAACTTCAAAAAAGCCCTGGACCTCATCCAGGAAGGGAAGACAAAAGAAATCGATCTGATCATGATCGAGGGAAAAACAGCCGGTTTTGCCAGCATCGGAGCCACCGCTAAAATCTCCCAAAAAAAACTCCAGTATAATATCCCCGGGCTGTGGGGGCATCTTTTGGCAGCAAGAATCATGCCCCGCTTACCCAGAAGAGAGTCAGAAATCGAACTCCTGGAAGGCCTGGATGATGCCGGCCAGCCGTTCCATAAAAAGACATTTCGATTGAAATTTTTTGATTGCGTCATCGGAAAAACCAATTATTTTGGCTACAACTGGAAAGTTGCTCCCCTGGCCAAAATTGATGACGGCTTTCTGGATATCACTTTTTTCAAAACAAAGGCCATAAAATATTTGTTTATGTTCCCCCTGACCTATTTCGGCCTCTCCCAAAAATTCCAGAAACACTTCAAAGCCAAAAAAATGATTCTAAGAGGAAAAAAACTTCCCATCCAGTATAACGGCGAATTCCTGGCTGAAAGAGAAGAGATTCAAATCAAAGTCCTTCCCCGGGCTCTTAGAGTCATCGGCTCAGGGGCATGACTATGGCCCCTGATGAGGAGCGGCCATAGATCTCAGCCTTTCCGCTCAAATAGAGATACCCCACATAAGCGGCGGTGGCGGCATCGAGCTGGTGACCGGAGACACCCCTGCCTAAACCCATGATACCCAGGCGTCTCAATCCCTGCCTCAGCCCGGAAAGGTCATGCTTGACCCGAGGGAGACCCAAAATATCCTGAGCACCTCCGGGATAGACCTCCAGCGCTTTTATTCCTCTCTTCTGTAAACTCTGTTGAAGCTTAATCCCTCTTTCAGTCAATTTCCTCATGGGGCCTAAGGTGATAGGGAAAAAAGGAATTTTCCTTCTCCTCAACTCCAGGTCACAGGACCGAAAATGCGATCCTTTCCTGTCCTGAATAGAGCTTCTACCAGGGGGGAGTGATAAAGGAGCATCAATGGTTATGAGTCGAGGGCGGTGCTTTTCTGCACAGTCCGATATGTCGGTATCATCGAACAGAACAAGTGTTTCCGCACGGAGATCTTTTAAAAAACATATTCCTGTGGGACGGTGGGAAACCCCAGCCAGATCAATGCCCATGACCAGATCATGTTTGCTCATCCCAAACAGCCCAACTTAGAGGTTTAAAATTTATATCACCGCCCTGAGGTAGAGTCAACAGCATGCCTTTCTGGAGTTTCCCCGCTTTTTATATACTCCCTAACGCAATCCATTTACAATATCGTTATGATATATGTTGATTGAAAGGGGTGAGGGATGGGGGGTGAGGAAGCCCCTATGAGGACTGAGCGGGCATGGTTCCTCT
>JBKHJA010000119.1:0-6825 GCA_046538375.1 Candidatus Aminicenantota bacterium
TACATCTTATTCATCTCTCTGATGTGTTCGATGGAAGGCATGAACTGGGTGGTCTCAAACCGGATCTTTTTCCAGTTTTCCAGGCTCAGGGAGCAGAAAGCCTCCACCACGAAAGGGTCAAACTGTGTTCCTGAGTTCTCCTTGATTTCTTTTCTGGCGGCCTCGAAGCTTCGCTCTTTTCTGTAGGGGCGGTGGGAGGTGATGGCGTCCAGGGCATCGGCCAGGGCAAATATCCTGGCCTCAACAGGAATATCTTTTTTCTTCAGGCGGCTGGGATAGCCGTTTCCGTCATAGCGTTCGTGGTGGTAGAGGATGATATTTCCGATTTCTTTTATTCTGTTGTGCTCCTTGATAAGCCCGAACCCCACAGAAGGATGAAGCTTGATTTTAGACCATTCCTGGGCCGATAAAGAACTCGGCTTCTTGAGGATAGAATCGGGGATGGCGATTTTTCCAACATCATGGAGAAGTGCTCCTTTTTTGATGTTGGCCAGTTTATCTTTTCCTTTGATCCCCAGAATTCTGGCAAGGACCAGGCTGTATTTGGCCACGGTTTTGGAATGGCCGAAGGTCTCCACATCCCTTATGTCCAGAGCGGTCATCAGGTTTTCCAGGGTGGATTCGTAGATTTCTTCAAGGTCTGAGGCTTTCTTTTTGTTTTTGCTCCGCTCTGATTCAAGCTTCTGGAGGTACCGCCGGTAGGACTCGTTTTTTTCTTCCAGATCTTTTTTGATGAATTCATTTTTTATGGATGAGAGTATGGAAGCCGGGTTGTCGGGCGGTGCGATCTGATCCACAATCCTCTTTTCAAGGAGAGATAAAGCCAGGTCCAGATTTTTTGTTTTGGAAAGAAGCACCATGCTCGATCTCAGATTGGCCTTTTTCATTTTATGAAGCGTTTTTTTGTGCTGCTCACTGATGGAAGGGAGGCTGAGCAGAACCACAGAAAAGCTGTTTTGATCAGAAAGGAAAGAGGATGCCTCGGAAAAGGAGGGGATTTCCTTTATGTCCACAGGAAGCCCGGACAGCAATCCAGCCAGTCTTTTTCTTGCGCTCCGGTCTTTTTCCAGTATGAATAATTTTCTTTTGTTCATTCAGGTGCTCCTTGTTTAAAGCATTCGCTGCCCTTTAAAATGTAAGCTCCTTTATACATTTTTGGAGCTGGATATTCAAGGAAATATCTCATTTGAGGGACGGGGGGTGACCTTTAGGGGTGAGAAAAAAAATTTGAAAAAAATCTTCAAAATCACCCCACAAAATTATTGCATTTGTGAATTTTTTGTGAGATTATTTATGAGCCAATCGGAACCAGATTATCAGAAGGAGGGCCGTGCCAGGCGGAAAAGGAAGAAAAGAAGAGGGGATTTAAGGTAGGATCCTCTCTCTTACGGCCCTCCTCATTTTTTATAGTAACAAACAGCAGAAGAGACATCAAGGTTATCGATTTTGGGAGGTACAGATAATGACCTTCCGCCATAATTAATACTACATATTGAGTATTTGTTTAAAAGATACGATATATTGCTTCATTTGTCAAGTGTTTTTTCGCAAAAAATTGAAAAAATTTCTTTTCATTCCTGTGGGGGGCGATATTTAAAACCTTTCTTGACAGTTGATTTGAGGATGAATAATATTAGGAAAAAGGCTAAGGAGAGAAAAAATGGGCGATGAGAGGAATTCCCTTAAAGAATCGGCTTCCGTGATAAAGGAGATCGAGGACCGGCTTGAGGAAGCCATTTCCAGGAAAAAGGAGCAGATTGAGAAAGAGCTTGAAGAGAGGATAAACAGGGAAAAGGAAGAAGCCAAAAAGCAGATCGACCAGATCGAGAAAGAATTTGATGAAGAAAAGCAGGCTTTAAAGACCTACCGGGACACTGTTGATGAGTATGAAAACAACAGAGCCGCTCTGAATAAACAGATAAAAGAGCACCTGAATAAAGCCGTCCGGTTCCAGAAAGAAATAGAAACCTTAACCGCCCGGACCCTGGAAGAATTGAGGAGGGTGGAAGAGTTGAGCCTGAAGCTTGAAACCCTCCAGAAAGAGGCCGAAGAAAAGGCTTCCGGGTTGAAGAGGAATCTTGAAGAAAAATTCGGGATTGCGGCCGAGGCTTTAAAGACCAACGAGTATAAAGATGTGCGGCTTGATCTGGAGAAAGAGCTGGCCAAGCTGAGGAAAATCAAGGAGCTTTTGGCCGCACCCGGTGAAGAGCTGAGGGAGTTGATAAAAGAGGAAAGAGAGGAAAAAGAGGAGGCCGGACTGCCTGAGATAGAAGCCGAGGAAGAAGAGGAAAAAGAGGGGAGTAAGCCTTCAGAGCCTTCAGAAAAGAAAACTGAAGAAGAGGAAAAAAGGGAAGAGCCATTAGAGGAAAAGGAGGATATAAAGGAGGAGGCTGAGGCGGAGATTCCTGTGGAGCGAGAGGAGGAGGAGGCAAAAGAGCCAGAAGAGGAAAAGAAGGAAGAGGCGGCAGAAGAAGAAAGAAAAGCAGAGGAGCCAGAAAAGCCCGAGGAGCCCGAGGCATCTATCCCGGAAAAAGAAGAAGCATTTGAAGAGGTATTTGAAAGCCTGAAGCAGTACCAGCATTCAGAAAGCATCGAGGACAACGGAGAAATCCGCTATTTCCAGAATAACGACAGAGTGATCATGGACGGGGAATTTTTGATCGGTGCCTTAAACAGCCGGCTGGATGAAGCCAGAAAGCTTTATCAGAAGATAACCCAGACAGAATCACCCAAGGACCAGTTTTTTGTGAAGCAGGAGATCATAAGACACCAGGAGGCGCTGCGCAAAGTCATCCTCAGGAGCGTGAGGATGTGCGAGGAGGAGAGCTGCTCTCTTCCCCGGTACACCATGGAGATCTTGAACATGGATGTGCTCAAGGACATCCTGGAGAAGCTGAACATGGACAACTGGAGCAACCAGGATGATTTTGTCCATTTCGAAAAGTACGTGAACAATCTGAAAAGCAGCTATTCCACCCGCATAACTCCGCATGCCGATTACGCAAAATCCCTGATGGAGGAATTGAGAGCAGGGTGAACCGCAGTCAGGGAAGTCGGGGGGATGATTTAATGAGTCAGGGGAGAAGATTCTTCCATCCGCAGTGAAGCGAAATAGTCTTCCAAAATCTCTCTATCCTCAGAGGAGAGTTCCTTGAATTTCAATCCCGAATGATAGCGGAAAAATTCCCCTTCCTCTTTCTGTGAGTAAACGACCTCTCCTTTGAGCTGGCAGGCTTTGCTTCCCAGGATGAGGATCAGGTCAAATATCTCAGAGATGGGAAGCTTGGCGTCAGATGAAATCTTGGCTCCGCCCAGGCTTAAATTGATGGTTTTGGTGACATTGTGGCTGCTGTTTCTCCTGTAGATGAGCGAGGTTGAGGTGTAGAATCTCTGGTGGCGCCGCCTTTCTTTGACCTGTTTTTCCTTGTAGGCTTCGATGGTTCCTTCTTCTTTTTTTTCCTCAGCGTGTTTGTTGTAATAGGCATAGACTTTGTTTTTTACCGGCCCCGCTTCTTTCCGCTTGTTGGGTGGAAGAAGGGCCGAATTTTTCCCCTTGGCTTCGGCCACGGCCATATCCGCTTCGTGGGCCAGTCTTTTCAGGTCATTTTTGGTGACGTAGCGGAAAGGATCGATCTTTTCCCTGGGCAGAAAAGTCAAACCAAAGCTCATGGTGACATTGTTTCTGGGCTGGAATTCCTGGTAGTCGAAATAGTGGTCTTCCACCTTCTTCCTTATTCTTTCTGTGACCTGGCAGGCTTCTTCGATGCTGTTTACCCCCGAAAGGAAAAATAGGAACTCCTCTCCCCCATAGCGGCAGACCAAATCTTCTTCACGGGTTGAAGATTTGAAAATCTTGGCCAGGTCTCGAAGAAGCCTGTTGCCAGCCTCCTGACCGTTGCGGTCGTTGTAGTTTTTAAACCAATCCACATCCCCCATCACCACGGCGTAGGAGGCTTCCTCCTCCCGCCGTTTTCTCTTGTATTTTACGTTCTGGATGATTTTTTCGAAAAAAGGATCGGGACGGAGAAGCCCGGTGAGGGCGTCGTACTGGATGAGGTTCAATTTGGTGATGGCAATGGCGATGTGGTCGGAGAGTGTGCGCAGGATCTGAAGGTCTTCGTCGCTGAACCCGTTGATTCGGTCAGCTTTGGTTCCGGTCTTGTTGTAGACCTCAAGAGCGCCGATTATCTGCTTGTCGTACATGATGGGAACAGACAGGATGCTGCGCAGGGGATAGTCCAGGTTCTGAATGTATCTCTGGGAAAGCCGCGCATCGTACTCAAGGTCGGCTGTGTTTATCTCCTGGCCGTAGCGGGCAGCAGAGGCGGCGAAATCCTGGGCATCCAGGCGTACCACGTGCTGGGAGACAACGGTGGGCGAAAGGAAAGCATTATCCCAGACCAGAGGCTTGAGGTATTTTCCCAGAGTCTCGTTTTCTTCCTGGATGTAGAGGGATATGCCTTTGGCGTTGACGATTTCCCTTATATCCAGGACAATATCCAGGAGATTGGTGACATCTGAGGCCGTGTACAGGCTTTTGAGGATTTCTTCCAGTTTCTTTTTTTCTCTTTTGGACCAGATGTACTTGGCTTCCAGTTCTATGCGCTTTTCCAGCTCCTTGATCACACTGTCGTAGATCACGTTTTTGATTTCTTTTATCTCGGAGTAGGCGTCCTTCAGGTCCATCTCGTTGCGCTGGATGGATTTTTTTAGGTTTTCCACTTCCCGGCGGAGGCGCGAATGCTCGGCGGCCTTCTGGAGAATTCTCAGGAAAACTTCGTTGTTTTGTTCTGGAAGAGGAGTGAGATGGTAGTCGATATAGCGGGTGAGGGGCCATTCCTTGATGATGTCTTTGATTTTCTTTTCTTCGGAGCCGGTGATGACGAGGCTGGTTTGTTTTTTCAAGAGCCCCTTGAGCGAGGAGAAGCGGGCAAACTGATAGTCGACCACTAAGACGTGGAAGTCCTTGGTCTCCAGCAGGTCTACAGCGCCGGGGAGGTCAGATGAGGGATGAGCGGTGCCAAAGGTGCTGCACAGCCTGGTGAGATGTTCTCTTTCCTGGGTATTGCTGTTGAGGATGAGAATACGGCCGTCGCTCATAATCCTTTTCTCTTAAATATATCTATTTATTTATTGATGTTCGCACAATAAATGGAATCAGTTCTTGCCTCAAGCAAAGCATCCATTTTTTATGCGTTATTCAATACATATCAATCAATCTAACAACCAATCTTTCCTTCAATCGGCCAATCTATGTGTAAATCAATCAATAAATAATTCATTCATTCATTCTTTCTTTCTTCATATTCATCTATCTGTATGTCATTTTCTCATTCGTTTTTTTCTGGATATTCATCAATCTATTATATCTGATGGGCGCACGTGTAGAAAGAAATATGAACCCTGTCTTTTTTTGCTGTTCAAACCTTGGCAAAATCCTCAAAAATTAAGGGAATTTATTTCCAACCCTTATCATCCTTGGCGCCCACCCTCTTTATATAGTATTTTTTACTCCCGCCGTCAACAACTTTTTTTATTTTTTTTTAAAAAAGGGGACAGCCCACCTTTTTTCGTTTTGACTGGAAGTATCCCCAAAACCGTGCTGAAAATAAATATATACTGATTTGGAAAGGTGAGGGATGGGGGAAATTAGTGTGCTGACGACCCCCCATCCCTCACCTCTATCACGAAAATAAGGATGCTTTCGTATTGACTTATTGGTTTCATGTTGCCCGCATTTCCTATAAAATAGGGGCGGCATTTATGCTGTTTATCCTGATGGATGCTGCCTTTATCTTTATCATGATGGGCAGCTACAGGAAAGGTGAATAACTTACCACCCAGAGTCCTTATGGCTTCCAGAGCGGAATAAACTCCATCATGGTTTGGAGGCTCATCTGTTTCGGCTCTGGATGACAATCTATTAGGAGGTCGGGAAAATGAGCAGCTTTTATTTTCTCCTCCCCACCCTGCTGGCTGTATTGATTTCTTTCCTTTTCGTCAGAGCTTCGGCCATTGCTTTGATGATGACAGGAATGGATAAGAGAAGGGCCAGGTTTCAGGCCTTATCCGCCTTTTCCGGCACCGGGTTTACCACCAAGGAAGCGGAAATAGTGATTCACCACCCGGTAAGGCGCAAGATCGTCACCTGGCTGATGATCATGGGGAATGCCGGGATCGTGACCGTGATCGTCACTGCCACCTCTTCTATGGCCACCAGCCATGGATACCAGTTACCCATCAATGTTTTTGTTATTGTCATCGGGGTTTATATCATCTACAGGGTTGCCACGCACAAGGGATTTTTGAAGAGATGGGACCGGTTTATCGAGAGAAAGCTCATTAAGTCACCCACTTTTGATGAAGCTCCCGCAGAAGATCTCCTTCATTTCCTTGAAGGCTACGGCCTTATAAGGCGGGTGATCCCGGAGACTTCTCCTCTGGCAGGACGGTCTCTTGAAGAATGCCGGGTCAGCGAGCAGGGACTTTTGGTTTTGGGAATCGAGAGAGGAAAGAAGTGGATTCCCACCCCCAAAGCTTCAGAAAAATTGGAGGTGGGTGACGGCATGGTGGTCTACGGTCCCCTGAAAGTGCTTAAAGACCTTCTCAAGGGCGAGCTGAAGTTCAAGAGCGATTCATAATTAAAATGAAAGTCTCAAAATTCAGGAAGATAAAATATATCCTTATATACATTGCCAGCATAAAGCGCTATTCTCTTGTGTGCGGGTCTATCTCTTCCATCGTTCTTCTTCTGCTGTGGCTCTACTACTCCATCCTGGTTTACCTGTTTGGAGCAGAGGTCACAGCAGATTTGGCATAGAGCAG
>JBKHJA010000120.1:0-6445 GCA_046538375.1 Candidatus Aminicenantota bacterium
ATTTATAGCCTACCTATGAGGGATTGAAACATGCGCTTTCCATTGGTGAATGAGTTTTGCCTCTATTCGTTGACTAAAGCAATTGCTGTTAGTGACATTAGTCTCGCTGAATGCGTTAGCACAGTTTATGCTTTAGTTGACCATCGGAAGCATTTCCAAAAGCGCGCTGACGCCCCCCCTCACCCCCTATCACGGAAAAAGAAATGCCTACTTGGCCATCAATGAAATTGACATAACCATTTCGATCGTGATATTATAATACGAATTAATATCGATAGGGGTTTTGGAATGCAATCAGTAACAATATCACCAAAATATCAAATCGTTATACCAAAAGCAATAAGAGAAGCGTTACATCTTCGTCCTGGTCAAAAAATGCAGGTTGTAGAATACGATGGACGGATCGAGCTTATCCCGGAACGGGATATTAAAGAGCTTCGCGGATTCCTAAAAGGAATAAATACTGACTTCAAACGAGAAGAAGATAGAGTATGAATATCGTAGATTCTTCTGGTTGGCTTGCATATTTCGCAGATGAGCCTAGTGCCAAGCACTTTTTAATCCCTTTGAAAGATACGGCTTCGCTCGTTGTTCCAACAGTAACCATATATGAGGTTTTCAAGGTAGTTCTTCGAGAATCCAGGGAGAATGAAGCCCTACAAGCGGTGGTTGCCATGCAAAAAGGAACAGTGGTGGATCTCACTCCCCCGCTGGCGATTGCTGCCTCAAAATTAAGTTTAGAGCATAATCTTCCGATGGCTGACAGTATTATTCTGGCAACAAAAAAGGAATTTGATGCTGTACTCTGGACTCAGGATTCAGATTTTAAGAATATGAAAGGCGTGAAGTATTTCCCTAAGGAATAAATGAACGGCCATTCTCTTATCAAACAGAAACTCTAAGGCCCAGTATTTCCTTTCTTAAAAAATAAGCAACTTTTTTGGAACTTCATCCGTATATGTATGTGGAAGAGATGGAAAGATCATGAAAGCCAATCAGTCCAAATTACTCCTTCTTTTTGCCCCTCCTTTTTTAGAGGGTTTTCAAATATATCCCCTAACCCTTTAATTCATCCCCTTTACCAGGCTGTCCGCTTTTCTCCGGAAAAGGGACAGCCTCTCTTTTTATTTCAACTCCCGGCCTCAGCCAGGAGCAGAGACGATGGAATCTCGAGGCGGTGCCCCTCCAGAAGCTTTCTATCCCTCAATATATTTTCTGCCTTCCCTTCTGCTGCCAGTTCACCCTTATCTATCAGCAGAACACGGGAACAAATCTCGTACACCAAATCCAAATCATGGGTGGCGATAATTTTTGTTCCTTTTATCTCTTCCAGAATATGGATAAATGACCTTCTCGTTCCCGGATCAAGGGAGATGGTGGGTTCATCCAGGATGAGAATTTCAGGCTTCAAGACCAGCACTGCGGCCAGACTAACCTTCTTCATCTCCCCTAAGCTCAAATGATAAGGCGGCTTTCTCTCATAATCCCGGAGCTGCATATCGTCGAGCACTGACTCCACTCGACGTTTAACCACTGTCTCATCCCAATCCATATTCAAAGGACCAAAAGCCACATCGTCAAACACTGTGGGCATAAAGAGCTGATCATGGGGATCCTGGAACACCATCCCCACTTTTGAACGGATTTTTTTGATGTTTTTTCTGGAAATCCGCTGTCCCAGGATTTTTACCTTTCCCTCTCCTCTGAGGATTCCATTCAGATGAAGCAGCAAAGTGGATTTCCCGGCCCCGTTAGGACCGATTATGCCGCACACTTCCCCTTTGGCGACAGAAAAGCTCACATCCTTGAGAGCTAAAGTCTTATCAGGATAAGAATAGCTCAAATGTTCAACTTCAACTACATTTTCTTTCACGGCCAAACCCATATAAACACTAAAATTGAGAAAAAGAAAAAAATGAACAAAATGTCTCTGGTTCCCAGGCTCAAAAAACTCATAGTCTGAATTTTCCCTTCATATCCCCGCGAGAGCATAGCCGCATAGACTCTCTCGCTTCGGGAGAAAGTGCGGAAAAAGAGAGGAGAAAGAAGGCGGGAAAACAATTTAATCTCTGCCATCTTTTTTTTCCTGCCGAAACGGCGTGATTCTCTGGCTCTGAGCATTCTTTGTCCTTCCTGGCTGAAAAGGAAACTGTAGCGGTGGGCAAAAAAAAGAAGCGCAGGAATCAGGCGGGGAATTCTTAAAAGCTCCAGGGCTTTGACCAGATGATGAAATTCTGTGGTCAGGCTCAAAACCGCAAGAGAAAGGAAAATAAGAAATGACTTTATGAACAGATTCCAGATGATCATAAGATCCTGAGAGAACTTCTCCCCCCCGAAAAGAAGAACAGAGGAAGCCAAAAAAAATAAAAGGGGTAAGATTAAAGCCATTCTTTTTCCCACCTCTTTTACGGGAATGCGGTCAACAACGACCAGGATCAGGAGCATCAAAAAGTAGCCCATGAACTTGAGGAAGCAGCGGGAAGGAGTGAAAACGGCGGCCAATCCCAGGGTGAAGAAAGAAATGAGTTTCACCCGCGGGTCCAGTTGATGAACAAATCTCTTTTTGGGATTCTGATCGCCAGTTGTAAAAAAGGACATCATGCCTTGGCCTGGGCCAGATAAAAAGAGGGCTCATCTTTTATGACCAAATCACAAAAGCCAGCCTCCCCGAAAAGCATTTCCATCGTTTGTTGATCAGGCAGGATATCCTGGTTCACAGGTCCTTTGACCTGGGTGTGATATTGGTTGAGTTCTTCCCGGCTCATGGGATGGGCGATGAACAGGGGTTTTCCCGGCTTCAGGATACGGCGGAACTCCTCAAGAGCCCTTTTTTTCCTGGGAAGATGGGGAAAAAGGGCAAAACAGATGACGGCATCAAAAATGTTTTCCTTTAAGGGCGCTATTTGGGCATCGGCATGGATGTAGAAGAGATTTTTTTGGGGATATTTCCTGCGGGCTGTTCTCAGCATTTCCGCTGAAAAGTCAGACTCCACCACCAGCCCTTTCTCTCCCACTTCCCTTCTCAAATAAGGCACCAACCTGCCTGTCCCGCATCCCACATCCAAAACAGCGCTTCCTGCGGAGAGACGGAAATTCCCAAACAGCCTCTCCAGCTTCTCTATCTCCTCCTCTTTCTGGTGATCATTTTCCCACTGGGAAGCCATCTGGTCAAAAAACTCTCTTTTATTCATCAGCATTATCTCCTGGAAATTATTCCATATGCGGCTGCCACTGCATCCTTTCCTCAAGCTTTTTCACCAGGGGGGGAATCAGGATAAAAAGAAGCACCACTCCTGGCATGCTGCGGACAAGAGAGGCCAAACCCAAAACACCTTCCGGAAGCCTCAGCCACCGGGCTGAAAGAACCACGGCTGCCAGAAGAACCAGCCTCTCGGCCGCTATGGTCACAGCCAGAGTGAGCCACAGGTTGAGTTTATGCTTTTGATAAAGAATAGCTGGTCCTGCTCCCAGCACCACACCTTCTGCCATCATGATCAGGGCTACAGGAGGAAAAAGCGGCGGCATGCCTGTGAGCAGTGAAGAGGTGATGGGCGCCAGAAATCCAACCGCTGCGGCCACAGGTAAAGCCACCAGGAATCCAGCCATAAGAATAGGATAGAACATGGGCAAGAAGGCACTCCCCAATCCCGCAGCATGGAAAAGGATGGGGAACACAAGAGCCAGAGCCAGAAAAAGGGCTCCCCCCAAAAGGTCCCGGCCAGAATATTTCACTGTTTGATCCTCAAGCCCACATTGAAGCTCCTTGCGGGCATGGGATAAACTCCTGCAGCCATTCCCGGAAGATCAACATAAATCTGGTAATCTGTGTTTAAAATATTGTTCACATCCAGTAAAAGGTCCGCAAAGGAAAGTATTTTTATGTCCATTCTGGAGTTGAGGAGAAAGTAAGAGGGGAGGGGACTTCGCGAAAAATCACCGGCAAAATAATCCCTGACATATTGGCCGCGGAGAGAAGCAAATATCGAATTTTTTTGGAACCTCAAAGCAAAGTCCCACTTTTGACCCGCTCTTCCTCGGGTCTTCTCTCCAGGATCAAGGTAGGTGTAAAAAAGAGAGGCGGTGAGGCTCTCACAGATATCTGCTCTTAAATCCAGCTCCGCGCCCCAGAAAGTGAATTCCCCTGTATTGAGAAATTTAAACTCCGGAGGTGGAGAAGGATTGAATCCTGTGGCAATAAAGTTGGAACCTCTCATGCGAAAAACAGCCCCCCCAACACTCAACCCCGGGCTGATTTCCTGCTGCCAGCCCACCTCAAAATTCCACATTCTCTCTGGCTCCAAGTCTGGATTTGCTGGAGGGAACATATACAGTTCATTTAGCTGGGGAGAGCGAAATCCTTTGTTAACTGCTCCCCTCAGTGTGGTCTTTTCGCTTGCTTTAAATACCACTCCCCAGTGAGGACAAACTTCCAACCCGTAAAGAGAATCCCGGTGAAGGCGGAGCCCAGCGGAAAGGATCCATCTTCTTTTGAGCACATATTCATCCTGGATAAAAAGGGCTGTTTCGTTTTTTGTCCAACTTCCCTTGGGCCAGTTATAGCTCTTCCCTCCCAGCATCCTGTAATCTGCGCCCAGAGTAAGCTCGTTATTTTGAAACATGCGGCTGGTGCAGCGGAAAATCCCCCCGTTGACATAATCCCTGGAATGCCAGCCGTCTGAGAATTGATGATGACCGAAGTTCCGATAAACCTTCAGGTAAAACTCATCACTTTTTCCCTTCCCCTTCAAAGTCAAATCCACCGCTCCTCTCTCATAGTCATTCCAATACTCATAAAGGGGGAGAGACAGAGGACCTGCTTCATGTTTATTGCCTTTAAAATACTTCCCCTGAAAGATTAGCTGGAAGTGAGAGGAAAAATTGTAGTTCAATTTTCCGGTAAGAGCAGTGCCTTTATAGCCTGAGTTCTGACGGTGGCCGTCGCTTTTTCGTCTGTCAAGAGTGAAATAATAGCCGAATTTTCCCAGTTTGCCCCCATGACGCAAGTTGAGCTGGTGGGTGTTGAAACTTCCGTAGGATGCAGAAAAATCCGTCTCAAAGCCCTCCTCTGGTGTCCTGGTTAAAATATTGACCACTCCTCCCATAGCTTCCGACCCGTATAAAACAGAAGAAGGGCCTCTGACCACTTCGATCCTTTCCACGTTGTCAACAGGGAAAGCATGGGTTATTGTACAGCCGTAAAGACCCATCTTCTCGGGCCGGCCATCGATAAGAATGGTTATCCTTCGGCCTCTCTGCCCGATGCCTCTGATACCCACATCAGCCCGGCCAAAATCTCCCGTTCTCTGGATAAATATTCCCGGCAAAACCCCCAAAAGATTCAGCGCATTGCTGGCCCAGACGGCTTTTATATCCTCTGCTCTGACCACACTCACCGCGGCCGAACAATCCTGGACCGCTTTTCGGGTGGCTGTGGCTGTAACCACCACCTCTTCGTGAGGGTGAAAGTCTGATTTTTCCTTCTTTTTTTGCTCATTCTCTGATTTTTCAGGAAGGGCAAAAGCGCCCACTATGCACGCCATTATGAGCATTATGAATACCAGCAGCCTGTTTTTCATTATGTCCTCCAACATTGTGGTGTTACGGCTTTTATTATAGTAACACTTTTTGGGGCAATTGACAAGAACGAATTGGATGGAGATTTTCATTTTTTTCAGGATGAGTATGGGCCCTGTCACGGCACATCCCCATCCGTCCCCTCTTTTAACCAGTATGAAAGAACTTAGTCAATAATCTCATCTTGAGAAGCTGCGGGTGATGGGAGCCCCTGTGCTGCGCCACCCATGCTCAATCTGCTCTCATGATCATCACCAGAAAAAAGATGCTTCTTGGGTAGGAGTAAAAAGTTTAATTTTTGATGATGACGGTTTATTGGGGAAAGAATAAATCCTGCATCTGTAGATTCACCGGTTCGTGAAGAATTAAAAAAATAGAAAAACTCAACCTATGACATCACACTATATCCGTTCCGGTGGTGGTCATGATCAGTTTCCCGTGTTTTACGCTTCGGGTGCTTATAAGCTGGTGGGCAATGTTTTTGATCAAGGAACTTTGTCCTTTCATGACGATGACTTCCAGACAGTTGTGCCGGTCAAGATGGATATGAGTGGTGGAAACAATCACCTGGATGTTCTGGTGCTGGATTTTGGTTAAAGTTTCAGGCAGATCTCTTATTTCATGGTTGTACACAAGCCCCAGGATGCCCACTGTCTCCTTCTTCTCCTCCTTCCACTCCTCTTCCACCAACCGCCCTCTTATAAGGTCTCGAATGGCTTCTGATCGAGCGGTGTATCCGGCCTTTTCTACAAGCGCATCGAATTTTTCTAAAAGCTCCGCTTCCAGGGAAACTCCGAATCTTTTTATTCTGGACATCTTTTATTCCTTTCTGACTGTCCATGAACATAATACGCTTATCACCCAAAGTCAA
>JBKHJA010000121.1:0-6279 GCA_046538375.1 Candidatus Aminicenantota bacterium
TCCCTCACCCCTTACAATCAGTATTCATAATCATCACGGTTTTGGGGATGCTTCCAGCCAGGAAAAAAAGAGAAATATGAAAGGGAGAAGAACTCCCTAAAGGGAAAAAAGCGGAGGTTTAATTTATCGGCGCGAGCTTCTCAGCAGGAAAAGCCGCAGAAGCTGGACGGCTGCCATAGCTGTGGCCGCCACATAGGTTAAAGCAGCGGCAGAAAGAACCCTGCGGGCCTTCAAAAGCTCATCCTTTTTGAGGTATCCCCCTTGCTGGAGAAGAACCAGGGCCCGGTTGGAGGCATTGAATTCAACAGGAAGGGTGAGGACGCTGAAAACCACGGCTCCGGCAAAAAGGAATATCCCTATGTCCATCAATATGCTGGGACCCTGGCTGCTGAAGATAAATCCTATGAAGAAGATGGGGAAAGCTAAAGAAGAACCAAAGCTGGCTACAGGATAGACGGCGTTCCTGAGCTGAAGAGGAAAATAGCCTCTATGATGCTGAAGAGCATGGCCGGTCTCATGGGCAGCGATGCCCAGAGCAGCCAATGAACTGCTCCCATACACGCCCTCTGAGAGGCGGAGGACCCTTTTGCGGGGGTCATAGTGGTCAGTCAGTTGGCCTTTTGTTTTTTCCACCTTCACCTGGGCCCCGCTCATGTTCAGTATCCGACGGCACATTTCAGCGCCAGATATGCGGGATGAAGCCAGCTTGGTGCTGTATTCCTTGTAGGTGCCGCGGACTTTTTGCTGGGCATAGAGGGCCAGAATGAGAGGAGGTATGAGGAGTAAAAAAGTGTAATCCCAAAAAAAGAACATTTTTTTCTCCTGCCTTATGATAGCAGTTCAATCTTTTTTTTGTCAACTTCATGGAAGGAGGTATTTCTTTTTCAGTAATATAGATTTTTATGCTTATAACGGTTTTGGAAAGGCTTCCGAAGGAGGATGTGCCGAGTTGACAAATATCAAGGATAAAGTTAGGATTTTCTGGATGCCGTAGATGAAAGGCCAGTGAGAAACAAGGAGAAGATGACATATACGGACCGTGCTAGATGGGGAGCTAGCGGTGCCCTGTAACCCACAATCCGCTACAGTGGGGTCGAATTCCTGGTGGAGGCTGTGCCTTGTCTGGCCAGTGCCTGTGCAAGTGATGTTGACGGTTTGGGCCCTGTGCAATAAGCTCTCTGTGAACCCCGTCAGGACCGGGAGGTAGCAGCGGCAGCAGATGAGTCTTGTGTGCTGCAGGACAGCCTGGCCTGAGTTAACTGCATGGGTAACGCAGGTAAGGGGTAGTCGAAACCAGGTGCACGGTCCTTTTTAACATAAAAGGCCTGATCTTGATTCCGACCCATCATCCCAGCCTGGAATGGGCTTCGCGGATTTTATCCCGGACAGCCACTCCATAGGGACAGGCCTGTTCGCATCGGCCGCAGTTTTGGCATGAAACCGCGGTTTGAGAAGGATTCAGACGGGAGTAAGCTTCTCTGGCTAAAATTCTCTTGTGGTAGCTTTCATAGTAGGTTAGACAATGGAGAATAGAGGTGGTTTTGATATCCTGAGGGCACTGCTCTTCACAGCACCCGCACAGGTGACAGTAATGTCCAGAGTTTTCTGCAACATGGCGGAAGAGATTTTGTCTTTCCTGGACAGAGAGAACGCTCCCCACCGCAGCCAGGTCTTCCTCCAGTTGGCCGAAGGATAACATCTCTATCACTGCAGAGGAGACGTTCTTGTTTTCAAGAACCCATTTCAGCATGGCCTGGTGTATGGTCGTCTCACCTGTCTTGTATGGTTCAAGATTCTGTTTTCTGCCCCCCACCTTAAGGGTTTTCATGGCTATTATTCCCATATCATGGGCGCTGGCCAGTTTGAGGAGTGGTCTGATTCCTGATTCTCCGAGATAATCATCGAAGAGCCGGGTTTCTTCTTTCGGTTCTTGAATATCGAAGACGTTGAAAGCCAGTTGGATCATGTCATAATAACCGCAGTCCACCGCCTTTTTTACCACTTCATGGTGGTTCCGGTGACAGGAAAGACCCCGGAATCTATATTTTCCTTCCTTTTTTAACTTCTCCAAGGCAGAGAGAACTCTTTCGTCGGTAAGCTGCTCAGCGCTACTGGCGCCGTGAATAAGGAGAACATCGATGTAGTCTGTCTGGAGCCTTCTCAAGCTGTGGTGGACTGAATTGAGGATGGACTCCTCACTCCAGTTTCTTCTCAGGTGGAATTTTGTTCCCACCTGGACTTTTTCTCTTCCTATCTGTTTGAACAAACGGCCTATCTGGCGTTCGCTGTTTCCGTTCTGGTAGGATTCAGAGGTATCGATGTAGTTGACGCCTCTGTTGACGGCTTCAAGGAGAACGGCCCAGGAAGGGAGGGGGCTTCCTCCCAGGGAGATCTCTGATATCGAAAGATTGGTCCTTCCCAGGCGGCGGTAGAACATAGGGCCTTTTTTTATCCGCTGTTCTGTTTTATGGACGCCTTTAAGATATCCTGCGGGGATTAGAGAAGCAGAGAACGCTCCGCAGAGTATGTTTTTGAGGAAAATCCGGCGGCTTTTTTTCATGTGGGTTTTCTTTCCAGAAGATGGAGGTGATCCAGAATATTCTGGATTTCTTTTTTTCCTTCCTGGTGGAGGGGAAGAAGAGGCAGCCTGGGAAGCCCGCCATAATATCCGGCTAAATCGAGAGCATATTTGAGTCCTTGAATGCCGAAGGATTGGGTGATGGCTTTGTTGAGCGGAATCAGGTCTTGCTGGATCTTCCGGGCTTTGGCTATTTTTCCGGCTGAGAAAAGTTCGTAAAGCTCTATGCACTGGGCTGGGGCTATATCAGCCAGCCTCAAGATCCCCCCGCTTGCGCCCATAATCAAGCCCGAAAGCAGGGAACTTCCGGCGCCCAGGAGGATGGAGAAGCCGGAATCCAGTTGAGCGGCCAGCTCTGAGGCGGAAGACAGATCTCCGTAACTGTCTTTCAGGCCTATGATACGGGGATGTCGGGAAAGCTCTGAAACAAGTTCACTGTCCACGAAAATTCCGGTGTACTGGGGAATGTTGTAGATAAAAAAGGGGATTTTGGCCTGGTCGGCAATGGTCAAATAGTGCTTTTTCAGAGCTTCTCCTCCCATATGAGGCTTAAAATAACTGGGGGGTCGGATCATGGCTGCATCAATACCCAGGTCAGCCATCTGGTTGGTGAAATCCAGAGTGATCTTTGTTGATTCTCTAGCTGTTCCTGCCATGATCTTCTTTTCTGGAGAGGACCATTCTTTTGCGGTCTGGACAAGCTTACGCGATTCTTCATCTGTTAGATATACGGCTTCTCCGGTGGAACCCAGGACCACATAGCCCGAAAGTGGAAAGGCATTGTATTTCTGGATATTGTCTTTAAATTTATCAACAGATATTTCGCCTTCTATAAAGGGAGTGGTCAGGGCGGCGAAGATGCCTTTAAAATCAGTTTCCACGGCTTGACCTCCTTGTTTGGCATTAATATTGAGGATGACTTGTTTAAGACTCTTCGATTTGCTTCAATTCTTTATCGCTCAGGCCAAAATAGTGGCCGATTTCGTGGAGAACAACTTCTCTGACTTTTCTTTTTATCTCTTCATCCGAACGGCATATGGCCTCGATCGGTTTTTGATAGATGGTGATCACGTCGGGAGGAATGTTTCCGTAAAAAGGGCCCCTATGTTTGAGGGGAACTCCGTGGTAGAGCCCCAACACAGAGCTGAACACTGACCCTCCTGTTCTCCTGTACACTTCCGGAGAAGGTTTTTCTTCCACCATAACCGCCAGGTTTTGGAGATATTTTTTGAATTTCTGGGGAAGTTCTGCCAGCGCGTCTTCCACCAGTTTTTCAAATTTCTCTTTGTGCATGCTCCTATCTTTCAAAGCCGTCTCGAGCACGGACTCCCTTGGCATAATAATGCTTTTTTTCCTTCATTTCTGTCACCAAATCGGCCCTTTTTATGAATGAGGCGGGCGCATATCTTCCGGTGAGAACGATTTCCACATCATCTGGCTTCTGGTCCAGAAAATCATGGATTTCCTTTTCCGTCAGGAGGTTAAAATAGACCGCTACATTGATTTCATCCAGAATGATGATCTTGTAATTTCTAGAAAGCATGGCTTCAAGGCACTTATTCAGTCCTTTTTTAGCTCTTTTTATGTCCTCCTCATCTGGGTTTTTGGTCACATGAATAAAGCCTTTTCTTCCAAACTGTTTGATGGTGATCAGCGGAGAAAGCTTCTCTACGGCCTTGAGTTCTCCATAGTTCTGCCCTTTGAGGAATTGGCCTATGAAAGCTCTGTATCCATGACCGAAGGCTCGAAGGGCCAGGCCCAGAGCAGCGGTGGTTTTCCCCTTTCCTTTTCCTGTATAAATCTGGATATAGCCTTTTCGATTTTTTTTTGCCGGGGCTGTTCTCTCTTTTTTCAAAGCTTTATGTCTTTTCATCCTCAACTAACTATATTTTAAACCTTTTCTGGAGTCAATAGAAAACGGGGGACTGACACTGAAGAGTGTGTTGTGTTATAATCTGCGGCATGCTGGATGTGAAGTTCATCATAGATAATCTGGATCATGTCACCAGAAAGACCAGGGCTCGCGGTGTAGACATCAATTTTGAAGAGCTGGTTGAGCTTTATAAGCAGAAAAAGACATACCTGCAGAGGGTGGAGAAACTCCGTCATAAAAAGAATAAGACATCTCAGCGCATCGGTCAGATGAAAAAAGAAGGAAAGGATCCCTCCTCTCTTATTTCCGGGATGAGCCGAGTCTCCAGGGACATTAAAAGGCTGGAAGATGAATTTAAACAAACGGACAAAAAGCTGGAAGAGATTCTGCTGGCCGTTCCCAATGTTCCTCATCCCTCTGTGCCCGAGGGACAGGGACCTGAAGACAATGTGGAAATGCGCCGGTTCGGCGAAAAACCAGAATTTTCTTTCACCCTCCAGCCTCATTGGGAAATAGGAAAAAGGCTGGGTATATTGAATTTTGAACAGGCGGCCAGGATAGCCGGCTCCCGTTTTGCCGTCTATTACGGAGACGGAGCCAGACTGGAAAGGGCTCTTATCAACTTCATGCTCGATATTCACACCAAAGAGAGAGGGTATAAGGAAGTTCTTCCGCCTTTTATCGCCAACAGGGAAAGCTTGGTAGGGACGGGCAATCTGCCCAAATTCGAGAAAGACCTTTTCAAGCTGAGAGGATATCCCTGGTACATGATCCCCACGGCTGAGGTTCCTTTGACCAACCTGTACCGGGAAGAAATTCTCGAGGCCAGCAGTCTCCCCCAGAGATTCGTGGCTTACACTCCCTGCTTCAGGAGCGAAGCCGGCTCCTACGGAAAAGATATCAGAGGGCTCATCCGCCAGCATCAGTTCAACAAAGTGGAGCTGATGACTTTTTCGTTACCTGAGAATTCTTACCAGGAGCTGGAAAGGATGACCGTGGATGCGGAAGAAGTGTTGAAGAAATTGGGACTGCACTACCGGGTGGTTACCCTCTGTACAGCGGATTTAGGATTTGCCGGAGCAAAAACCTATGATTTAGAACTCTGGATGCCCTATCAAAAAAAATACCTGGAGATTTCCTCCTGCACCAACTGCGAAGACTTCCAGGCGAGGAGAGCGGATATTCGTTTCAGAAGAGATGTCAACGCCAAACCTGAATTCGTCCACACCCTGAACGGATCAGGAGTGGCCTTAGGGCGGACTGTGGGCGCCATCCTGGAAAGCTGTCAGCAGGAAGATGGCTCTGTGGTTATTCCTGAGGCCCTTCGGCCGTACATGGACGGCCGGGAAAGAATATCCTGAGCGGTTTTAAACCCTTGCCAGGTTCTGCCAGCAAATATAGAATAAAAACACCCGCGGAGGGATGGCCGAGTGGCTGAAGGCGGCGGTCTTGAAAACCGCTTCACGAGAAATCGTGACGGGGGTTCGAATCCCTCTCCCTCCGTTTCCTCACCACCAACAGATGAGTGAGTGCCACTGTGGATAGGAAAGTATCTCCAAAATGGTGATGATTATAAATACTTATTTTAGGGAGTGAGGGTTGGGGAAAATTAGTGTGCTGACGATCCCCCATCCCTCACCCCCTATCACGGAAACAGAGATGCTTACGAGGTGAGGGCGAAATTTTGCCTCTCGTTTAAAAAATGTTAAAATAACAAGGATTTCATTAACCGGAGGAGAGGTGCTGGAGTGGCTGATCAGGGTCGCCTGCTAAGCGACTGTTCCGATTAATGTCGGAACCGTGGGTTCGAATCCCACCCTCTCCGCCA
>JBKHJA010000021.1:0-26900 GCA_046538375.1 Candidatus Aminicenantota bacterium
CTCCTGTGGAGAGGAACCATGCCCGCTCAGTCCTCACAGGGGCTTCCTCACCCCCCATCCCTCACCGCATATCACAGAAATTGCAGTGCTTACTGCCTGGACATTGACATTGATTTCTTTGTTTCTTAGGATAAAAAAAGAGATGGTCATGAAAAGAGGAAGAATTCCGGGTTTAGTTTTTATCCTCGGAGCCTTGCTTTCAGCTTTCCTGTTTTCCTTTGGTCAAGGGGATGATGTGTATGCGGGGCTTCGAAGAAGAATGGTGCGCAGGCAGCTCAAGGCAAGAGATATAAGAGATAAGAGAGTGTTAGAGGCTATGGGGGAAGTTCGGCGTCATCTTTTTGTCAGCCCTGCCTACAGGCGGCAGGCCTATGAAGATCATCCTCTGCCTATCGATGAAGGACAGACAATTTCCCAGCCTTATATTGTGGCTTTGATGACCCAGCATCTCCAGTTGAAAAAAGGGGAGAAAGTCCTGGAGATCGGCACAGGTTCCGGTTATCAAGCAGCGGTCCTTGCTGAGCTCACAGACAAAGTCTACTCCATTGAAATAAGGGAGAATTTGGCCCGAAAAGCTGCCCTAAGACTGAAAGAACTCGGTTACCAGCAGGTCCAGGTCAAATGGGCAGATGGCTATTTTGGTTGGGAAGAACATGCTCCTTTTGACGCTATCATAGTGACCTGTGCGGCCAACCATGTGCCTCCTCCTCTCCTCAAACAGCTCAAGGAAGGAGGCCGGCTGATCATTCCATTGGGAAGCACTCTTTATTTTCAGACTCTCACCCTGATCACCAAAACAAACGGGAAGCCTGATGTGGAGCATATTTTAGGGGTTCGTTTTGTGCCCATGATCGGAGAAGCCCAGGAAAAGGACAGCTAGAAAATATCCTCCTGCCGCCAGCATCAAAACCAGATTGTACCCCCCCCAAAAAGCAATCATCAACGCGGAGACGGAGTTGACCACAGATGAAAACGCATTCGTTGCCCAAGCCCAGGGAATGATTTGCTTCTTTCCTTGTTCCAGCAGCCGTATTCCAGAAGGAAAAGGGAATCCCATCAGGAATCCCAGGGGGAAAACGGCTGAAAACGTCAGGATGATCTTCGGAAGAAGGCTGGCTCCCATGAAATTTTGGTAAAAGAGAGGGATAAGAAGCAGGTAAACAAAAATAAGACCTGCGCAGAGAAAGAGAGCACCAGCGAGATTCCGTTTGAGTTTTTGACCCAGAAGTTTCTTGGAGAAAAGACTGCCCAATCCAGAGGAGATAAGAAGTGAGGCGATAATAACCGATACGGAATAGAGAGGATGTCCCAGAAACAGGATAAATTTTTGGATAAAGGTGATTTCCACAAACATAAAGGCCAAACCGATAAGGCCGAAATAGAAAAACACCTGGGGAAGAGACTTTTTTCCCGGACTTTTTTTCCGGGAGACCAAAAGAGGCAGCACAATCAGGACAAAGGCAGTCAAAACAGACTGGAGGAGGAGCAGGAACACCAGGAATTCTCCCCGCAAAAAAGGAAGCCACTTGCGGCCGAATGCTTTGTATGTTGATTTTAATTTATTAATTTTAAAAAAGTTATAGAAGAAAGGGCTGTCATCGGTGACCGGCCGTATATCGAACAGGTAATCTTCATAGAAATCCTTCCTGTTGGCAGAAGTCAAAAGTTTCTGGGTGAGATCATAGTAGAGAGGACTTTGGAATCGATTATGAAGATTGGCCTCCTCCGCTTTGATTCCCGGATAATAGACCAGATCAAAAAGGCGTTTGTCCACAAAATTTTTTAGCTTCTGGATATCTTCCTCCAGAAAAGGGCTTTTTTTGATGAAATAGCTGATGGTTCCCCAGCTTCTGATGGCCGCCAGATGAGAGACAGGGTTTATGCCTCTCCTTTTCAGGGCTTCTATCCAGGTGGCCAAAATTCTGATTTCCTGCCGGGGAGGGGGAAGAAGGTAAAAACTCATGCTGACTATTCCCTGCGGAGACATCCGGTTTAAGATTTGTTCAAATGAGTCCAGGGTGTAGAGATAGTTTTCACCAAATCCGTACAAACCTGTGCTGGAGGAACCAAAGACCCCAGAAAGAGAAAACACGATCAGGTCATATTTTTTCTTTTCTTTTTGGATAGCTGCCCTGTTGAAGGCTGTGGTCACCTGTATGTTTTTTCTTTGATACAGATGGCCGCTGAAAGAGGCCAGATGGTCATGGAGAATGTTGACAATAAGAGGATTGCTTTCAACGATTTTTATGGAAGGGGCATGAAAAGCGACCGCGGCCAGGACATCCACTCCTCCCTTGGGATCAATAATAAGAGTACGGGGATTGTTGACAAAGGAGTAAGCCAGAGAAGAAGGGAGAAAAGAAAGGAAACGCAAACTGTTTTGATGGGAGTCACTGAAGCGGGTGATGGCAGTGAGCTCTCCTCCATCGGTGGTGAGGCCCAACTGGTCAGGTAAAGGCTGTTGATACAGAAGGCTTAATCCTGGGGCATACCTCACCGCTGGCGATTCCAGGACATCAATTCTTGAAATAGCATTCCATTTTGTGAAGCGGAGTTGGGCATGAGGATATTTCAGAGCCACAGGGAGGTCTTTGAAAGGGGAAATCCTGAAACTCAGCCAGGAGGGGGAGCAGATGAAGAGGCCCGCTTCTGCGGCAGCAAGGGCGAAAACCGATAATCTGAATATCAGGGATCGGTTCATGGAAAAAAGAAACGATGCTCCCAGCGCCAAAAGAGAAATGAGGATCATGACTCCTCTATCTCCCTGGGGAAGAAAGACAAACAAGGATAGAAGAGTGCCCATTCCAGCTCCGAGCAGGTCAGAAAAGTATATTTTGTTTACAAAGACAGGGAGCCGGGCAATAGCAAAAGAAATGGTCAGGCCGGCAAAGAAAAAGGGAACACTGAGGAGAAAATAGTAGAGCAGCACCAGGTAAATCTGATCTTTGTTCCAGGCGAGATTTATGAAATCAAAAGGAACAGCATTGCAGCCCAGGAAACTCAGCAGGATGGTCATGGAAAAGAGCAGAGAGGTAGTGGACAAAAAATTGTTTTGATCAAAGGATTTAAGGTTTTTCAGGAGAGCCAGAAAGGAACCGCTTGCCCCGTAGCCCAGGAAAGCGATACTCACCACCCAGAAAGCAAAATGGTACTGCTGGGAAATAGAAAAATATCTGGTTAGCGATATCTCCAGACAGAGAGTTGCCGAGGAAATGAGGAATATGCCCCCAAGAAGTCGGAATCTGATCCGGGCCATGCTCATTAAGTTAAAAGAGATGACACAGTGTGTCAATGCCCGGAGCTGGAAAAATCTCCATTGCTGTGATATGGGGTGAGGGAGGGGGGTCGTCAGTATAAATATTTATACTGATCACGGTTTTGTAAATATTACTTCTGAGCAGGGGCAGGTTGCTTTTCCTTTGTTCTTGTGTTAATTTTGAAAAAAAAGAGATGATCAAATTCGGTACTTCAGGGTGGCGGGCTGTGATGGGGGAGGAGTTCACTTTCCAGAATGTGAGAGTGGTGGTGCAGGCTATAGCCAATCATCTGAACAAGAAATTTCCCGGGAAAAAAATATCGGTTATTGTCAATTATGACACCCGCTTTCTTTCAGAAAGATACGCTCTTGAGGCGGCCAAGGTTCTATCCCACAACCAGATACATGTTTTTATCTCAGAAAGAGATGCCCCTTCCCAAGCGCAGTCTTACCAGTTGATAAAGAGAAAAGCTCAGGGAGGGATAAACTTTACTGCTTCTTTTAATCCCCCCGAGTACAATGGCCTTAAATTCAACACCGAAACAGGAGCCCCTGCCCTTCCCGAAGAAACAGACAAGATAGAAAAAGAAATAAAGCAGTTGCTTAACGGGAGCTCTCATTGTCCTTATTATCCAAAGGCTGAGTATGTGGGAGAGATTGATCTTCAAGAGGATTATTTGAATTTTATCCAGAAGAAAATTGACTTTGACCTCATAAGAAAGTCCAAAATCAAGGTGGCGGTGGATTTGCTGTATGGAACCAGCCGCGAATATCTTGATGAGATTCTAGAGGAAAACCACATTCCTGTGGAAGAGATTCACGGTTATATCGATCCTTATTTTGGGGGGATCACTCCTTCTTGTTCTGAGGAAAACCTGGCAGAGCTGAAGAAGCTGGTCAAACAGGAGAAATGCCATCTTGGAATCGCTACTGATGCTGATGGCGATCGTTTCGGAGTGGTGGATGAAAAAGGAAATTTCATCATCCAGAACCTCATATTGTCTTTGTTGTTGGACTATTTTGTTTCCAAGAAAAATTGGAGGGGAGGAGTGGCCCGCTCTGTAGCCACCACTCATTTGGTGGACCGCATTGCCCGCCGGTATGATCTCCCTGTGTTTAAAACTCCTGTGGGATTCAAGTATCTTGCTGATCTTTTTTTAAAGAAAAAAATAATCTTCGGAGGAGAAGAGAGTGCCTGCATGGCCATAAAAGGTCATCTTCCGGAGAAGGATGGTATCTATGCCGGTCTTTTGGTTGCAGAGATGATGGCTGCTTCAGGGAAAAGCCTTTCCCAGCAGATAGATGATCTCTTCCGAAATTACGGAAAGAGAGTGGGCAAACAGAGGATGATCTCTTTGAATTCTAAAAATGAGAAGAAGCTGAGAAGGTTGATAAAACATCCTCCCTCTAAATTCGCAGACCGGAAGGTTCTCAACGTGGAAACCATAGATGGAGTGAAATTGGATTTCAGCGATGATGACTGGATTCTATTCCGGTTTTCAGGCACAGAGCCTCTTATCCGTTGTTACGGAGAAGCAGGAGCCAAAAAAGAGTTACAGAATCTCATGAAGTGTGGAGTGGAGGCTCTCTCTTGAGGAGAAAGGAAGAAAAATCCAAAAGTCTTTTCCGCAAAAGGCTGCTGGTGGTGGCTTTAGGATTGCTTTTCTTCATCCTGCTGATCGCCTCTTTTTTCGGTAAAAACGGTTTGATCGAGATGTATCGGTCGAGAAAGAAATACCAGGCCCTGGTTCAGGAAATAGAGGCTCTGGAGAAGGAAAGGAGCCAGATGGAAAGAGAAGTGGAGGAGCTGAAGGAAAATCCCAAGGCTGTGGAGATGAAAGCCAGAGAAGAGCTTTGGTATATGAAACCAGGTGAAATGGTCATCATAAAAAAAGAAAAATAATCCCTTAACCAATTTATTTTATGCATCGTCTATCCACCGAGGAAAATCACCATCACTTACTGGATGGGCTGAATCCCGCCCAGAAAGAGGCTGTTATCCATGGAGAAGGTCCTCTTTTGATAATAGCCGGAGCAGGAACCGGGAAAACAAAAGTCATCACCCACCGCATTGCCTACCTTATTGCTGCCAAACTGGCTAAACCTGAAGAAATCCTGGCTGTAACCTTTACTGAAAAAGCGGCCAACGAGATGGAGGAAAGAGTGGATCTTCTGACCCCCTACAGTTACTCATTCGTGGAAATCAGCACCTTCAATTCCTTCGGCGAGAGAGTGCTGCGAAATTATGGCATAGAGATAGGTTATCCTCCTGATTTCAAACTTTTGGATGAGGTGGAGCAGGCCATTTTTTTCAGGGAACATCTGTTTCAGTTTCCTTTGAATTATTATCGACCATTGAGTTCTCCCACCAAATATATCCAGGAACTCCTGGCAGCCATCAAGAGGCTGAAGCAGGAAGATATCCATCCCCGGGAATACCTTGAATACTCCCAGAAGCTGACCGAAGAAGCCGCCGATGAAGTGGAGAAAGAAAAGGCTTTGAAACATCTGGAGATGGCTGAACTGTACCGGGCGTATCAGGATTCGCTGAAAAAGGAAGGAAAGATCGATTTTGAAGATCAGGTTTTGCTGGTAGTGGAAGTTCTGCGGAAACATCCCTCCATCCTTAAGGAATTTCAACAAAAATATAAATACATTCTGGTGGATGAGTTCCAGGATACCAACTACATCCAGTTCGAACTTCTTAAATTGTTGGCAGCCAGACACAAGAATCTGACTGTGTGCGGCGATGACGACCAGAGCATCTTCCGTTTCCGGGGAGCATCGTTGACCAACATCCTCAATTTCCAGGAATCTTATCCCGAGGCAAAAAAAATCGTTCTGACCAAGAATTATCGTTCCACCCAGGCAGTCCTTGATTCTGCCTACCAGCTTATAACCAACAACAACCCTAACAGATTGGAATACAAGTATGATATCGACAAGATTCTTGAATCTTCAGTGGAAAGTGAAGGCCGCAGCATTCGACTCCTCCAGTTTGATACCATCTCTCATGAAGCGGATAGAGTGGCTGAGATTATCCAGGAAAAGCTGGAACAGGGTTACCGCTGCGGAGACATAGCCATCTTGGTCAGGAGAAATGCCGATGCAGATCCTTTTCTCAGGGCCCTCAACATGAAGGAAATTCCTTTCCGGTTCTCAGGAAGCAGAGGATTGTATTCTCAGGATGAAGTAAAAATCCTTATTTCTTTCATCAAAGCCTTGACTGACTTTGAGGACAGCAAAAGTCTTTTTTATCTGGCGCTTTCAGAGGTGTATCAGGCGGATTCTTATGATATGACCGTCATTTCCAATTATGCTCACAAGAAAAATTACCATTTGCATAAAGTTTTTAGAGACATGTCTGAAAACAGGTCTCTTCTAGAGATTTCTTCATCCACCAGGGAGAAAGTCAGGAAAATTTTTGATGATTTGCTCTACTTTGTCCAGCTCTCTGGTTCTCAGGATGCCGGACGCGTTCTGTATTCCTTCCTGGAAAAAACCGGATATCTGAAATCTCTGGTGGAAGGGGGAACCCTTCAGGATGAGATAAAAATAAAAAACATCCGCATTTTTTTTGATAAAGTGAAAAATTTTTCTGAGCTGACTGAGGATGACTCTATAAATTCTTTTGCCCAGCACCTTGATCTTCTCCAGGAGGTGGGTGACAATCCGGCCACCGCTGAGGCCGAGCTGGAGGAGGAAGCGGTCAATGTGCTTACCGTTCATAAAGCCAAGGGCCTGGAGTTTCCTTTGGTCTTCATGGTCAGCCTTATTGCAGACAGATTCCCGGGTCGGGAGAGGAAGGAGAAAATTCCTGTTCCTGATGCCATCATCAAAGAATCCCTTCCCCAAGGAGAGCATTATTTGCAGGAGGAACGGCGCCTGTTTTATGTGGGAATGACCAGGGTCAAAAATCTCCTGTACCTGACATGGTCCAGGGATTACGGCCTGAAACGGTTGAAAAAAGTGAGCCCCTTTGTTCTGGAGGCACTGGACCTTCATCAAATCCCGCAGGAGGTGCTCCGCACTTCCCCCCTGGAAGAGATCAGAAGGCACGCTCCTTCTGTTTCCCGGCCGCAGACAATTCCTGCCCCCCGGAAGAGAGAAATTTTGACCTTGAGCTATTTTCAGGTGGAGGATTATCTGACCTGTCCTCTCAAGTACAGGTACCGGCATATCATGAGGATTCCGGTTCTTCCTCATCATGCCCTTGTTTTTGGGCGGGTTCTTCACAACGTGGTTTATTTTTATCTAAAAAAAAGAAAAGCCGGGAGAAAAATAGCCGAAGACGATGTTCTGCGGGAATATGAAAAAAGATGGGTCAACGAGGGTTTTCTCAGCCGGGAGCATGAAGAGATGCGGAAAAAGGCTGGAGAGAAGGCACTGCGGCGGTTCTTCCGCCGCCAGGAAAACTCAGGATGTCTTCCTTCTCTTCTTGAACAGAATTTCAAGTGGCAGTTTAACAAAGTCAGGTTCATCGGCCGCTGGGACAGGATCGATTTTCGTGATGAGGGTGCAGTGATCATCGATTACAAGGCCGCTGAAGTGAAAGATCAGAAAGAAGCCGATAGAAAAACCAAAAGCAGCCTCCAGATGGATTTGTACGCCCTTTCTTTTGTGAAGACCCATCAGGTTCCGCTGATAGAGACTCAGCTTCATTATCTGGAATCAGATATGGCGGGCCGTTCCAGAAAGGAAGGAGGAGAGCTGGAGAAGGCCATGGAGAAGATAAGAGAGGCCGAAGCGGGCATACGCAGCCAGGATTTTGAGCCCAAGCCTGATTGGCATAGCTGCAGAATCTGTGATTTTAGAGGCATCTGTCCGTTTTCCTATGCCTATTGAAAATGCCATGGAGATAAAAGGCCTTGCCCATTTTATAGATGAAAAAGGAGGAGTGCTTTAGAAAATTTTAAACGTAAGCGTTTCTATTTTCGTGATAGGGAGTGAGGGATGGGGGGTCGTCAGCACGCTGATTTTCCCCAGCGAGTCCTCGGAGGGGGAACAGCTCCGCTTTCCCCCTTCCGACGCTCGCCCCGATTCCATCGGGACTCCCTGCCTCCCCTTCTCGAGCGGAGGACTTGTCCTCCGCTCTGCGACCAAAGGGACATATCCCCTTGGAACCCCACTGATTTGTGGAAAGCCACAAATCAGGAAAATCAGCTCCCGTTCGGACTTCACTCTCCTCTCCTTCGGAGAGGAACCGTGCCCGCTCAGTCCTCACAGGGGCTTCCTCACCCCCCATCCCTCACCTCTTTTAATAAGTACAAATATTTATACTGATCATGGTTTTGGAAATGCTTCCATTCAAACTAAATTCTACAGGAGGTACCCATGTGGTTTTGGGGAACACATATGGGAGGATGGTGGTGGCTGATGGTGATCTTTTATATTTTATTCTTGGCTGGAATCGTTATTCTGATCGTTGTTCTGGCCAGGCTGATCACAGGTCAAGAAAAAAAAGTCCTTCCTCCTTCCCAAGAGGATCCTATGGAGATTCTTAAGAAGCGTTACGCCAGAGGAGAGATCACCAAGCAAAAATTTGAGCAGATGAAAAAAGATCTTCAGAGTTGATAGAAGCCGCAGGCATTCTCATTTGCGTGATGAGTATGGGGCCTTCGGAGGCACACTGACTGCACAATGCTCAAATTTTAATCTGCGGCCATCCACAGGGGCATTATGGCCCAGATTTTTGATCCCTCCAATCCGGCCAGGGAATTGGCGATTTTTTTAGCGTTGGCTTTGAGGGGCAAGCAGATTTGGGCTTTTTTCCTTCCCCACAGGGCCGAGAGGAAAGACACTTTTTTAGGCCAGACCACAAGCTTAACCTGTTCGTCTTCAGGAATACCGGCCAGATCCTTCGCCAGGTTGATGGCTTTAGAAATCCCCCCCATTTCATCCACCAGACCCAATTCTTCGGCTTGATGTCCGGTCCACACCCGCCCTTTTCCGACTTTATGGATTTCCTCCTTCTCCATATTCCTGCCCTCAGCAGCTTTGGTTAAGAATTGGTCGTAGATCCATAGTATTTGATTTTTGAGGACCTCTCTTTCTTCAGAAGTCAATCCTCTGAAGGTGGAGAATATATCTGCCCGTTTGCCGTAAGTGAGTTTTTCAGAGGTGATGCCCATTTTTTCATAGAATTCTTCCATGTTGAATTTTCCGGATAGAACTCCTATGGATCCAGTCAGGGTCTGGGGTTGAGCCACGATCTTGTGGGCAGCCATGGAGATCCAGTATCCACCAGAGCCAGCCACATCGGACATGGAAACAACCACCGGCTTTTTCTCCTTGGTTAAGACCACCTCCCTCCAGATTATATCTGAGGCCATGGCCGAGCCGCCAGGACTGTCCACCCGGAAGATGATTCCTTTTATGGACTGATCGTTACGGGCTTTTCTTATCCAGCCGGCCACTGTCTCACTTCCCATGGTCTGAACAGTGCTTTCTCCGGTGTGGATGAGCCCCATCCCGTAGATGAGGGCCATCTTTTTGCCCTTGTTCAAACCCAAGGAGGAGGGCTTGATTTTGGAGTAGCGGTGATGAGTGATGGAGGAGAGTTTTTTTCCATCTTCTTTGAGCAGATTTTTGAGTTCATCTTGGAAAAGGAGTTTGTCCACCAACCCTGCCTCAACTGCTTTTTTCCCATGATAAAAGCCCGTGTCAATCATTCTTTTTATCTCATCTTCGCTTTTCCCCCGGGAATCAGCCAGGGTTTTCACATAGTGAGTGAAGAGATCATCATAAAGAGATTCCATCATCTGTTTATGGGCGGGGGTGAATCCTTCTTCGGTAAACATGTTAGAGGCTGTTTTGTACTCTTCCACATGAACGAATTCGGCCTGTATTCCCAGGTTATTCAAGGCTTTTTTGAAGAAAGGAGTGTAGCCTCCGATGCCGTTCACTCCCAACAAACCCAGGGGATGGAGGATGATCTCGTCACAGGCCGTAGCCAGGTAGTACTCTTTGTCGAATTCGGGAGCCTCCTGGATGTAGGCATAAGCTTTTTTGCCTGAACTTCTGAAATCCAAGATGGCTTCTCTTATCTCATTTATCTTGGCCCAGTTGCACTGAAGGTTTCCCAGCCGCAGAAGAACACACTTGATGCGCTGGTCTTTTTTTGCCTTTTGGATGTTCATCCATAGGTCATGCATGGACAGGGGTTCCATTCCCATGAGGGACGAGAATAGATGGGGAGCGGCCCTCTCCACGATTTCACCAGAGAGGTTAAGCTCAAAGTAGGAGCGAGCTTTAACAGACGGTGGTCTTCCCAACTCATAGTAGAAAAAGGAGACAAAAGTCAACACAATGAGGAAAAAGAAGATCAAGAATATGATCAGCACATATTTTCCTTTTTTCATTTTTCCTCCTCTCGTATTGCCGACACCATATTCATGAGGTTATATATATCAGAAAATGAGTTTCCATTAAAGATTTCATTAGAAATAGAAATTCTCTTTTTTCTCCGTGATAATGGAGCATATTTTGGGTCAGGGTGGGTGCTAGGAAACCGTTTGAAGGTTAGCTCAGGCCAGTGGGTGAGAAAACCGTAGGAAGGCTGAGCGGGCATGGTTCCTCTCCAGAATGGAGAGGAGAGCGAAGCCTGGATCGAGATGACTTTCCTCGCTGGGGAAAGTCATCGTGTTTTAGAACCCACTGGCCTGAGCTAGAAACATTAAAATAGAGTTTTTTTTTAAAATTGGTTATATTAAAAAATCCTGTTTTTACACTTCAAGCATGGGCGAGATAAACTTCATTTAAAGGATGAACCGATGAAGGCTCTTGAGATCGAAAACATCTCCAAAAAGTTTGGTGATTTTTTTGCCGTGAAAAATTTATCCTTCTCCATCCCCGCAGGCTCCATTTACGGCATGTTGGGGCCCAATGGCGCAGGAAAAACAACAACCATCCGGATGGTGATGAATATCATCATTCCCGATCAAGGAAACATACGAGTCCTCAACCGCAGGATGGATGAAAAGATGAAAGAACAGATTGGCTATCTCCCGGAGGACAGAGGACTTTATCCCAAAATGAAAGTGGAAGAACTTCTTCTTTTTCTGGCAGAGCTGAAGGGGATGAGCAGGAGCGAGGCCCGAGAGGCCTCGGAGACCTGGCTGGACAGGTTTGACCTTACAGAGTGGAAGTTGAAAAAAGTGGAAGAACTTTCCCGGGGAATGCAGCAGAAACTTCAATTTATAGTCACTGTCATCCATAGGCCAGATTTGATTATCCTGGATGAACCCTTTGCCGGCCTGGATCCTGTGAACACCAAATTGTTGAAAGATGTCATGCTGGAGATGAAAGAGGAAGGACGGACCGTCATTTTCTCTACACACCGGATGGAACAGGTGGAAATGATCTGCGACCATATCTGTCTCATCAACAAGGCAGAGAAAGTTCTGGAGGGAAACTTGAGCGGGATAAAAAAGCAGTACGGGAAGAACACCGTGGTTTTGGATTATGAAGGCCGGACTGATTTTATAAAAAGCATTCCCGGGATAGATAAGATCGATGATTATGGAAAGTTCATGGAGATCAGGTTGAAGGAAGGCGTAGATCCCCAGGATTTACTCCCCGGCCTGGTGGGGAAAGTGAGGATCAACAGGTACGAAGTGAAAGAACCTTCCTTGAATGCCATCTTCATGGAAAAAGTAGGAGAAAGAGATGAGAAAGATCTTATCAGTCATTAAAAGAGAATACATTCAAATTGTCAGAACCAAGGGTTTTATCATCGGGACCATCCTGGGTCCGGTTCTGATGGCCTCTTTCATCGTGATTCCTATTGTGGTCTCCCTGGTCTCTGTGGGCCAGCAGGAGCGAATAGGGGTGATAGATCTAAGCGGGAAGGTTTATCCAGGCCTGGTGAAAAAATTGGATCATAAGTTGAAAGATGGAAGATCCCGGTACCTTATGGAGAGATACAGGCCTTCTGGGGATCCGGAAGATCTGAGGAGGAGGCTGAACCAGAGAGTCCTGGATGGAGAGCTGGGCGCCTATATTTTTGTCCCTGAAAATATTTCAGAAGGAGGAGAGGCTGAGTATGTCTCCCGCCATGTTTCTGATTTTGATAAATTGAAAGATATCAATGAGGCTTTAAACAGTGTGGTCATCGAAAGAAGGCTGCGCCAGGAGGGACTGGACCCTCTAAAAATAGCCAGTTATATCCGGAGGGTGAGGTTGAAAACCATCAAGGTGACCAAAAAAGGAGAAGAGGAGGAAACAGGAGGGACTTTTATTATCTCTTATCTCCTGGTCATCATCCTTTACATGACTCTTTTTTTCTACGGAGCCATCATCATGAGAGGAGTCATCGAGGAGAAAACCTCAAGGGTGGTGGAGATTGTCCTCTCTTCACTGAAACCCTTTCAGCTCATGATAGGGAAAATATTGGGGATTGCTGCGGTGGGCTTTACCCAGTACTCCATCTGGGCCCTGTTCGGATTTGCCGCTTTTCGTTTCAGCAAGCCTTTAGCCTCATCTTTTCTTCCTGCTGCCTCTGAATTTAAGCTCCCCAGCGTTCCTGCCTATATTTTTGTCTATTTTGTGCTGTTCTTCATCCTGGGATATTTCCTTTATGGAACCGTTTATGCGGCTGTCGGCTCCATGGTCAATTCAGAGAAGGAGGCCCAGCAGCTTCTTTTCCCGGTGACCATGTTTTTGGTGGTTCCCATTCTGCTGATGATGCTGGTGATGAGGGCTCCCAACAGCGGCTTGTCGGTGGTGCTGTCCATGATTCCCTTCTTCGCCCCCATTTTGATGCTTCTTCGGATTTGTGTTCTTCTTCCCCCCTTTGTCCAGGTGGGGAGTTCTATTGTACTCATGGTGCTGGCCATTCTTCTTATGATCTGGCTCACAGCCAAGATCTACAGGGTGGGAATCCTGATGTACGGCAAACGCCCTTCCCTGCCTGAAATCGTCAAGTGGATAAGATATAGATAATGGATCCATATTTCTAGAAAACCACATTTCCTGTTGAAACTCTGGTGTTGCCCCAAATTTTTTCACTTTCCCTTTTCCTCCGGTGTTCAGGTGTGGTTTTGGACAGAAGCCAAGCCCGTTTTTCACCAAGCGGATATTTTTAATCGAGGGATGAACCTTTTGATGATATCTGCCGTAATACACTTTGAAGTTAACCAAACGAGGTCGATATGGAAAAACTCAGAGCATTGACTCAAATCAGCCTGTTGACTTTGGTTTGTCATAAAATATTGATATGGCTTGAATGAGAGGACCACATCGAATTCAGCCTGCTGAGCAGATATTTAAGACAATAGAGAATGGCCGAAGACAGAGCTTTGAAAAATGAACAAATCTGGATTCTTGTCCAAAAAACCAGGAAGGGTGACAGAGAGGCCTTCATGACCATAACTCGAGTTTATCAAAAAAAAGTGTTTTTGCTGGCTTATTCCTTTTTTCATGACCGGGAAGATGCCCTGGATGTGGTGCAGGAGACTTTCTTGAGGTTATACCAGAAAATCCATTTGTTCAGGCAGGGCAGGAATTTCCAGAACTGGCTTCTCCAGATCGCCAGGAATATATGCATAGACTATTACCGGAATCACCACCGCAGAAAGAAAGAATTGGAACAGGATAGAGACGTGGAAGAGATGAATTCGCCTCTGACCGGTCAAAACCACTCCCATGATGCCGTGGATTTGAAAGCCATATTCTCCCGCTGTCTTAAAAAGCTGTCCCACAGGCAGAGGATGATATTTGTGATGAAGCATTACAATCAATTGAAATACAAAGAAATTGCCCAGATCCTGGATATTTCTACGGGAACCGTAAAATCGCTCCATTTCAAGGCTGTCCGAAATCTTAGAGCCTTGATGGCCCCTTATTTGGGGAGGTCGCTATGAGAGAGTGTAAAAGACATCAAGAAAATTTGGTGGCTTTCCTTTACGGAGAGCTCAAGGAGGAGGAAAGAAGACATTTTGTCTCCCATATGGATGAATGTGATCACTGCCAGCAGAAACTTGAACACATAAAAGAAATAAAACTGAGTGCAGACACATTGTACACAGATATCGATGAGGCTATGGCTTCGGTGGACTGGGAAGCCCTTCCTTCAGAAATTGCCAGAGATGTCATGGAAAGAGTTTCCCCTCCCTCCACAGAAGGACGGCTGGGGAGATTTTTTGGAGTCCTATTTCAGCCCAGGTTGAGAGCCGTGTATGCTGGGGTGCTTTTGGGTATTCTCATCGGTTCTTTCATCACTTTGATGGTGTTTCGACTGCCGTTTCCAGAACAGGCCGGGAAGAGAGAGTTCCTGGTCTCTGCCGATTTCCTGGAAAGGGTGGAGCTGGAAATGGCCAGGAGAGAGACTTTAGACTATCTGGCTAAAAGTCAGTACCTGCTTTTAGATTTTGTCCAGTCTCCTCCCCACAAGAAAAGAGAGTTCTGGAGAAGCGAGTTTGCTTCCCAGAAAGCAAGAGACTTGCTCTCCAGGAAAAAGTACATCAATCCTCAGTTGAACAAGTTTCGTATGGCCAAGGCCAAGGAGATCTGCGATCAGATTGAATTTCTCTTCTACGAGCTGGCCCAGGTGAGCGGTGAACTTTCTGAAGAAGAGATCAGGAGAATCCAGCGATTGATCGAGGAAAACCAGCTTCTGCTGAAGATAAAGCTGCTGAAAAGGGAATTAAAAGAAAGCGAGGTCTAAAGTGAAAAAAATAATGAGAATAAATATATTGATTCTGCTCCTTATTTTATTCTCTATTCAGACTTATGCCCGCACCCAACCAGATGAAGAGCTTTTCCGGGAAGCAAAGATTCTTATCTTCGATGAGAAATGGGAGAGAGCGCAGCAGAAATTGGAAGAGCTGATGGAAGAATATCCTGAAAGTTCCTATTATTCACAATCTCTTTTCTACAGAGCCAAGTGCCTGGGAGAGCAGAAAGGAAAGGAAACCCAGGCTTTAAATGCCTATAAAGATTATCTCCGCCTGAAAGAGCGCAATCAGAGCCTGAGTGAGGAGTCGGAGATATCTATCATCGATACAGCCTTTGAGCTTTTCACAAGAGGCAGGAAGTCTTATCTTAGAGAAATCGAAGGGAGGCTGGACAGCTCCAATAAAGTGATCAGGTATTATGCGGCCTTCAAATTGAGTTATATCGAAGACAAAAAAGTGGCCTCCAGAGGAATTCCGGTGCTGAAGCAGATCCTGAGTGATGAAGCGGACCATGAGCTCAGGGACAGGGCAAAAATCGCCTTGCTCCGTGTGGCTCCCCAAGCGTTAAGAGATTTTGAAGAGAAACGATATGAGAGAAGAGCCCGCATTTTGAAGATCAGAGTGTATGAGAAAGGTGAAAAGAGAGCAAAAATCTCCCTCAACATCCCCTGGGCTTTGGCTGATCTTGCCCTGGGAGCCATCCCTGAGGAAGAAAAAAAGTTGATCAGAGAAAAAGGCTATGATCTGGATAAAGTCATCCGGGAGCTGACTGAGGTCAGAGGCAGTATTGTAGAAATCAAAGGCGAGCATTCAGTCATCAAAATGTGGATAGATTGAAAGGAGGTTTCCATGAAAAAAGCTGAGATTATAGTGTTGGCTGTTCTGGTGTTGAGCCTTTTGGCGGGTGGAATTCTTTTTGCCGAGAGCGAGGACGATATCCAGGCTATAAAAAAAGCGGTTAAAAAGAATCCAGCCTACCAGGAAGGAAAAGAGGTCAAGTGGTTCAAGGTGCTGGTCACAGATAACAAGAGAAAAAAGGACAAGGTCAGGATTACTGTGCCCATTTCCGTGGTTGAATTCTTCATCAAATGCGCTGATGAAGAACATCTTAGAATCAACCGCGAAGAATGCGGCATCGACCTCAAAGAACTTTTTCAAGAGCTTAAAAAACTTGGACCCATGGCCTTGATTGAAGTCTATGAAGATGAAGAAACAGTAAAAATCTGGCTGGAATAGAGAAAAAAGCCTCTCCTCACAGATCCTTCACAAGGGAAATGGAAATCTTTTCCATTTCCCTTTTTTTTTAACTTTTCCAGTATCATCTGAAGAAGCTAAACAATGAAAAAACTGATGGCGATTTCTATTTTTTTATTAATGACTGCTCTGCCATGGCAGGGATCTACCGCCAGCGTCATCCAGAACAAACGGTTTTTTACCGAGTGTTTTTTCATTATTTCGAGCGTTTTCTTCGAGAATATAAGGATGGTTTCGAGAATGAGTATGGATATTTCCGGCCGGTTATCCAGGAGGTTGTGGACAAATATCTGGACTGTGGTAATCCGAAGTGCGCAAGAGAGGAGGAGTCTATTTTGAAGCTTACTTTTTTGCTTTTTTTGTCGTTTTGTTTCTTTGTTTTATCCTTGACCTCATCCTTTTTCCTGTGATATGTTCATTCCAGGATGTCAGTGGGTGGAAATTGAGGAAAATTGTGAGAGATTTGCCACAAGCATACACAAGCATAAAAAGGAAATTCCTATCTTTTCATTAAAGGAGAAATTTTGTATCCATATCAGTACTTTGTCCTGATCCCCAATAGTCTTTCATCCCGAGCTTTACTATTCACATAAGTTCTGTATAAAGAGACAATTTCCTGTTAAGTGGGAATTTATTTTGCTGAAAAACACACTTCCAGAACCGGCTGCGGTTTTCTGCTCGACCTTGGAACAGCTCCATTCCAAAAATAGGCCCATTCCCTATGGCGGCATGATTTTTGCTGGTTCTATCAATCTCCAGCTGTCTTAAAATGAAGAAGGAGAAAAGTTGAAGCGACCAGCTATGTGCATATTTAAAATTTTTTAAAATAATTCTTATGGAGGTTGAAGATGAGTAAATATTCTATCTTGGCTCTTCCGCTTCTGGCCGTTCTGTCCTTTGCCTCCCTCATGGTGGCTGCAAAAGACATGCCCTCTCCTGATGGAGAGAAGGTCTGGACTTACATCAGCCAAAAGAATCCTTACGTGAAGTGGGAGAAATGGCCGGGTTATCCAGGAATGTACCCAGGAGAGAGCCCTCACGGTGCCTACCTGAAGCTCTATGTCAACGCAATAGCTCTTAATGCCATCCAGGAAAAAAAGGAAATCATGCCCCAGGGAGCAGTGATAGTAAAGGAAAACTACGGAGAGGACCAGGAGACCTTGATTGCTGTCACTCCTATGTACAAGGTCAAGGGATATAATCCTGAGGCCGGGAACTGGTTCTGGGCCAAATACGGAGCAGACGGAAAAGTCATGGCTGAAGGCAAGGTCAAAGGCTGTATCGACTGCCATAGCAAACGAAAGGAGAACGACTGGATATTCACAGAATCTAGGTGATTATTTGTCTTCAACTTTTGTTTCTTTAGATGCGATCCGGAAAGGAGGATTGCACTAAGAATGAAAAAACTCGCAATATTGACTGTCCTTCTCATTTTTTTCACCCTATCCATGACCGGGTGTTCCAGAGAGGAGCCCATGGAAGAGATTATTCCCGTGGAAGAGGAAGCATCGGCCACCAAAGCCGTTGCCGTTCTTTATCCCACTCAGGGAAACACGGCTAACGGAGTGGTAACCTTCACCCGAGTGGACAACGGCATCGAGATTGTCGCTGATGTGCAGGGTCTGACACCTGGAAAACATGGATTTCATATCCATGAATACGGCGACTGCAGCGCCCAGGACTCCGCATCCGCAGGAGGACATTTCAATCCTGACCATATGCCCCACGGCGCGCCCGAAGATGCTGTCCGGCATGTGGGAGATCTCGGCAACCTGACAGCCGACGCGGAAGGTAAAGCCCACTATGAACGGGTGGACAGCCTCATTTCCTTCAGCGGCCGCCATTCCATCATAGGGCTGGCGGTGATTGTTCACGCCGGCGAAGACGACCTCACATCTCAACCTGCAGGGAACGCCGGTCCCAGAGTAGCTTGCGGAGTGATCGGGATAGCGCAGAGATAAAAAAACCGCCCCCAAAAGGCATCAGCCTTGTTTCTATGGATAAAGCTGACTTCCCTGGAAAGGAAGCATATCTTTTGAAGAAGGGAGGAAACCATGGCAAAAGTTGCAATCAACGGTTTAGGAAGAATCGGTCGAGCAGCCCTTAAAATCATACTGGAAACTCCTGAATTGGAGTTAGAGGCTGTCAATGACCTGGTCGCAAACGGAAATCTCGCTTATCTTCTAAGGTATGACACGGCCTATGGAAGATACCAGAAAAAGGTGGAGAGCGATGACAGCCACTTGACCGTGGACGGAAAAAAAATCAGGACTTTCCATGAAAAAGACCCTTCCCAGCTTCCCTGGAGAGAGCTGGAGATCGACCTGGTGTTTGAATGCACCGGAGCTTTCGCAAAACCAGAAGACCTGGTCAAACACGTAAAAGCAGGAGCCAAACATGTGATCCTCTCCGCTCCGGCCAAAGGCGATGAAGTGGCCACGGTGGTCCACGGAGTGAACACTCCTGATGAGGAATCTCCTGAGATCATTTCCTGCGCCAGCTGCACCACCAACTGCATCACTCCTGTGGTGGAAGTAATGGGAAGGAGAGTGGGGATCAAAAAAGCCGTCATGACCACTATCCACGCCTACACATCCACCCAGGGAATCGTTGATGTCCCCAACAAAAAAATGAGGCGGGGACGGGCGGGAGCAGCTAATTTTGTGCCCACTTCAACCGGCGCAGCCAAAGCCACCACTAAAGCCCTTCCCCAGTACCAAGGAAAATTTGACGGAGTGGCAGTTCGTGCACCCATCCTGGTGGGATCCCTTGCTGACATTATTTTCCTCACCGAAAAGGCCACCACTGTGGAAGAGGTCAACAACATCTTCAAGGAAGAATCCCGGACAGACCGCTATCAGGGTATCCTGGGAGTCACAGAAGAGCCTCTGGTCTCTTCGGACATCATCAAAGATCCCCGGGCTTCCGTCGTCGACCTGTCCATGACTCAAGTGGTGGACGGTGACCTGGTCAAGGTGATGAGCTGGTATGACAACGAATGGGGATACGCCAGTCAGATGATCAAAGAGGCCCTCCGGATTCTGAAGTAAGGATTGACCAAGGAGTGATGTTCCAAGATAGAAAGGACGCAGGAGAAAAACTGGCCAGGGCATTGGGGAAATACCAGAGCAAGAACGCCTTGGTCCTGGCTATCCCAGGGGGAGGAGTGGAAGTGGGAAATCAGGTAGCCAAACATCTTGGTGCTGATTTCTCTCTGCTGATAGCCAGAAAACTGCCCTATCCGGATAATCCCGAAGCAGGATTCGGGGCTGTAGCCGAGGATGGAATAGGGAACCTTGAGCACTCTGGTGCCACATCCTGCAGAACAAAGGAGGAACAAATGCCCACAAGAAAAGCAACCGCATTTTGGGAAGGAACCTTAAAAAAGGGCAAAGGAAGGATTCAATCGGAAAGTGGAGCAGTGGAAGGAGCTTATTCTTTCGCATCCCGTTTTCAGCAGGGACAAGGAACCAATCCCGAAGAGCTGATCGGGGCAGCCCTTGCTGGCTGCTTTTCCATGGCCCTGGCCAGCGGGCTGGCTCAAAAAGGTTATGCTCCTGAAAGAATACAAACTACTGCCGGCGTTACCATTGAAAAAATCGGTAAGGGATTCGCTATCAGCCGCATCCGTCTTCAGACAGAAGCAGAGGTTCCGCAGATCGATGAGAATATCTTCCTTGAGCAGGCCCAAACGGCAAAGGACAACTGTCCGGTATCCAAAGCCCTCAAGGGAACGGAAATCAGTCTTCAGGCAGAACTGAAATCCGGCTGATAGAAAAATGCTTAAAAAACAGAATATAAAAATACTGCTTCTTGCGGGACTGATTCTTATCTCCCTGGGTGGGTGGCTGCTGCATTTACGCTTTCATCCTCTCTCCAGCAACATCTCTTTCTCTGTTCCCTTAGCTGCCGGAATCCTCAGCGTGGTGGCGGTTCCCCTGCTTTTCGGTTTCAAGAAAACCATCTCTTACGGATATGTCCTCAACGGCATTATCGTGATCATCGGAACCATCACCATGGCTTATTATTCCCTGGCATTTCTTCCCCAGAGACTGAGCGTTCCTTACCTTGTCCTGAATACCACCTTCCCTGATATCGCCATTCTATGAACAAAATTCATCCGGGGCAAAGCTCTTTTTGACCTGGAGCTGATGGCCCGTACTGACATGCCCCATAGAGGAAAATTCTTCCGCTACCCCAACATGGGATGGTGGTGGGTTCATCTGGTAGCCCTTTCTGCGGTCTATGCCCTGGGTCATTTCATCTGGAGATAGGAGGAAATAATGAAGAGATTCCTGATGTTTAAGCCGGGATGGTGGATCCTTCACATCCTGGCAGTTATCTTCATTTTCTGGCTGGGCCGTGTGGTTAGGTTTTAAATATTTTTTTCTCCAGGAAAATCATGGGTCCAAAAGGAAAAAAGAAGAGAGATCATTCCACAAAGGAGGCTCAGGCCATGGAAAAAACAAACCAGGATAAGCACTGTGATGTATCCATAAGAATAGGTGGCCAGGCTGGTCAGGGAATGAAGGTGATCAGCAGCCTGCTGGGAAAGACTTTTACCCGTCAAGGCCTGTGGGTTTTCACTAACCATGACATCATGTCCCGGATCAGAGGGGGGCACAACTTCTCCCAGATACGGCTCAGTGATCAGCCCATCAGAACTCTCTCAGCCCGAGTGGACATCCTCATCTGCCTGGATGAGAACACCTTGAGCCTTTACCGGGATGAGATTTCTGGATTGATCATCTATGATCAGGGAAAAGTCAAACGCAGACCTCGCGCAGGCCGGAAATTTCTTCCTGTTCCTCTGGAAGAAATTGCCAAAGAAACAGGTGGAAATCCAAAAATGGCTAACAGCGTGGCATCAGGGGCAGTGTTCGCTCTTCTCGATCTCCCTTTGGATGAGCTCAAAGCACTGCTGGAAGAAACCTTTAAAGACAAAGGAAGCGGTGTGTACAAGGCCAATAAGGATTGTGCTCAAGCGGGATATGATTTTGTCAAAAAGAACTATAAAGGTGATGCTTTCTGCCCGTTAAAGGTAAGCAGCAGTCCGCAAAGAAGAATGCTGGTGACAGGAAGCGAAGCCATAGCTTTGGGAGCATTGGCTTCCAATATAAGGTTTTACTGCGGCTATCCCATGTCCCCATCCACACCTATCATGGAGTATCTGGCATCCAAACAAAAAGAATTCGGCCTGATCGTGGAGCAGACCGAGGACGAGATCTCGGCTATAAACATGGCTGTCGGTGCGTTCTTCTGTGGAGCACGCTCCATGGTGGCCACTTCAGGAGGAGGGCTGGCTTTGATGGTGGAGGGCATCAGCCTTGCCGGAATGACCGAGACACCTGTGGTCATAGCGGACTGCCAGCGTCCGGCTCCGGCCACAGGTCTTCCCACCCGGACAGAACAGGCTGACCTGCTGTATGTTGCCCACTCCGGCCACGGAGAATTCCCCCGGGCTGTACTGGCTCCCTCCTCAGCTGAGGAAGCATTTCTGCTGACCAGTAAGGCCTTTTATCTGGCAGAGAAATATCAGACTCCGGTGTTCATCCTGTGCGATCAATATTTTAATGATTCATCCTGGACCGTGGAGTCCTTTCCTGTGGAGAGAACATTTGACCATAAACAAAGCCTGCTCCCGGCTGAAGAGCTGAAAAAGCTCTCTCCCTATTCCTACAGCAGATACGAGATAACGGACTCGGGGATATCTCCCCGTATCTTTCCAGGCACTCCTCACCAGGTCCTGTACGCAGACAGTGACGAACACACCGTGGAAGGGCACATCACCGAAAGTGCAGAGGTCCGAAAGGATATGGTGGATAAGAGGCTGAGAAAACTGAACGGCCTTAAGCAGGAGATGTCACCGCCTCAGATCTATCCGGATAAAAAAGCCCGTGAATATGTGGTCAGCTGGGGATCAACCAGGGCAGTAGTGGAAGAGGCAGTCCGAATCCTGAGAGAAAAAGGCCGGAACACAGGATACATCCATTTCAGTGAAGTCTTCCCTCTTAAAAAGAATGCCTTCCCTGCTGAGATAGCTAAGAACTCCCGACTCATCGCTGCGGAGAATAACGCCACCGGCCAGTTTGCCAAGCTGCTGAAGATGGAGACTGGTCTGGAGATCAAACACAAAATTCTCAAATATGACGGCCGGCCCTTTTCATCTCAGGACCTGGCTGCTCAAATCCAAAAGCTTGGGAGGAAATAAAGATGGTAGAAATAGCTGATTATAAGAGCAGTGATCCCATAGCTTGGTGTCCAGGCTGCGGTAATTTCGGGATACTGAATGCCTTGAAAAAAGCGCTTGTGGAGCTTGAACTCAAGCCTGAAGAAATTCTTCTGGTCTCAGGTATTGGACAGGCGGCAAAGCTTCCCCATTATCTGCGTTGCAACACTTTTAACGGACTTCACGGCCGCACTCTTCCAGTGGCTACGGCTGCCAAGATCGCCAATCACAATTTAGTGGTCTTTGCGGATGGCGGCGACGGTGACGGGTATGCGGAAGGCGGCAATCACTTTATCCATGCCATGCGCAGGAATATCGACATCACCTATCTGGTCCACAACAATCAAATCTACGGATTGACCAAGGGACAGGCTTCCCCTACCAGCGATGAAGATATGGTCACCGGAACCACTCCTGAAGGTAACTATGTCTTCCCTGAGAGGCCTCTGGCTCTGGCTGTAGCCAGCAACTGCAGCTTTGTGGCCAGGGGATTTGTCTCTGAGCAGGAGCACCTGGTGGAATTGATGCAGAAAGCGATCCAGAACCAGGGATTCTCCCTTCTGGAGATCCTCCAGCCCTGTGTTTCATTCAATAAAATCAATACTTACAAGTGGTACGAACAAAGGGTTTACAAGCTGAATGACCATGATCACGATCCATACAACCGGACCGAAGCTTTCCGGAAAGCCTTGGAATGGGGCCAAAAAATACCTATCGGAGTGATTGCCCGGAGCCGGCGCAAAACCTATGAAGAACTGGTGGGCTTGAAGGGCTCCAAACCTCTTCTGGAGAGAGAGATAGAGAAGAAAAATCTGGAAAAATTTTTCCGGGAATTTTTCTGAAGGAGAGAAACAATGCCCCCATGGGGTGGAAGGTAGAACATTTAGTGGTGGTGGGAACTGTGTCCAACATCTGTGTTCTTCATACCGCAGCCTCGGCGGGGCTGCGCTGGTTCCATGTGGTGATGCCTGCTGACGGCATATCGGCCCAGACAGAATTTGACCAGGCCCTTATTCTTCGGCAGGTTTCATCGCTCTATGCAGGAGATGTGGTCAAATCCGTGGAGGATATTTGTTCAGAAAAATAGATACCGCCCATCTCTCATCCGGTTGAAATTCAAGACCAATGGAGGGAAATATGGAGGTCGCTTTTGCTTCTGACCATGCCGGATTCGCTTATAAAAAAGAACTGGTCCCTCACTTTCAGAAGAAAGGATACCAAATCATTGACCTGGGTGTTTTTGATGAATCGCTGGCTGATTATCCTGACGTGGCTGAGAAAATAGCTGAGGCGGTCATTAAGAAAAAGGTCAAAAAGGGCATTATCTTCTGCGGCAGCGGAGTGGGAGTCAGTGTGGCCGCTAATAAATTTCCTGGGATCAGGGCCGGTGTCTGTCATGATACCTACTCCGCTCATCAAGGAGTGGAGCATGATGACATCAATGTCCTGTGCCTGGGATCACGGGTAGTGGGATTGGAGCTCTGCCGGGAGATCTCGGAGATATTCCTGGAGGCGCGGTTCAGCGGTGAAAAGCGTCACCACCTCCGCCTCCAGAAGCTCCGTAATATTGAAAAACGCACCATGAGGACCCATATTCTGGATCGGTAGCTCGATCTTAAACCTACTTCATTCAATCATACAAAAAGATTTTACTTCCCTGCTTGAACCTGAAAGCATTTATAGGGGCACTGGCTGCAGAGCTGATTGAATTCAAAAATTTTCTGCCCGGGATATTGGAGTGAACAAAGCCTGATGGCCCCGATACTCCCAGATAACAAATCTCCGGATGTTCGGTAAGGGTGTGGCATAAAGCAGGCAGAGAAAAAACCGGCTCCCGGGTATCATTCCAAAAGAATTTCTCACAATCTCCGCATTCCATCAACAGCCTGGAATTATGGCCGGGATTCTCGGCAGATGCATAGACTGGCCGGATATTCCCACCCCAGCAGAAAGGACATCTCGAATTTTCCATCACTCCCTCCTTTTTATTTTGAAAAAAACCAAAATCCTTCTTTATCTCCCTTTTAATTCTTGCACATAATTGTCTATCTATGAGGAACCACCACAATCCCTGACTCGTTCACATGGAAACGGGATGAATCCCGCTTCAGGTCGTAGCCTATCCTATCTCCGGATTCAATGATATTGCCGTGATCTATGATGGCCCTTCGGATCCTGGCTCCCTCTTTGAGAGTAGTTTCACCCAGGATCACCGACTCTTCCACCGCGGCCTGGCTGTGGATGTTAATATAGCTGCCTACCACTGAATTTCTGACATAGGCTCTTGATATCACTGTCGAGCCCACAATCCCGGACAACCACCACTGTGCCGAACCGGGAAGGGAACACTGGGTAGCAGGCATGGGAATGAAGGCCGCAGCCTCTCCCCCTTTTCTCCAGCCAGCACCATGGCCAGGACTCTGCCCTTGTATGAGACCAATTTTTCCATGGAATCACGAGGCCAGTTCATTTGAAGGGATCTTTGTTCAAGCTGTTCAGACGTTTTCCGTCTCTATCCATCTCCGGCACATAGAGAAGCACTTTCATTGCTTATCCGTCCATTGGTATATCTTTGGTCATAAAGGTTACTGTCAAGAATCATGCCAAAATCTACAGAGAGGAAAGGTTTGATCCTTTTTAGGGATGAATATTTTTTTTGGCTTTGTCCCAAAGTGACGGGAAAGTGTTAAATCCAAACATAGGAAACTCTCAATTTAAAAAACCGCAAAGGCTTATGGATTTTAAGATACTTTGTCCAAAGTTCCTCCCAAAGAGCCGGTTTATAGATCTTCCTGAAAGCGATCATCAGCCAGTTCACAAGCCCCTCATCACTCCACCGCCTTCCTACGTGTTTAACTCTGTTGACTATCTGACTGAAGGCACTCTCTATTGCATTGGTTGTAAGGGGAATCCAGCCTTTGCCCTCAAGCCAATATTCAAAAACCAAAAGCGCATTTTTCGAGAAGTTCTCAATATAGGTTCTGGCCTCCGGGTACTTCTCAGGATCAAGAGCCTTAATAAGTTTATCAAATCCTTGCTTGATCTCTTCTACGAGCTCCACAACAAGTTCTTTGTCTGGAGGCAGAACTTTCTCCAGCAACTCTTTGCTCAAAGAGAAAAGCAAAATCTCCTTCATAAGGGTGTGAAAAGGAGTATGGATATTTCCGTCCGATCATAAAAGAAGTTATGGAACGCTATTTTGACTGTGGGAACCCTCGCTGCGGGTTTGCCCGAATACGGTGTCCTTCGTGTGGTGAGGAGCGGCTCCTGATGTGATCTGCTATTCATACTGCACCTCTTTTGTCCTTCCTGACACATTATCTTCCACCAGAGAGGTTTTCGTGCAATCCTCATACAGGCATTGACGTGAATCATAAACCCGATAAGCTTTTAGACAGACTCTTCGGTGCCTGGCCCTGACACCTGATGAGCTGATGCCAAGTCTTTCGGCAAGCCCTTTGGCGGTCAGAAGCCCTGCCTCCCTCAAACGCTCATACTGGCTCTTCAGGCCGTAGGAGCGTCTTATCACATTGACCCGTCTGCCTTCAAATTCTTTTCTCTGGCCTTGCGATTCAGACACTGGAGAAGCTTGCAGCAGCTTTTCGATCGAGGTTGAGTGGAAAAAACCACAGAACGGCTAGAAGGAGTTTCCGTTTTTATCTCAGGGGATAAGTTTTCTCGAAGAGGAGAGCAATTTTTGAATTGAGGAGAGAAGAGCTATAAAAGAACCTTGGTTGGAATATTCAATCAAAAAGGAAGCTCAAGAGGCTCGAGGGTTCCTCATAACTTCAGTCAATTCCCGGCCGATGCGTCGACACTTTTCTGCGATCTTCTTTCTTGCTTTGTTAGGTATCACTTTATTTTAATCTAATTTCTCACATTGAGATAACTCAAATTTTTGCTGAATTTAGCTAATTTCGAACTGTAATCGATTCTCAAAGACATTTAGGATAAATAATATAGCTAACCTCCTCACAGAAAAAGCAGGTCTAAAAATAGTATAACGCAATGTGAGAAATTGAGGTTAATATACTCTGTTATTTTACAAAATCCCCTGGGTGTCGCCCCTGCCACCCAGAGAGCCCACCTACCTGTTCTCCCAGTTTACCTCAAGATAGGTGTTCCAGCCTTCCCCTCCCGACCAAAGGGTCGGCAGCTCCATCTCTCGTGACAAGGCTACTTCTAGGTTCGCTTACACTGCAACCCGCAGGTTTGCTCGACTCTCCTGGAGAGCCTTGCTCAGGGAACTCAGTGCTTCCGATTACTCTTCACACTTCCCTCAAACTATGTAGGCGAAACTGTTAAATTCCCACGGCCGGACTTTGACCGGCAAGTCATACGCTATACAAGGCATACGGATGGGTCAGGACACCTCTTTTGTTTTCAACAAGTTAACCTAGGTTTGCCACAGATTTTGGGGCCTAATTCGATCTTTTTGGGCCCAAAAATCGCCTTATTCATAAAAATAAGGAGAGTGAATTTGTTC
>JBKHJA010000022.1:0-26623 GCA_046538375.1 Candidatus Aminicenantota bacterium
AAAGAGGGAAGCCCGCCAGCTTCCCCTTTGTTTGTAAAGTGCTTGAGCTGTTTAGAAAACGAAACGAATCCCTAGCTGAGCTCTCCTTGGTAAAACGTAACCCACTGGTGCCAAGTAGGCGTCGCTGGCTGCATTTGTTGAGGCTACCCAGTTGTTGTAGTCGGCATTAAAGACATTCCACACATCTATCAAGAATTTTAATCTGGAATTTCCCCAGAGTCTAAATTCTTTTTCCAGTCTCAGATCCATATAGTTCGGGCTCGGATATCTTTTGCTGCCTCTTTCTTCAGCTGCTATGGTTCGACGTCCCTGATCCAGCCGTATGTATACTGTTCGGTTGAAAGGCCTACCTTGATCATAAACAAAATAGGCGCTGAGCATAATTCCATAAGGAAAGATATAAGTTCCACTGAGCTTGAGCGAATATTCCCGGTCATAATAGCTCGGGACTCCGTACATATTGATTAAATCATTCTTGTCCCAATAGCCTCTGGGGTACTGCAGTCCCTTAGACCAGGTAAAACTCCCATTCACCTGCCAGTTGTTGGAGAGGCGCTTCCTGAAAGCCAAAATTAATGCTTTATAAGTCGTTCTATTATCTAGATTGGTGGTTAAATAGAAACTGTCCCAGGGATTTGTCTGATTGTACACTTGAATCGTCTGGTCACCAAATTCATCATAGTAATCTATAACCTCATATTCTGCGGTCGTATTCTGGTCGTCGATAGGATCCTTTGATTCTTTATAGAGACCCGTTAAAGACAGAGAGAAATCAGGGAGTATTTCCCTTTCAATGGCTACGGAAAATTGGTCAGAATACGGATTTCTCATATTCCGGTCAATCCCTCTATTAGCAATGGGATCTATAATTTGCCATAGCTTATCGAATTCACCTGTAGACCAGTTGTATCCATACCATGCTCTTTCGGATTTCGATGGGGCGCTTTGATAAAAGTCCCGCATAAGCATATGGCCATAATACCGGCCATAGCTTGCTTTCAACACTGTTTTCCTATCATTGGTCAATTGGTAAACAAGCCCCAGCCTTGGCGAAAATACATCCCATTTGAGAATGTCCATATCCGCCGGGAATACTTCGTCTGTGGGATTTGCGTTTTCATCCAGTCTAGCGTACTCGGGCCAGCCGCCTCGAGTGTGATCAAACCTGACACCCAAGTTCAGAACTAAGCGGTCATTTACTGTCCAACTGTCGTCGAGAAAGGCACTGATTCTGTTGAGAACTCCTCCATATTCCTCAGGGTCCATAAAAAAGGCATAATAAGGATACCCCGCCCAATCGTAATAATACATGTTGCCGTTGTAGCCCCATTTCCATCCAGCCCAGCTGTGATTGTAAAGAACCCCAAATTTGAACTCGTGGTCGCCCTGGAGAAAATCGTCAGCAAAATGGGATATTGTGCCCTGGACTTGATGCTGGCCTTGGGGCCATTCACCCCACCAATAAGAGTTTCCTGAATACATCCCGGTGGCCGCATCATAATGTGCGGAAGTTTCCCTGTCTCCATCTGCAGCTTCTTCTATTTGAGTGCACCACCATCCGGTGTATTTGATCTCGAAGAATGTATTTTGACTGAGGATCGAAGTCCAGGTGGCGCTTGGTAGAGGATTCCAGGAATCTTCAGACGTCGAAGTTTCATAAGGTTCAAATTCATTAGGGGTTTCTTCCCATCTGTACCTGTTGATGTCAACTGAAAAAGTGAGCTTATTATTTTCATTGATCTGCCAGTCAAGTCTCCCGAACGTGGTATTAAAGCGATAGAGGCCGGCTCCAAAAGCTGGATCGGCCCCCACTCCCACCGATGTATCAGTCATGAGCTGTCCGGCCCAAAAAAACCAGAGTTTATCCTTTATTATGGGCCCCCCTAATGTACCCGTCAGCTCATTATACTTATCGCGATAGAAAGGAAATTCTTCCTCGGGGGTATTATTTCCTACTAACCAGTTCGCACGATAATAAAAATTGAGAGTGCCGCTAAACGTATTGGAACCCGTTTTGCTGACCAGGTTGACAACCATGCCCTGAAAGTTCCCGTATTCAGCCGGAGCTCCTGACACGATAACATCTATTTCTTCGATCTGATCGGGGTTCGCCCATAACCAGGAACCTGCGTTGTCTGGGCTGTTGGTTTCTACCCCTTCAAAGTAATAGGCGTTCTCGCGGGTAGAAGATCCCATGGCCGATTGCCAATTATTAGAGTGGTCTCCTGTTGAGCTCGTAACGCCTGGCGTTGTTCCCACATAATCGAAGAAAGTAAAGCGGCGCATAGGGAGGACTTCCATCAATTCTGAGTCGATATTGGTTGAGACAGCCGACTTTTGCACATCCACTACAGGAGCTTCCGCCGATACTGTGACGCTCTCCTCTAAGCTGGCTAGTTTTAAGACCACATCCACAGTAACAGTTCCACCAATGTTTACCTCAAGTTCTGTCCTTTTAGCAGTCTGGAAGCCTTCCATAGTAACGGTGACCTCATATTCTCCAGGCAACAGGTTTGGAAACCTGAACTTCCCTTCATCATTCGTTATTATGGAACGCCCACCTCCCATAAGCTTCTCACCTGATAGTTCGACTGTGGCCCCTGGCAAAAACTCTCCTTCTTCATCTGAGACCGTCCCTCTTATGCTCCCAGTTCTTGTCTGAGCATAGCTCATGCTACCCATGAGCAAAATAGCTGTAAAAACAGCTGCCATGGATGTGATTGTCTTTCTCATTGTATTCCTCCTTTTAATTTTTTTCCCCTTTGAGTAGGGAATTTATAGGTTATCTTTTTCATTTTCATTGGGCAAAGGTTTTTTGCAAGACAAAGAAATCGCGCCTTGAGCACAGAATTATTTTGTCTTTTGGCTTTGTCTCGAAGTTGCTTGGCATGTGTACTTCAGAAGAAGTGGGAAGATTTTCAGGCATTCCCTCAGCCTTACTATGGTTTATGGTCATAACGCTCGAGACGCTTGAGATTGTATCCTTTCCAAATTTATGTAGCTCTGTACTCTATAATTGACGTTAAATATATTATTAAACCGAAGTACATTATGTATAGTATAGGGATGGCAAAAATTTGTATAGTTATGCTATTTTCCGCATGTATTTTGATAAAATTCACCAAAGATTCCTATAGACATAGACAGTCCCAAATGAAGACTCACTCCACTGGCCATGCCCATGTTTATCTCCGGTACAGATCCTTCATGCCTTCTTTCTCTCTCAGCCCCTCCAGTACAATCCGTCTCCTCTCCTCCGGAGTGAATGTACAGAGGGTTTTATGCAGGTATGGATATTTCCTTTCTTGGTTTCATTATAGGAAAATTACAGTTTAAAACCATATCCACAAGTTTTTTTGACTTTATCATCGTAACTCAATGGGCCAGGATTTTATGGCGGCTATTCCTCTATTTTCTCGGTAGGAGCGGGAAAGATGATCGGTAACTCGCTCATGCGCTGGATCATGGTGTTAAACTCCGCCAGGTCCGAGTCGATAACAGACTTAAGTTCTGAAAGAAGAGCTTCTTTTTCTCGTTCCAAATCATGGAACCGCTCTATCTGCCCTTTGGTGGGACCATTATCCGTCCTGTCCACCTTCCAGTAAAGGTAAGCGAGCTGGTTGTCCAGCTTTGTGGGAAAGTTCTCCACATCCTGCTCAGCCGTGTTTTTCGGCTGCATGAGTTTTTCTTCTATCTTGGTCAACTTCCCGCAGAGCGAATGGGCTTTTTTCTGTAGCTCACTCACATCACGGCCGGCCCGGACGAGGCGCTGTATCAAATCGCGGGCCTGGTGGCGGATTTCCCTCACCATTCTCACTCCATCATAGATCTGGTTGAGGCTTTCCCTCATCCTGAGCAGAAGATCAAGCTGCTCATCGAATTCTGATTGAGGGGTTTCGATTCTGGGATCTTTGAGTATTTTAAAAGATTGTGTCTGGCTCCAGTCCCCTGCGCTGAGTTTTACCTGGTAAGTTCCGGGAGCAGCCCTGGGCCCCCCCACAAATCCCCATACTACAGCGTTTTTGACAATATTGACCACCGGGTAGCGCAGATTCCAGACAAAACGGTTCATCCCAGCGTTTTTTGAAACTATGGTGTCGCCGCCGGTATCGTTTATACTTGGATATATGCTGTATCCTGGCTCTGGGAACGGCTGGTGCCCGCTGGAGTACGTCTGGATGAGTCCGCCTTCAGAGTCAAAGATCTGGAGGGTCACTTCCTCATCCGGGATTTCAGGAAATGAATAGAAGATCATGGCTCCGTTGGGAGGATTCTCTCCACACGGCTGATAAGAGTTGCTCCCTCCGGCCATATTCGTCCTGTAAATATCTCTAGGCTTAAATAAATACGGTTTTCTCTCCAACTCCTTGGAGAGCTGATGAAGAGGGGTGATATCATCCAGGATCCAGAAGCTCCTTCCTTCAGTGGAGAGGACCAGGTCTTTGTGGTGGACCTTGATGTCTGTGACAGGAATCATTGGCAGGTTGAGCTGCAGAGACTGCCAGTTTTGGCCGTCATCGAAGGAGGCATACATGCCAAATTCTGTGCCTGCATAAAGAAGTCCTTTTCGATCAGGATCTTCCCGGACTACCCGCGTGGGTGTATTATAAGGAATGCCGTTTTTGCCGTCGGTCAAAAGGTCCCAGCTTTTCCCGTAATCATTGGTTCTGAAAATATAAGGTTTGTAGTCTTCAAAAAAGTAATTCAGCACCGCAATAAAAGCCCGGCCGGGATGAAAAGAAGACAGCTCCATGCTATTCACAGAACCGGTCTCGGGCATTTCCTGGGGAGTAATGTTTTCCCAGCTTTCTCCTCCGTCATGAGAGATATGTACAAGACCGTCGTTTGTCCCAGCCCACAGCAGTCCGGGCGTATGCGGTGATTCCTCAAAACAGAGGATGTTGGAGTAGACTTCCACGCCAGTATTTTCCTTGGTGATGGGACTGCCTGAGTAGTCCTGTTTGTCCTTCTCATTTCGTGAGAGGTCAGGACTGATCACCTCCCAGCTCACTCCCTGGTCAGTGGATTTATGCACCACCTGAGAGCAGTGGTAAAGTGTGTTGGGGTCATGAGGGGAGAGGCGAATGGGCGCATTCCAGTTGAATCTGTAGCGGAGATCCTTAGGTGCTTTTCCGCACTCCATTTGAGGGTAAGCCATGATGCTGCGCTCATGCCCGGTCATCACATTGTACCGGGTGATCTCACCGCCATAACAGCCAGCATACACAATGACAGGATTTTCAGGATCGAATGCAATCTGGCCGCACTCACACCCTCCTACCTGATACCAGTTTTCATAACAGGTAAGTTGTGGAGGGATCCGGCTGGGAATGGAAATGGTGCTGTCATCCTGCTGGGGACCGTAAATACGGTAGGGAAACTGATCATCCACAAAAACATAGTAAAGTTCCGCTGTGGGCTGGTTGTGGATGGTGGACCAGGTCCTGGCATTATCCAAGGAAACGCTGGCTCCTCCATCGGTCCCGATTATCATGATATCAGGATCATCCGGGTTGATCCACATGTCATGGCCGTCCGCATGAGGCCAGGTGGTGATCCTTTCAAACGTACAGCCTCCATCTATGGACCTGAAAAAGCCCACATTAAGGACGTAAAGGGCATTTTCATTTTTGGGATGGGCAAAAATATGCATGTAGTACCAGCTCCGCTGATAAAGCTCGCGTTTCTGATTTGTCTTCAGATGAGACCAGGTTTCTCCAGCATCGTCAGAGCGGAAGAGCCCTCCTTCCTCTGCTTCCACCAGAGCCCAAACGCGGTTAGAGTTGGCAGGAGAGACGGCTATTCCAATCTTTCCCACCACTCCCCCTGGAAGTCCATTTTTGAGCTTTTTCCAGGTGTCTCCACCATCTGTGGTTTTAAAGATACCGCCTTCTTTGCTGCCTGAGATGATGGTCCAGGGCTTTCTTTCCACTGTCCATGAAGAAGCATACAATATTCTGGGATTGTTGGGATCCATTACCAGATCAGCAATTCCTGTTTTAGGACTGATGTAAAGGATTTTTTCCCAGGTATCCCCTCCGTCCAAACTCCTGAATACACCACGTTCTTCATTGGGGCCAAAAGCATGGCCCACCACAGCCGCATAGACCATGTCTGGATCGGAGGGATGAACGATAACCCTGGATATCTGTCCGGCATTTCGCAGCCCAACGTGGCTCCAGGTCTTTCCGCCGTCAACGGACTTGTAGATTCCTACTCCTGGAGAAACATTTCCTCTTATGGTGGACTGGCCAGTTCCCACGTATATGATATTGGGGTCAGAATCTGCCACCTCAATAGCTCCGATGGAACCAGTCTCGAAATAGCCATCAGAAATGTTATGCCAGGATCTTCCAGCATTGATTGTTTTCCAAACTCCTCCAGAACCCATAAAGAAAGTATGAGGCTGCCCACAAACTCCTGTGACAGCAGAACAACGCCCCCCTCGGTAAGGACCGATCAATCGATACTTTAAAGCCTGGTAAAAAGCAGGATCCATGATGGCCTCAGGGGCTGAATTTCTGTCTGACCATAAAGGAAACGCACCAATGCAAAGCAGAAAAAAATATAACAGGAAAGTCACAAATAGATATTTCAGCCTTGTTTGAGTATGGGTTATGTTCACTTAGACCTCCTTTTATAGGGTTTTTTTATAGGTGATTCTGTTCCCCCTTTCATTTCTGATTGAATACACCGGAAATGAATTGAAGTCAAAGGTGAGGACAGATTTGAATTCATGTCTGTTTTGGGGATAATACTTCCACCTTCCTGTCAATCAGAGAGGGACTTTTGTAAGTTCCGGGCCAGGATGACATGTTTTTGGGACTGCCCTGGTCTTCCCAGCCGGTTGTAGATATCAGCCAGGACAAAATGAGCCAAGATGGTGGTTTTTTTATCAAGTTCAAGGTTTAGGCCTTTCAAAGCGAGGTTGGCAGCCTCTTGGAGGTCCTGGCCTCTGTCCATCAGGGCCTTGGCAAGAAAAACATAAGCGCTGGCAAACTCCTCGTTCTTTTCAATACAGCTTCTAAACTGAGGGACAGCTTTATCCGGCTGTCCTGTTTTGGCATACAGGAGGCCCAGATTGAAATCTGGTTTATGGTTGTACGGACTGGTTTCCTGTTCTTTCTTGTATTCCTGAACAGCCAGGTCGAATTCCCCTCTGGCCTCATGAAGCAGGGCCATATTGAAATGGGCATTGAGCAGAGGAACGCTCCTCTCAATACTCAAAGCTTTTTTTATTTCCTGTTCTGCCTGGTCAAGCATGTTTTTTTTGAGATAAACAGCTCCCAGTTTGTTGTGAAAAACAGGAGCTTCAGGATCGATTTCCACTGCAGATTTCAGATAATTCATGGCTTCATCCAGCTCTCCTCTTTCATCATAAATATCCCCCAAGTGCAGATAGGGTTTAGTGTCTCTGGGATCGATGGCTATGAGTCGTTTAAATCCCACTATGGCTTCCTCGTGTTTTCCCATTCTCCTGTAGGATAGGGCCATGCCAAATATGGCTTCATAATAATCTGGATCCACTTCAAGTGCTTTTTTGTACTCCTCAATGGCCAGTTCAAATTGATCCTGCTTGGCGTAGATATTGCCCAGGATATACCGGGCTTCCAGGACAGAGGGGTCCTTCTGCAATACATCTTTGATCTTTTCCTCAGCCTGATCCATTTTCTCCTCTGTGACCAGAAACTGGGCCACTTTTATCTGGTTGTACAGCTCAATCTTGTCTTTGGGATCAGCCAGTTTCCCTTCCTTTTCTTTGGCCGAAGTATGAAAAGAACCTATGTATCCCAGAGCCTGTAATTTTACCAGAGAATCATTGTCGATTTTTTCAGGCCCGGCTTCCTCGATACCCTCTGCTGAAAACTTCTCTATAAGAGAATCCAGATCCCTTTTCATTTCATGGGCCAGAGAGGCTTTGGCACTGATCAGATTATGGATTTCTCCGGGGTCCTCCAGGACATCATAGAGTTCTGGCCTGGGTGCGTCTATGAATTTGTACTGGCCTTTGCGAAGCGATTTCAGTTCACTCCAGCCGTAATGGTAACGGGGCCAGTAAGTCTCGCTGTAGGCCAAGGATTGATTTCCTGACTGTTTTCCAAGAATTAAAGGCAGCAGGCTCTCTCCCTGGACGTTTTCCGGAAGTTCCTCCCCCATCATATTCAGGATGGTGGGCATGATATCGATGCTACTCACCTGCTCAGCGATTTGACTTCCTTGGAATTTTTTTTCTGGAAACCGGATGATAAGAGGCACTCTGATATCAGAGTCATAGATAAAAAAGCCGTGCGCATTTTCTTTGTGTTCCCCCAGGCTTTCGCCATGGTCAGCAGTGAAAATGATCAGTGTCTTTTCCCACAGCTTTTTGTCTTCCATAAACTTTCGGAATTCCCCCATCAGTTGGTCAACGTAGGCAATCTCTCCGTCATAAAGACCGAACGGTCTCCCTCCGTACTGGGATTTATAGGGCTCAGGTGGCTCATAAGGTGTATGAGGATCGTAGAGATGAATCCAGGCAAAGAATTTCTGTTGATGGTTTTTCTCCAACCAATCATAGGCTGCCTCAAGCACTTCATCCCCTCTTCGCTGGACCGCATCCAGGCTCACCCTTTCATATTTGGTGAGGTCGAAATTGTCGTAATAGTGATCGAATCCCTGATCAAGTCCCCACCGGGAATCCAGGACAAAGGCACCTACGAAAGCTGCTGTGGAGAATCCTCTGTTTTTTACAACCTCAGCTATAGTGATATGGCTCTCATCAAGATAAAATCCTCCATTATCTCGAACACCATGATGAAGGGGGTGGGTTCCGGTGAGTATAGAGGAATGGGAAGGAAGAGTCAGGGGCGCTTGGACGATATTCTGTTCGAAAAGGATCCCCTCCCTGGCTAATCGGTTGATCTGAGGTGTTTTCACCTCTTCATACCCGTAGCATTCCAGGTGATCTGCCCGCAAAGTGTCGATGGTGAAGAGAATGATATTCATGTTGTCGATATCCACCCGTTCCATCTGGGATCGTAAAGATTTATAAGTACCCACATAGGATTCTTCCTTGAACCGAGGCTTTATAAAAAGAAAGTACCCCAGTATGACCAAGCAGATAAATAGGAATGAACAAAGAACAAAGATTTTTTTACTTTTGCTCATTTTTCTTCTCCTTTGTTTCGTTGTTATATAATAACTCCAAGGGATGGAGGGAGTAAAGAATCTTTTCCGTAAGCATCTCTTTTTCCGTGATAGGAGCTTCCTCATCCCCCCCTCCCTCACCCCTCACTATCATTATTTATACTCATCACGGTTTTGGGGATGCTTCCATCTTCTCCCTCTTTTTGAATATCTGTGTGATTTGACTTGCTTTATGGCATAGTATATAAACACTAATTATTTTGGAAACAGATTCTGTTTTGGACAGAAAAATCAATTTCTGTCCTCTCCAAAACAAGGAGGAAAAATAAATGAGAAATGTATGGAAATTGAGGGAAATTCTCGCTGGAGATAAGGATAATCTGGAAAAAGTCCATGTTCATTCTGTGGAGTTGATCGAAAAAAGCGGCATAAAATTCCATTCTGATAAAGCACTGGAAATACTGGATGATGCTGGGGCCGAGATTGTGGGCAACACCGCCAAAATCCCCGGACCTGTTATAGAGTCAGCTCTTGAGAAAGCGCCCCATTCTTTCCAGCTTTGTGCACGAGATCCCGGTTTTGATCTCCTTTTGGACGGCGGTCATACTTATTATTCACAGGATGGCTGTGCTGCCTTCACTTTAGACTTTGAGAGCGGGGTCCGCAGACAGTCCAGAAAGGATGATATCGAAAAAATGGCCCTTATTTCAGATTTTCTGGATTCCATCGATATCATCAGCCCTACAGTGAGCGCTCAAGATGTGCCGGCTGGAGGAATAGCTGTGCATGAACTGGAAGCTTGCTTTATCCATTCGAGAAAGCATGTGTTGACAGAATCTGTGGCCAATGCTAGAGCTGCCCGGTCTCAGATAGAACTGGCCGCTGCTGTAGTGGGCGGGAAAGAGGAGCTGCGGAAAAGGCCCATTTTCAGCAATTTCGTCTGTTCGGTTTCTCCCCTTGCCCAAGATCCGGGTGGAATTGAAGCAGCACTGGAATTTGCCCGGGCTGACATTCCAGTGGGTATCTACCCTATGGCCACAGCAGGAGTAACTTCGCCCATAACACTGGCTGGCACTTTGGCGGTGGTCAATGCAGAAGTTATCAGCGCTTTAGCCCTTGTGCAGCTTGCTGTACCCGGAGCCAAGGTGAGTTATGCAGGCGGTCCCGCCACCTTGGATTTGAGAACAGGATCTTATACAGCGGGTTCGCCAGAGGCTCTTTGGCTGAGGATGATGGTGGCCAAAATGGCTGGATTCTACGGATTGCCGTCTATAGTGGGAGCCGGAGCAACCAGCGCCAAAGTTCCTGGTGCTCAGGCTGCCTGGGAAAATGCTTTATCATTCATTTTGCCTTCCCTGGCAGGTGCTGGAATCCTGTTTGGGCTGGGGCTTCTGGATGGCTCAAACCTGCTCGCTTATGAACAGATTATCCTGGATGCCGAGATTGCCGCCGTGGTCCGAAGAATTCTATCAGAGGTTGATTTTGATGAGGGTGCTTTTGCCATGGATCTGATAAGAAAATTGGGACCGGGCGGCGTTTACCTGGGACAAAAACACACCGTTGATCATATGAGGGAGGCGATCTCCCTGCCCATGTTGAGTGATCGGGATTCCTACGGCGAATGGTCCAGGAAAGGAAAATTGGATAGAAGGCAGGCAGCCAGGAAAAAAGCAGAAGAGATTTTAGCCGAGCATAGACCTCCCCCTTTTCCAGAAAATGTAAAAAAAGAGATGAAAGAGGTGGTGGAAGCCTATTCTCGTTAATTTTCATATCATCAAAAAATCAAGAAAGCGATTATAGATAAGTGGTATAATGCCGTTTTCCCTCTTGTTTACAAACCTTTTCATATTTGTAATATAATAATCTATGCCTTAAACATTGATACAGGCTCAATATCCAGGAGAAAGGTTGACCATGATAAAAAAATATTCAATCCTCCTGTTCATATTTTTACTGGCTTTTCCGCTGGAGGTTTCATCTGGAGTCCAATCAGAAGGCGAGCTTCCTCCCCGGTTTAAAAAATGGCTGGAACAGGAGGTGGTTTATATTATCACCCCTCTAGAGAAAGAGGTTTTTCTCCAGCTTCAGACAGATCGGGAAAGAGATCTTTTCATAGAAGCCTTCTGGAAGCACAGGGATCCCACTCCTGGAACGCCGGAAAATGAATTCAAGGAAGAGCATTACCGCCGCATCAATTATGTCAATTATCATTTCGGGAGAGCAGTCCCCAAGCCTGGCTGGAAAACCGATCGGGGAAGAATTTATATCATTCTTGGCGAACCCAGGGATATCAACCGCTACACCGGCGAAACCCAGATATACAACACTGAAGTTTGGTTCTATCAGGGGTTAACCCAGTACGGTCTTCCCGCCGGGTTTAATCTGGTTTTTTTCCAGAAAGGAGGGGTGGGAGAGTATGTTCTTTACAGTCCCCTTGCCGATGGCCCTCAGGCTCTGCTCACATCATATTTTGGCGACCAGGCGGATTATGTCCAAGCTTTCCAGACTCTAAGGAAAATACACCCCAACCTGGCCAACGTTTCTCTTTCCCTTATTCCCGGAGAATCGCCTCATTACGGCCGCCCCTCATTGGCTTCTGATCTGTTGATCCAGAATATTCACACTGTTCCCAAGAAAGAATTGAAGGACAAGTATGCACAGAAATTCTTGGATTACAAAGACAAAGTGGAAGTGGAATATTCTACCAATTACATAGACAACAACTCTTCGGTGGTAATCTTTCAAAATCCTCAGGGAGTTTATTTTGTTCACTATGTTGTGGAACTGATGAAATTTTCCGTGCAGCAGTATCAGGATAAATATTCTGCCCAGTTGAAAGTAAACGGAAATGTTTCTGATTCAGAAGGAAAAACAATATACCAGTATGAGGGATCCATTTCTGTAAAACTGGATGAAGACCAGCTCAAAAGCATCACCTACAAACCCTTCGATATTTATGACATGTTCCCTTTGATACCTGGCTCCTACAAATTTTCGGTGATCATAAAGAATGAAGTGTCTAAGGAATTTACCACCGTAGAAAAGAATATTGTTATTCCTGAGGATGATTCTTCACTGCGCATGAGTCCTCTGGTATTAGGTTATAAGATGAACCAGGGCTCATCTGAGGCCCAGAATCTTAGGCCCTTCAAGTTAGGCTCTTTTCAAATTCTTCATCAACCTGAAAATATCTTTCGCCCACAGGATACGCTTTTTCTGGCCTTTCAGATCACCGGTTTATCTTCTGATCTGAGGCAGAAAGGACAGTTGAAGTATGAATTTTTTAAAGATGATGAGCTGTTTTTTGATTTCAACAGAAAAGTCAACCGATATGAGGGAGGGATGAATTTTATACAGGAATTCTCTCTGCGTGAATTTCCTCCGGGCTACTACATGCTTAAGGTCAGCTTACGGGATGGTGAGCAGGAAATCTTTTCTGAGGAAGAAAATTTCGAGATTTCCCCTGCCTCAGCATTCCCCCGCCCCTGGGTTCATACCAAAACACTCTTCCCTCCGGATCATCCTGTCTATTCCTTCCTGCTGGGAAAGCAGTTGTTCAGCAAAGGAGAAGTCAATAAAGCACAGGCCAAATTGGAGGAAGCTTTTGCAAAGAAGCCCGATTCCTTAGATTTTGCCCTGAACCTGGCCCAAGTCTATTCTGTTCAAAAAAAATACCATAAGGTTAAGCAGGTGCTGATGGCATTCTCCGATATGCCAGAAGTTCCTTATCAACTCTATTTTCTTTTGGGAAAATCCCATCAGGCTATGGGAGAATTCGATCAGGCTATTGCCGTGTACAACAGGGCTCTCTCCCATTATGGAATAAATTTAAATCTCTTGAATTCCCTGGGAGAGTGTTATTATAGCCTGGGAATATGGGATGAAGCCCTGGCCGCGTGGGAGAAATCATTGGAAATCAACGCCCAGCAGCCTGAGGTTGAGGAGAAAGTAAAAATCCTGAAAAAAAAGATTTCTGAGTCAGATTGAGGATAATTTTTTGTCCTTCGATTTTGATTCTCAGAATCAGGCAAAACTAGCCACCACCAAAGAACTGCTGGCCAATTCCATGGGATAGCGTTCAATTTCAACAAGATCATGGTGTTGGAGGAAATATTTCAGGCCTCCCTGTTTCAAGAATTGACGTCCATTTCGAAAATGTTCTTTACCGGCCATCTTTTCTATCAACAGGGTGAATATTGCTCCCACCTGGGACCTTCTATTCCAAGGATTCTCGAAATCAACCAAAATCATTTGGCCATCCGGAGCCAACAGCCACCTGACCTGTTCTATCATTTTTAGGCGTTCCTGAGGAGATTTGTCGTGGAGGGAATAAGAAATAATGATGCCTTTCATACTTTTCTCTTTAAAGGGAATACAGGAAGAATCAGCACATAAGAAAATAAGATGTGGATATTTATGGGAAGCATATGTCACCATTCTTAAATCAAGGTCTAATCCCACCATCAGCTGATGATTTTTTCTGATCAGTGAACATAAGCTTCCTGTTCCGCAGCAGATATCCAAAGCAGGAAAAAGATTATGGCTTGAGATGTAGCAAGCTACCTGTCTTCTGGTATTGAGCAGGAGCCAGTCAATAGAATGATGGTAAATCCACCCGGATAAATAAAATTTTTTTGGGGAATGAAATTTCACAGGAATATCGGAGTGAATTCTAGGAGAACCTGTTAATCAAATATTTTTTTTATGAGTTGGGAAAGATTTTGAGCATATCTTTCACAGTTTTTTAAAGCTCGATCATCGGGAGCTCCCAAGGATACAGGACCGTAGTGATCCCCTTTTGGCTCGCCCTGTACGATCATCCCATGGATCAACAGGGCATTCAGGATACCCAAGATTGTGGTTTCGTTTCCCCCTCCCACATTGGTTGATGAAGAGAAGGCTCCTCCGATTTTGCCCTGGAGTTTTCCGTGATATTTTATGCTCTCATCCAGAAGTTTCTTCACCTGCCAGCACACAGAACCATAATAAGTGGGAGAGCCGATAACCACACAGTGATACTGAAGGAGATGGCTGATATCGGTCTCCTCTACCCTTTTCAGATCGACCTCTAATCCTTCTGTTTGAAAGACCTCTGAAATTTTTTCAGCCATCTTTTCTGTGTTACCGGTGCGAGAATAGTAACACACAAGCACTTTTGCCATGACAATTCTTCCTTTCTATTTTTTTTTATGATCAATCAGTTTGAGCAGCCTTTTTTTTATTTTTATTCCTTCCAGAATTTTTGGCAGCAAGAATTCCATTTCGTTTTCCGGGAAATCACATTTTCTTATTTCTATTTCTTTTCCTATTAAATGGCAGAGAATTTCTCTTGTGTCTTTGGCAAATCTGATTATGCTTCCTTTTAAGGTGGGTTCAAAATAGGTGATCTGCACCATCATATTTTCTATCTCGTTTTCTCTTTTGTTCAAAATTACCACATGTTCTTCTTTGTTATCGGAGTTTTGGTCCAGGTCTATAAAAAATTCTCTTTTTATAAAATTCTCTTCAGGGTAGCTCCCCAGTTCCAATACCTCTCGGTGTATTTCTCTTAAGAAATATTGGGGATTTTTCTTAATAGAGCGGTTATGGGAAGAAATGAGAGAGATGTTTGGTGAAGATTCAGATTGAATGCACAAAGACAAAAAAGGTCCGATGAGTATCCACGGGAAGGCCCATCTCAAAAAAGGTCTTTTCTCTCTATCCGACTTCTCTTTCACCTGACTGCGTTTATTATATCCCAATTGATAAGAAAAAGCTTGTGAAAATTTGGAAAATCTGAGAAGCCTTTCACTTTCCTTGTAAAAGAATATTTCTGCCAGTGATTTTGGAAATGCTTCTTCTGAATATCATTGTTTTTTGAGATAGGATAGGAAATAGAAATCGATTGCTTTTGGTCTTGTTAAGTGATAGAATCAATGCCTTTAAAAAAGCTGCTCTTTTCAAAAGCAGATTCAAATTCTATTCAGGAATTCATTTTCATAAATGGCATTCAAAGCTTCATTTATAAGGAGATAGCATGAGTGACCAATCATTATTATCCAAAATGGAGAAATCTGTCATCGAAGGAAACAAAGAAGAGGCGGAACGCCTGGCCAAGGAGGCAGTGGAAAAGGGAGTGGATCTCAATGAAGTCATTGAGAAAGGCTATGTTCCAGGAATCCAGAAAGTGGGGGAATTATGGGAAAAAGGAGAATATTTCTTACCTGAACTCATAACCAGTGCGGAGTGCATGAAGGCAGCCATGAGCATTTTCCAACCCGAATTGGCCAAAGCAAAAATCAGTTCTAGGTCCGCAGGGAAAGTGGTGATCGGGACTGTTGAAGGAGATATCCACGATATCGGAAAAAACCTGGTGGCCTCCATGCTATCAGCCAACGGATTTGAGGTGATTGATCTGGGAGCCGATGTCAAACTGGATAAATTCATAGAGAAAGCAGAGCAGGAAAAAGCCGACTTTCTCTGTCTTTCTGCTTTGCTGACCACTACCATGTTGGGTCAGAAAAAGGTTATTCAAGAGTTAAAACAAAAAAACCTGTATGGTCAATTCAAAGTGCTGGTGGGTGGAGCCCCCGTTAATCAGAATTGGGCACAGGAGATAGGAGCAGATGGCTACGCTGAGAATGCCATTTCCGCGGTGAAATTGGCCAAACAAATGATGAAATGACCTGAACAAATGCTTTCCAACCCAGAAAAGATAGAAAATTTCCAAATAGAGCTGGATAAGAGAAAGGTTCTATGGCATATCGGTTATAAAAAAAAACCAGCAGAAATCAATGGTTCTATTAAAAAGATAATTTCGGAGGAGATGGGACGCGTGGGTAACATCATCCATCCTCAAGCCGTTTACCGCATCATTGAATACCAGGAAACAAACAAGCATCCGATATTTAAGGAGGCTAAGAAAGTGGCTTTGTGCATATGCACCATCGGATCAGAACTGGAAGAGGAAACCGAAAAACTCATGATAAAAAATGAACTGCTGAGAGCATTGATTCTGGATGCTTTGGGTTCAGAGGCAGTAGAAGAGGTGGCCCTCCAATCGGACAGATTGTTGGCTGATAAAGCAAGAGGTATGAATTTATGGCCCAGTAAAAGATTTTCTCCTGGCTATAAGAACTGGAAGCTCAAAGAACAACAGTTTCTTTTCGGTATGCTGCCTGCTCAAGAAATTGGAGTTCGCCTAAATCCTGAATCATGGATGATGATTCCCAGAAAGTCTATTTCTTTCCGGATAAATTTTTACAGAAATAAAACTCTATCCACCAGAAAAAAATTCAAGGAAGGATTAAGATGATTAAAACAAAACGACCCAAATTAGAGTTTTTAAGTCCTGAACTTATCGAGAAAATCATGGGAGAGGCCTATCATGTTCTGGAGAAAAAAGGTGTTTTTGTGGAGAACAAGGAGGCCTTATCGCTTCTTCGGGAAGCAGGGATGAAAGTCGACGAAGACAGACAGAGGGTTCATATCACTCCTCAATTGGTAGAAGATTCTCTCTCTTCTACTCCTTCAATGGTTAAGCTCTTCGATAGGACTGGGGAGAAAGAATTCACGGTGGGAGAGGACCAGGTTCATTTTGATCCCGGCTCTGCCGCTACTACTATCCTGGATCCAGAGACTTTAAAACAGAGGAAGGCCACCACCGAGGATCTGGTATCATTCTACAGAATCACTGAGAGTTTAGAACACATTCACTTCCAGAGTACCGGACTTATCAGCAGTGATGTATCTGATCTTATTTCTGATTGCTACCGCCTCTATCTCGGGCTTCTCTTTTCCACCAAGCCGGTGGTAACCGGGACATTTCGAGTGGAAGGCTTCAAGCCTATGCGGGATATGCTTACAGCCGTCAGAGGAGGAGCTGAGGCTCTTGCCGCAAAACCCCTGGCTATTTTCGACGCCTGCCCCTCCCCTCCTCTCAAATGGAGCAACCTCACCGCTCAAAGCCTCATAGATTGTGCCCGAGCCGGTATCCCCTCTGAGCTCATTTCCATGGGGATGACCGGAGCCACCTCTCCAGTAACTATAACCGGGACTCTGGTGCAGCACGTGGTGGAGAATCTTTCCGGTCTGGTGATATGCCAGTTGGCTGAGAAGGGAGCACCGGTTATTTTTGGAGGTTCACCTTCCAGCTTTGATATGAGAAAAGGAACCACTCCTATGGGAGCCATCGAGACCATAATGATCGATTCTGCTTATGCCCAGATTGGAAAATATCTCCATCTCCCCACCCATGCTTACATGGGGTTGAGTGACGCCAAAATCATCGATGCCCAAGCAGGTTTTGAAACAGGCCACGGAGCCCTGCTGGCTGCTCTTTCAGGAATCAATGTGGTCTCTGGGCCGGGAATGTTGAATTTCGAAAGCTGTCAAAGCTTAGAAAAATTGGTAGTGGACAATGAGATCTGCGGGATGGCCTCCCGGGTGATAGAGGGAATTTCTCAAAGAGATGATCCCCTCGCTGAAGACCTGCTGTTGGGACTTGAAGAAGATGCACAGTTTCTTTCCCTTCCTCATACCAAAAAGTGGTACCGTAAGGAGCATACCTTTCCTCACATAGTAGACCGAGATACTTATGACTACTGGGTTTCCCTGGGAGAAAAATCCATTTTCCAGAGAGCTTCTGAACAGGTAAAAAAGGTTTTAAAAGAAAATCCTCCCCTTCTTCCTGACGAACCTCTGCAAAAGGAACTGAGAAATATCATGATGGCTGCTGCTCGAGAAAATGGAATCTCCTCTCTTCCTGAAATGAAACCATAAAGTGGAATTTGATGAAGAGATCTTTATTGTGTTTTCATTTAAACGAAAAATACTGGTTGGATATGTGTTGACACTCTTTACGACTGCCACCAGAAAGCATGAAGAAAAGGGCTAATCGGCGGTTCCACCGCCATCCACCACCAGGTTTGCCCCGGTCATGAATGAAGAATCATCGGAAGCAAGGAAAAGGGCCGCTCTGGCCAGTTCTTCTGGCTTTCCGATGCGTCCTAAGGGACGGTGGGAAGCATTCTCCATATACTTTTCCCAGGACATGCCTCTCTGTCTTGCGTCTTCAGACAGCATGGGAGTGTCCACATCTCCTGGGCAAAGGCAGTTTACTCGGATTCCATGGGATCCATGATCTATGGCCATGGCTTTAGTCAAAAGAACCACTCCTCCTTTGGCCGCACAGTAGGATACGGCTTCGTTTCCTCCTACCAATCCCCAGCCAGAGCTGTTGTTGATGATGATGCCGCTTTTCTGATCGATCATATAGGGGACAGCGAACTTGGACATAAGAAAAGTCCCTTTGAGATTGATGTCTATGGTCAGGTCCCACTCCTCTTCAGAACACCCCAGCACAGTATTGGGATAATAAACTCCAGCATTGTTAAACAATATATCCAGACGGCCAAACGCCTGCACAGTCTTTTCCACAGCTTTTCTGCAGTCTTGGGCCAATCGGACGTCTGTCTTTATGAATATGGCTTCTCCACCCTCATTCCTGATTTGTCGGACCACTTCCCTGCCTCTCTTCTGGTGTCGTCCGGTGAGTGAAACCTTCGCGCCTTCTTTTGAAAAAAGTAAGGCGGTGGCTCGTCCAATACCAGAATTCCCTCCGGTTATCAAAGCAACCTTTTTAGTCAGACGCATTTCAATCCTCCGCCAAAATATTATCAGAATAGTCATCCCGGCTCAATGATAAAAAAAATCAGGATTTCTCAACTAACGACTAAAAAGAATGGAGGGAAAAATAGATTGCTTACGCGAGCTTTTTGATATGAAAATATCTAAAAAAAAGAAGCGACTTACATAGAATTATAGAATTATGATTGTAATAAAACTGATGATTTTTCAAAACTTTTTTGGAAATATTTTTTGTATACGGTACAATCATTAAATATATTTCCAGAGTTTTTCTACTAACTTTTCTGGAGCAAAAGGTTTGGTCATAAATTCTTCTACATTGTATTCTAAAACATCTTTTTTGATTTCTGGATCATTATAAGCAGTAACAGCAATGACAGGAATGTGGTTGGTTTTTAAAGATGTTTTTAAATTCTTAAGAACTCCTAGCCCGCCTCCTGCAGGAAGTTTTATGTCTAATACAATTAAATCTGGATCTTTTTTGTGAGCCTGTCGTGTTGCCTGGAAAGCATCAAAGGCAGTCAAGACTTCAAATCCTGCTTCGGCGATTTTTCGACCTATGAGCCGAACGAAATCCACATCATCATCAACGATCAGCACCTTTTTGGTTTTCATTTTTTCCTCCTTTACTTTATTGAGAAGCCATGAGGTTTTCTTTTTTTAAGAATATGTTATTCATTCAGTCACATAAGAAACGACATTTAAGAGACTGAACCTCCCAATACTCTCTGTACCCTTAACAGGAGCATGTCTTTAGAGAGAGGCTTTTTTATGTAGTCGACAGCACCTAGAGATAAACCTTTGATTTCATCCTGTTCGGCTGTACGAGAGGTGATCAATATAACAGGAGTCTTTATTGCTTTTTGGGTAAGCATTTCCAACAATTTCATGCCGTCCAAGTTGGGCATGTTTATATCAGAGAGTATAAGATCAAATTGTGTTTTGCCAATTTCCAAAAGAGCTTCAATCCCATCCTGAGCATAGTAGAGTTCATAATTTTTGCTTTTCAGGAAACGACTGATTAAATTTTTCATATCTTCATCATCTTCGACCACCAAAATCCTCTTTCCGTCTTGATCAAGGGAAGACGATGAGATCTTATCTTTTTTTGGAGAAGAAGTTTTTTCCATATGAACGGAGGGAATGCGAGGTAAATCCTCCTCGCTAAGGATCTTCTTATTTGCTTCTTCCACAGATAATATTTTCTGATCGATTTTTTCCAAAGCTTGATGATAAAGCAGAGGTATATTCTTTTCCGTAAGGTGGGATCTTATGGCAGAAATAGTATGGCCTTTTCGTACCCGATCAATGATATCAGCATCACAATCCAATATTTCGTAGATTCCACATCGTCCCAGATAGCCTGAGTGATCACATTTTGGACATCCCGCAGGATATCCGGCTTGAGGCGGTATGTCTGATGTAAAACGTGACAGAATTTTTGAATCCTCATCAGTGATATCTTCAGTAACCTTGCAGTAAGGACACAGAGTTTTTACCAAGCGTTGGGCCACTATGCCCAAAAGAGCTTCAGCTAAAATTGTTCTTGACAGGCCAAAACGTTCAAGACGGAAGATGGCTGTGGTGGCATTGAGAGTGTGAAGGGTGGATAAAGTGAGGTGACCTGTACTGGCAGCTTCTACAGCCATCTTGGCCGAGTACTTATCCCTGATTTCTCCTATAAAAAGGATATCGGGATCTTGGCGCACAGCGGATTTTAAAAGGCTCTCAAAAGTTAAACCGATTTTTATATTGACTTCTTGTTGGTTGGCATCAGGTATGGAATATTCTACTGGATCTTCGATAGAGATGACGCTTCGCGACTTAGTGTTGATGGAATGGAGCAGGCTGTATAGAGTGGTGGTTTTTCCACTTCCCGTGGGACCCACCACCAGAATCATTCCTCTGTTGCTGATTATCATCTCCTTCATCAATTCCATCTGTTTTTGGCTCATTCCCAGATCGGAAAGAGAAATGACTGATACTGTGGGATCAAAAATGCGTATGATAAGACTCTCACCGTGAGGAGTTCCCACAGTGGTCAGTCGCATTTTTATTTTTCTTTTATCCCAAATGGCCTCGATGGCTCCATCCTGGGGCCGTCTCGTTTCTGCAATATTCATATTGGCTAACACCTTAAGCCTGGAGATCAATCCCTTACATGTATCAGGGTGAATGAAAAATGAATCCTGCAGTTCTCCATCTATGCGGTAGCGGACAAATGCTTTGTTCTCTTTAGGTTCAATATGGATATCTGATGCTCTTTGATTGATGGCAGAAGTCAATACCTGATTGGTCAGGTTAATGATGGAGGACAATTTTTCATTTTTTTGGAAAGACTTGTCCTGTTTAGAGGTCAGTCTTATCTCCCGTTTTGTGCTAACATAGTCATCTCCTGGCTTATGGACAGGTATTTTAGATTTACCATAATAGACTTTGCTTTTCATGGAATCAGAGGAAAAGTCAATATGCTGGATGCGATTAAGAAAGTTACCGATACGATCAGGTGAACTGAGCTTAAGATCCAGAGGCTTTTTATGACCTATGACTTTTTGTAAGGCATCTAATAATGGAAGATCGAAGGGGTTGCTTATGATGAAAGCCACAGAGTCATTTTTTTTAACAGGGACCACCAGATTTTTTCTGCAAAATGAATAGGGCAAAAAATCTTTGGCCAAGAGGTCAGGATCTATAGATGGCACATATTCAAGTCCACTGAATTCAGACAAAAGATGAACAGTTTTTTCAAAGTCTACTCCCCTTTCACGCAAATCCTGATAAATATTCAAAAGAGAAACCTTAGAGATATTCTTTATATGTTCTAACTTGAGTGTTAAATTTTTGGTCAAATATGCATAAAAGTCTTTAATTCTTTGTGTTGATTTTTCTTTTTTAACGAAACGTTGATCCTGAATTTTCCTGTCCTCAATTGTCTCTTCGTTTGTATGATTTTTTGAGTTCTTGCCAGCACTGATTTTTAACCAGATGAGAATTTACAGTCTGGAGAAGCTTTTCTTTGGTTATGGGTTTATGCAGAAAATCTACTCCTCCTAAAGTAAAAGCTTTGGTCCTGTTTTCCTCATCGCCGTATTTACTGAGGAAAATGACCGGGCTATAAGACAAATTTTGATCTCGTTGAAGTTTTTTACATATTTCGAATCCATTCATATCTGGTATTCTTATGTCGAGAATAATCAAATCTGGTAAAATATCCTGGGCCATCATTAATCCCACTCTTCCAGAGGGGGCTCTGAAAATTTCCAGATTTGGGCTGTCCAAAAAACTGTGAAGCAGTTTCTGAGTTTCGACATCGTCATCGATCACCAGTATTTTTTTCTTTTGATTGTTACTCATAATGGATGTTGTTAAGATAGGTTTTCATTTTTTTTAATAGCTGCCTTATTTTCGCATGATCATTTTCTCGAGCTGATTTTTCTATTTGCTGCCCTATTTGGCCTATTTCCTTGAAACCATAACTCTCACTCGAGCCTTTTATCTTATGAGCTAAGGATTCTATTTTGCTAAAATCAGACATGTTCAATGCATCGTTCATGTTTTCAACATCTTTCTCTCTATTTTTGAGATAACCAGGGATCAAATCTTTTATGGATTCATCAACAGTGACGGCTTTAGAGACAGAAATATCAACACTTTTTCCCAGATGTTTACGTAGAATTCTCATGACGGCATTTCTTTCAAAAGGTTTTTCCACATAATCATCAAAGTCTGAAACGGGACCTTTTTCTTTTCCCTCAGAAAAGGATGTTCCAGTTAAAGCGATGACCGGAGTAGGAGATAAATATCTTTGTTTTTCTAATCTCCGGATCTCTTTTAAAGCTTCAAATCCGTTTTCTTCTGGCATATGAATATCCAAGAATATTAAAGCGTATTTCTTTTTATGGAATAATCGTACGGCTTGTTGCCCGTTGCTGGCTATGTCTAATCTAAGGTTAAGTTGTGAAAAAAGTTTCTTCATCAAAACCTGAGTATCCACAGAATCATCCCCCAGCAGGATGGTGGGGGAGGCAGAATTTTCTAATATTTCATTCTTGGTTTTTAGAAATAAGCTCTCTTTTTCTGCGTGTTTGTTCCTCTTCTCTAGTCTATAATGTTCTTTTTCTTGCAGAAAAACCTCAAGGCTTTTGATTTTTTGTTGGAGAAGCAAAAAAGCTTTATCAGCCTTCTGCGGATTCTTCTCTCTGCCGCTCATCTCCAGATTCTGGGAGGCTTCACAGAGAGGGATAAGACTTAAATTGGCTGCAGATCCTTTTAGACTGTGCCCGATCTCTTGAATCAGAATAAAGTTTTTTTCCTTAATGGCTTTTTGGAGGGGATTCTTTTTTTCCCTAAAGTCCTGGATATAAAGGTTTATCAGTTCTTTGAGCAAAGATTCATCTCCTCCTGTCCTTTCCAAGGCGGATGCATAGTCAATAGGAGAATCTGTCTCTGGGGAATAACTTGCATCAGTCATATTTCAGTCCCTTTTTGATAAATAGGAGCTTTTTATTGAAAACAGTATGTTTCTCCTTTTCATTATTTTTTTTGGGCTAATTTAATATTTTCTCGATTATTATTTTTTTGTTGTTTCATGGTGCACTTTATAAGTGACTTGGTAGAGTTCCTCGGGCTTGATCGGCTTACTCAGGTAACCATCCATACCCGCTTCAAGACAACGTTCCCGGTCTCCTTTCATGGCATGGGCAGTCATGGCGACAATGGGAATATGGTCTCCTGTGTTTTTCTCTTTTTCTCGAATGAAAGATGTGGCCTTGAAGCCGTCGATATTGGGCATCTGGATGTCCATTAGAACAAGGTCAAATTTATGACTCTCCAATGCTCTCAATGTCTGTTGACCATCCGCCACCGCGGTTACCTTATGTCCTCTCTTCTCCAGCATACGGACAACAATTTTTTGGTTTATGATGTTGTCCTCAGCCAAAAGAATATTCAATCGGGGAAGGGATTCTCTTATGGAGTGTCGAGTCAGCAGAGGAATAGACTCATCTTCTTTTCCTGATGATCCCACGGCCAACATGATGGCATCCATAAGCTCGGATTGTCTGATGGGCTTATTCAGGTAAGCAGAGATTTCCAATTCTCGACAGCGTTCAACATCGTCTCGCTTTCCGGATGAGGTGAGCATCATGATGATGGGCTTGTCCACATCTTCTTCTTTTATTTTTTCTGCCAGGGCAAAACCGTCCATTTCCGGCATAAAGGAATCGATGAGGATGAGATTAAAAGGCTTTTTTTTCTTTTTAGCTTCGTTGATGGCAGCCAGAGCTTGTTTTCCGCTGGCTACTTCTGTGGGCTTCATATTCCAGCTAGAAAGCATTTCTTTGAGAATTTTACGGTTGGTGGCGTTGTCGTCCACCACCAACACAGGGATATTCTTTAAATCTTTCAATGGGGCAGGAACGAGCTTTTTTTCTGAAACCCTCTGAAGGCTCATATTTGCTGTGAAATGAAATAGACTTCCTCTATTCTTTCGGTTTTCCACCCACATCTTCCCTCCCATAAGTTCTACCAACTGGGATGAGATGGAAAGGCCAAGACCAGAGCCTCCGTATTTTCGGGTGCCGGAGCTATCTGCTTGAGAAAATGCGTCGAATATCATTCGTTTTTTTTCCTGAGGAACGCCAATCCCTGTGTCCTTTACGGTAAAGTGAAGACAGATATCTTCTTTTTGCCTTGACTGTATCTCTACAGCCACCACAACTTCTCCCTTATCAGTAAATTTAACAGCATTACTGACCAGATTGAGGATGATTTGGCGGAGGCATCCAGGATCGCCTATGAGTCCATCGGGTATTTCAGGAGGGATGTAAGAGGCCAGTTCCAATCCCTTCTCATGGGCCTGCATGGCTAAAGAACCAATGGAATCTCCTACACAGTCACGCAGACTAAAGGGTACAGAGGAAAGTTCAATTTTTCTGGCTTCGATCTTGGAAAAATCCAGGATATCGTTGATGATACCCATAAGGGAGTTGGCTGATTTCTTGATGGCTTTGAGGTACTCTTCCTGTTCAGAATCAAGATCCGTATCCAGAGCAAGTGCAGTCATGCCTATTATCCCGTTCATAGGTGTTCGTATTTCATGACTCATGTTAGCCAGAAACTCGCTTTTGGTTCGATTGGCAACTTCCGCTTCTTGTTTTGCTTTTTTCAGTTCCTGTTCAACTCGTTTGCGTTCAGTGATATCGCGGTATATACCGTAAACTGCCACCACTTTTCCCTCTACTGTGATCGGCGAAGCAAGAAGAGAGACATCGATCAATGTTCCATTTTTGCGTTGACGGACAGTTTCTATGGTAATTTTCTCTCCCTGAGCTACTTTTTTGGTGAGAAAGATCCCTTTATCATGGGAGTCAGGTGGACAAATCATCTCATCCACAGATTTGTCCACCACCTCTTCATTTTTATACCCAAACAATCTGACAAACTCACTGTTGGCCCGAATGACCCGACCATCTTTATCTGTCATCACGATGGCTTCTGGAGCACTCTCGAAAAGCTGATCCAAATAGGCTTTTTCCCTTAGAAATATCTTCTCTGATTTCTTGCGTTTAGAGATGTCCCGGGCAATCCCCAACACAAGTTTTTTGTTTTTGATCTTTAAGGGATAAGTCCTTATCTCCACATCAACCGGAGTTCCATTTTTGCTGACCAAAGTCAGCTCATCCGGTCCAGTTGGTCTACCCAGCGCATTCTTGGCTAAATTTGAAGCTACCTTGGGGATTTGATTCGGGGGGAGTAATTTTAATTTTAAAAAGTTTTTGCCGATCAATTCTTCTTTCTTGTAACCCGTTATTTTCTCAGCAGCCCTATTGCCGTCAACAAAATTTCCTTTCAAATCGTTCAGATAGATTCCATCTGGAGCATTTTCGAATAATATTTTCAGACGCCGGAAGGAGTTTCTCAACTCTTCTTCCATGTTTATGCGCTTAATAACTTTTCCTGTGCGTTCAGCGATGGAGTCGATCAAATTCCTCTCTTCCCTCAAAAAAGGCCCCTCATGCATTTCTGGCATCTTTTTCAAAAGATAGACTTCTATGGCCCCGATTTGGTGGCCGTCAAAAGTGATAGGGGCGGCCTGTTTCCAGACAGTTTCATCGAAATTTTTTGTTCTGAACTCTTGGTTTTCAAATATGATTCTGGCACAGGTGATTTCTGGGTACTGCCAGGAGCGAGGAATGAGATCAACTATTCCCTGCAGGATTTCTTCCAATGGAAGATCGGATTTATCCACAAGTCTGGAGATGCTGTACATACAATTCAATTCTTTGTTTCTTTCGTTCAACTCCCATATCTTTTCTTTTAATATGTCATAGGCTGCCTGAAAATCTGGGGAGGAAGATCTTGTTTCTTTTTTATTGACATTCAATTCTTTATTTACCATTTCCCGTTTTTTCTCTGAGTCCTGCATTTTCTCCTCTAAAACCGGTCTTTTTTTTCACTACCACGAATTTTCATTTTCTTTTCTCAAATCAGTATTTTGAGCTATATATTCAAATATGTCCTCAAAAGATTTTTATTTGTTCCATTGATATTCTCAAGGACATGATTTTCAGATGGTCTGCGCTTTCCTTATAAGGATTGCATGTTTTCTTGTGATCACAGCGATATCTTCAATTAAATTTTTAAACACCCACATCCAACAGTCAATCATCTTTGAGGATGAATAGGAAGGTGATATTCTAGTTCGTTCTTTCACCTTTTAAGAGGGATGTGATGCTGGGTTTATTTATAGAATTTGACACTCTTTTTACTCGATGGTAGAAGTAGGGCTGGTGTTTGGCATATAACCGTTAGGAATAAATAGGAGAATTTGCGCATAAAATTCAAGATTAACCATATTTCAGGAGAAAGT
>JBKHJA010000122.1:0-6158 GCA_046538375.1 Candidatus Aminicenantota bacterium
ACAAATCAGTTGGGGTTCCAAGGGGATATGTCCCTTTGGTCGCAGAGCGGAGGACAAGTCCTCCGCTCGAGAAGGGGAGGCAGGGAGGCCCGATGGAATCGGGGCGAGCGTCGGAAGGGGGAAAGCGGAGCTTTACCCCTCCGAGGACTCGTTGGGGAAAATTAGCGTGCTGACGACCCCCCACCCTCACCCCCTATCACGGAAAAAGAAATGCTTTTACGTTGAATACTTACTTCTTTTAAAAACCTAATGAAATACTTATAATATGAATCACATACTGGAATGATTCCAAGGAGGTTATGATGACTATCTTCTCCAAACTGATCATAGCAGGAATCATAATTGTCGTCTTGGCCTTGATCGCCTTTCTTTTGGCCAAGCAATACAGAAAAGTAGGGCCCAACCAAGTCCTGATCATATCAGGGGGGAGAAAAAGAACGGTGGTGGAACCGGATGGCACCAAAAGAAAAATAGGATATCGATATCGTTTGGGCGGAGGAACATTCGTGATTCCTTTTCTGGAAACAGTGGACATCCTGCCCATGGAGGTCATTACCCTGAAGATAAAAACACCTGAAGTGCTCACCCATGGCGGCGTTCCTCTCATGGCTGAGGCCACGGCTCAGGTCAGGATAGACTCCACTGATCATTCCATCCGCCTGGCCGCAGAACAATTTCTGGGTTTAGGAAGGGAAGGCATCCAGGAAGTCTCCATGACCATCCTTGAGGGAAAAATGAGAGAAGTCATAGGAGCCATGACCATCGAGCAAATCTTCAGAGGACGCCAGCAGTTTTCAGCCAAAGTTTCTGAAGCCACCCAGGGCGATTTCTCCAAAATGGGACTGGCCATGATTTCTTTCGCCCTTAAGGATATCAGTGATACCCAGGGATACCTGGATGCCCTGGGAAAGCCTCAGGTGGCCGCAGCCAAACGAGATGCTGCTATCGCTGAAGCAGAGACCGAAAAAGAAGCCACCATCCGGTCATCGGGAGCAAGAGAAGAGGGAGAGGTGGCCCGTCTGGCTGCCGAAGCCCTCATAGCCAAAGCCCAGTGGGAAAACGAAGCCAAGAAAGCCGAATCCCAAGTGGATGTGAACAAGAAAAAAGCCACAGCCGATTATGCCTATGAACTGGAGCGTTTTCGGCTCGGCCAGGAAATAAAAAAAGAAGAAGCCAAGATGAAGCGTATCGAAAGAGAAGAATCCATCAAGATCGAAGAACTGGAAATTGCCCGCAGAGAAAAAGAACTGGACTCCAGTGTCATCAAACCCTCTGATGCCCGCAAATACCAAATCAAGGCTGAAGCAGAAGCAGAGGAATACAGGATTCAGGCGGAAGCCAGGGGTAAAGCCGAAGCCACCAGGCTGGAAGGGATGGCAGAAGCAGAGAAAGTCAAACAGAGGGGCCTGGCTGAGGCTGAGGCCATGTTGAAAAAGGCTCAAGCCTGGGATAAATACAACCAAGCGGCTATCCTGGATAGTTATTTCCATATCCTCCCCGAATTGGCCAAGGCCATTTCTGAACCTCTCTCCAAAGTGGATAAAATCCTGCTGGTGGGAGGAGATAAGGGAGCGGGAGCCTCAAGGATCACCGCTGAGGTCGCTGAAGTCCTCTCTCAAATGCCCGAGGTGGTCAAGTCTTTGACCGGAGTGGACCTCAAAAAGTACCTTAAGGAAAAGCTTTCTCCCCAAGAGGAAGAAAAATAAATCTTCTGTTTGAACCGGATCGATCATGATATCAGAAAAAGTTAATCAAATCGGCGAATCTATAACTTTAAAGGTCACCACCAAAGCCATGGCCATGAAGGCTGAAGGGATAGATATCGTTGACCTCAGCGCTGGAGAACCAGATTTTCCTACTCCTGAAAATGTGAAGGAGGCGGGAATCCGGGCTATCCAGGAAAATTTCACCAAATACACTCAAAATGAAGGCATCCCAGCCCTGAAAGAGGCCATCATCACCCGATTGAAGGCTGATTACGGCCTGGTCTACAGCAAAGAGGAAATCATCGTTTCCACTGGAGCCAAAAGCTCCCTTTATCATCTCCTCCAGGCTCTGGTGAATGAAGGAGAAGAAGTGATAATCCCTTCTCCTTATTGGACCACTTATCCTCACGCTGTGTCCCTGGCCGGCGGCAGGGCGGTGATAATCCCCACCAAGGAGGAAAACGGGTTCCTTCTCACTCCCCAACAGTTCCGGTCCGCCATCTCCCCGGCCACCAAAGCCTTGATGCTGAACAATCCCTCCAATCCCACGGGAGCAGTTTGTCCCAAACATCAGTTAGAAGCCCTGGCTGATGTCATCATGGAAGAAGATATCTACGTCATCGCTGATGAAATCTACGGCCACCTTGTTTACGAGGATTTCCAGTTTGTGAGTTTTGCCTCCCTTGGTGATGAGATAAAAAAAAGAACCATCATCATCAATGGAGTCTCCAAATCTTACTCCATGACCGGCTGGCGCATAGGGTATGCCGCCGGGCCGGCGGATATCATCAACGGCATGTCTAAAATCCAAAGTCATTCCACATCCAATCCCTGTTCCATCTCCCAAAAAGCCACCGTAGAAGCTCTCAGCGGCCCCCAGTATGAAGTCTCCAGAATGAAAACGGAGTTCCAGAGACGGCGAAATTATGCCTTGATGAGGCTTCAGAGTATTCCTCATGCTTCCTGTTTTAAGCCTCAAGGAGCTTTCTATCTCTTTCCCAATCTTTCTTCATACTACGGGAAAGAATTCAACAATATTCAGATTCGAAATTCCTACGGGCTGGCCTATTATCTTCTCAAAGAGGCCAAAGTGGCCGTTGTTCCCGGAGATGCTTTTGGAGCCGATAACTATATCCGCATATCCTATGCTGCCTCCATGGAAAATCTGGAAAAAGGCATGGACCGAATCATGGAAGCTCTTTCTCAGCTCAAAACCGCCAAAAAAGCAAAACGAGTGGCCCTGAACAATACCCTGACTCGAAGAAAAGGCCCAGTCCCCAAAGACTCTTCTGTTTCTGTCCAAATGAGGGATGCTCTGGTGGCGGAAATGGAAAATCATCTCAGTTATGATAACTACTATGAGTGGAACGCCAATATCAACGGGGTCATCGTTCAACTGCGAACCAACGTCTCTCACCTCAACGACTTCTGGATTGAAAACTGGTATCCTGCCCAGCTGGAGGCAGATTTAGAACCCCATGGTATCATCTATGCGGTGGATGGAGTGGCAGGAAGAGAGCCCCGGGCCTTCTACAATTCTGAGACAAACACCGGAATCTTGGTCAATGCCGACAACTATGAGCCTCTGCGCAGTCTGGCCCTGGGAGTGGTGATCGATGTGTCTGAAAGACTGTTCAATACGGGTGCCATCCGGGGAATGTGTGCAGAGGCAGGAGGAAAAGGATTGATCCTGGTGGGCCCGAAAGGGACCAAAAAGACCGAACTCTTCTTTACTCTGCTTCAAGACGAAAAATTCAGACTCCTTTCCAACGAGATCATCTTTGTCCGATTTTCTGGAGGAAGGGCCCTGGCTGATTCGGTGGAGAGAAAACTTTTCCTGGCCTCCAGTACGGTGGAGTCTTATGCCCGTTTTGCTCCCCTCTTCGATAAAAGCAAATGTGAAAATGTGATCACCCGTAAAGAAGAATGCCAGGATTCAGAGTGTCTCCGCCTTGACCAATGCCGCCTGGATAGAGGATCTCCATACTGCTACAAAGCCTCCAAAGATGCCCGGGTTGTTGTTGATCCTTACTGGATCGACGGACCGGCAAAGCATGTCAAAAGGACATCCCTGCGCTGGATGTTCATCCTCCGCTATGACACTGTCTCCCCTGCTGTGGTCAAAGCCTCTGTGGAGGATGCCCTGCGCATCCTGGAGTCAGGAGAACTGCTGGGTATGAAGCGCAGCCTTTCCCCCACCCATGCCCAACCCTTTTACAATCCCCATCTCTTAGTGACCACAAGTGAGCGGATGGATCTTCAAAAGAGTTTTTTCCAGCGCCTCCTGGATACCACTTCCTGCTTTATATTCAACAGCGGAGTGGCTTCAGTGGAAGACCTAAAAAAAATTGTGGTGGGCGAGACATAAACTCTTTGAATTATATCAGGAAAGCATAAAAATGGCTCAAAAAAACGATTCTTATAATGAAGAAGCCTACAGGAAATTCGCCAAAGAACTCCGCACTGTCCTGAAAGGACCCAACATCAAAACCGTCAACCTGAAGCGGCTGGAGCCACAGGCAAAAGCCACCGGTGTCAAGACTCAGTACGGCTCTTACGGCTGGCGTTCAGCCATATCCAGCCGCATCGCACCCAGAACTGTGTACCTGGGCAGCGAATCCACCAGAATCCCTAATCCCACTGAGGAACAAAAGTCGCTGATTGCCAACGCTCCTCAAGAGCTGGATAAAGTCCTCCATTTGCTGCGCACCCTTCCTATTTACCGCATCAGAAGGCGTATGGGAGAAAACAATTCCTACAATCCCTTCTGCAATCTGTATGTTTCTGAAGCAGACCTGGTGAACTACCGCCTCGGCTACATGTGGGGTTCCACCATGTTCAAACCTAAAAAGCGGCCTGGACTTGAATTCACCATGATTCATATTCCGGAAGAACATCTTCTCCGCCAACAGGTTCTGGTGATTCCTGAAGAGAACATCAACATCGCTCTGGGAACAGACTATATGGGTGAGGATAAAAAGGGATTTCTTCGCCAGGCCATGTGGGCTGCCGACGGACTGGGAATGCTGGGACTCCATGCTGGAACCAAGCTGGTCACGGCGAGGACTCCTGAGAACAAGCTTAAAACCTACGGCGTTTTTCTGTTTGGCCTTACAGCCACCGGCAAGAGCACCTGGTCCTGTCATCCCCTCGGCCTGGACTACGAAAAAGGGGAAAAAACAGAAGTGATCCAAGACGATATCGTCTTCTTAAGAAAAGACGGGTCAGCTCTGGGCTCAGAAAACAACTTCTTTGTCAAAACCGATGTGGAAAAAGAATACCAGGAAGCCATGTACAATGCCTTGATCGACAAATCAGCCCTCTTTGAGAACGTGATGATAAAATCCAACGGCGAGGTGGACTTCCTCGACGAGAGCCTGACCGCCAACGGGCGGGCAGTGATTCGCCGGGACAAGCTGAAAATCAAGATAAAAAGGAAAATGGTGGATATATCATCCAAATCCATCAACCTTCCTCCTGTACAGGAACTGGATGGGCTGGTTTTTGCCTTTATCACCCGCAGGAATACTATCATGAGTTTCGCCCAGGAACTGACACCTGAACAAGCCGCTCTGGCCTATCTCTGGGGAGAAAGCACCCACAGCTTCGCCAGCCAACCTCATAAAGCGGGCGAATCTGTGCGCATGGTGGGAACAGACCCGTTCATCATCGGCTCAAGAGCCAAAAAAGTCAACCGGTTCTACGAAATCATCATGGCCCTGGTCTCAAACCATCCAGGAAAAATTAAATTCATGCAGTATAACACAGGTGGCATCGGCGAAATCATCGAAGAGAAGGAGGAAAACGGCCGCAAGAAAAAAACCTTGGTGCGCAAGGCGAGACGAGTTCCCATCAGCCTTATGGCCCAGATCCAGAGAGGAGATATAAGAGGCACCAATCACTACCAAAAAGGCCTGCTGGGCACAAAAGAAATCAAGCAGTGCGAAGGAAAAACTCTGGATGAATATGATATCTATAATTATTACTCAGAAGAACAGATCAATCATTACATCCATGATCTGGTAGAAGAAAGACGGCAGTTCACCGAAGAAGTGGCCGATGAGGGGTTAAGGGAAGAAATCCTGTATGCAGCCGAGCGTTCTTTTCGCATTGACAAAGAGGAAAGAAAAGAGAAGGTTTCAGTTCCTGAAGGCCCGGAGGAAGAAAAACCTTTCTATTATTGGGAATCTAAATCCAGACCTCCCAGGGGAGGCTTCTGGCGGTCAAGATAATAACACTCAACTCAACCGCTCCTCTAATTCCTGAGCCAGAAGATGCAGCAAAAAAAGATGAACCTCCTGAATCCGAGGCGTGCTTGTGGAGGGAACATCCAGAATATAATGGGGTAAAGCGGCCATCTTTCCTCCCCCCTCTCCAGTAAAGGCCACCGTTAACAGTCCTTTCTCCCTGCCTGTGGTTACAGCCTCTATCACGTTCTGAGAACTCCCGCTG
>JBKHJA010000123.1:0-6124 GCA_046538375.1 Candidatus Aminicenantota bacterium
ATGGTAGCGGGGGCTGGATTTGAACCAGCGACCTCCGGGTTATGAGCCCGACGAGCTACCAGACTGCTCTACCCCGCGATCTCAGAGATATTATAGCAAATTTGTTTCAATTGTCAAAAGACTATATTGGCCTGAATTTGTGATTCAAACGGGCTGGGAACCAGTCGATTCTCCCCGTATCCTGCGATTTTAAAAAAATGTTGACACGTCTCCTCCCAAAAAATATAATGTGAAACTTAAAAATGGGCCAGTTCCTTTTTTTTCTGTTCTCCATAATATGCATCGGTGCTGTTTTGGGGATGATCATTTCCAGAAATCAGGCATACAATGCCCTGTTTCTGGTTCTGGCCTTTGCCTGCCTGGGCGGCCTTTTCGGTCTCCTCAATGCCCCCTTTATCGCCGTGGTCCAGATCATCATCTATGCCGGAGCCATCATGGTTCTTTTCATCTTCGTGATCATGATGATCAATCTGCGGCAGGGCCTTCCTCCGGAGAAGAAAAAATGGACACTCTATCTCTCTTCAGGGCTGGCTGTTGTTCTGATCATCGAGCTGATCCTGGCTGTGAAAGGGGCATTTTCGGTGTTGGAAACACCTGCACCACAAAAAGTGGGAAGTCCTGCAGACCTGGGCCGGCTTCTTTTTACAGAATATCTTTATCCGTTTGAGATAACATCCATTCTGATCATAGCTGCTCTGGTTGGTGCTATCGTGCTGGTCAAGAAGAAGGAAAAAGAATGATTCCTGTCAGTTATTTTACCATCCTGAGTGTCATCCTTTTTGTCCTGGGGATCCTGGCCTTTTTTATCAAAAAGGACCTGATCACCATGTTCATGGCCGTAGAAGTGATGCTCAACGCCGCCAATCTGGCCTTCATATCTTTAGCCAAATCTTCCCATTCCCTGAACGGACAGATCATCGTCTTTTTCGTCATCACTGTGGCTGCAGCCGAGGCAGCCGTGGGCCTGGCCATCATTCTTCTCATCTTCAGGCAGAAAAAGACAATCAAATCTGAAGACATAACCCTGATGAAAGGATAAAATGACTGAGATCTTCTGGTTGATTCCGTTTGTCCCTGCCTTGAGCACTTTCATTCTGGCGGTGTTTGGGAAAGTCCTTCCCAAAAAATATGTCTCTTTCCAGGCTTGTTTGGCTGTTCTTACCTCCTTCGTCATCGCGGTCATATCATTTTTGGGCCTGCTCAAAATAAGCCACACCCATTATCCCCTGGTGAAGACCCTCTTTTCCTGGATCCATTCCGGAAGCTTCCAGGCCAATCTCTCTTTACAGCTCGATCCGCTCTCAGCGGTCATGGCCTTGGTGGTCAGCGGAGTGGGCTTTATCATTCACCTCTATTCTGTGGGATACATGGCTGATGATGAGGGCTATACCCGCTATTTTACCTACTTGAACCTGTTCACCTTTGCCATGCTCCTTCTGGTCATGGCCTCCAACATGGTGCTGATGTTCATCGGATGGGAAGGAGTGGGACTTTGTTCTTATTTGCTGATAGGTCATTGGTATGAAAGACATTCGGCAGCCAATGCCGGCAAAAAAGCCTTTATCGTCAACCGCATCGGTGATGCCGGCTTTCTTCTGGGCATCTTCTTCATCCTGATGTTCATAGGAAGCTTTGAATTCACCGCCATCAACCAGTCTATCTCTGGAGGAGCGCTCACCCAAGGAGCGGCCACCTTGATTGCTGTTCTTCTGTTCGTGGGGGCTACCGGGAAATCAGCCCAGATTCCCCTGTATGTGTGGCTTCCCGATGCCATGGAAGGCCCCACTCCGGTCAGCGCTTTGATTCACGCTGCCACCATGGTCACCGCCGGAGTGTACATGGTTGCCAGGATGAATCTGCTTTACACTTTCTCTGGAGTGGCCGCCCAGATTGTGGCTGTAGTGGGAGCCTTGACCGCCATCTATGCTGCCACCATGGCTTTGACTCAGAACGACATCAAAAGAGTTCTGGCTTACTCCACTATCTCTCAGATCGGATACATGTTCATCGGTTGTGGGGTGGGCGCCTTTGCAGCCGGCATGTTCCATCTCTACACCCATGCCTTCTTCAAAAGCCTTCTGTTTCTGGCTGCCGGCAGTGTGATGCACGCTCTCTCGGGAGAGCTGGACATGAGGAAGATGGGAGGCCTCAGAAAATATCTCCCCCTCACCTACCCCACTTTTCTGGTGGGTGCTATCGCCATAGCCGGAGTTCCCTTTTTCTCCGGATTTTTCTCCAAAGACGCCATCCTCACCCAGGCGTTTGCCCGGGGTCAATATTTTGTGTGGGCTTTGGGGATCATGGGAGCGGTGCTCACCGCTTTTTACATGTTCCGCCTTATCTTCCTGACCTTCCATGGTGAGGAGCGGCTTGAACCTGAAGCCAAGAAACATCTCCATGAATCTCCTCCGGTGATGACCATTCCCCTGGTCATCCTGGCTTTTTTCTCTGTGGCCGCCGGTTATGTGGGGCTTCCGGTGGTTTTCGGAAAGAACCTCAACTGGTTCCGGCAGTTTCTCCAGCCTGTGGTCAGGATCCCCCATGAAGTCCATCTGGAGCTGAGCACAGAATGGACGCTCATTCTGATTTCTGTGGTGGTGGCCCTGGTTGGAATCTATCTGGCTTATGTTTTCTATATCAGAAAGCCTCACCTTCCCCATGCTCTGGTAGCCCGGTTTCCGTTTGTATACAGACTTCTTTACAACAAATACTATGTGGATGAATTCTACAATGCCGCCTTTGTCAATCCCACCATCAAAGGTTCAGAGAAGGTTTATGACCATTTTGACTTAAAGGTAATAGATGGAGCGGTCAACGGCACGGCTTCTGCCACCAATCTTTCGGGAAAAATTCTCAGTTATCTTCAAAGCGGCCTGCTCAAGGATTATGCTCTGGCTTTTCTGTTGGGAGCTATTTTATTCTTAGGATATTTACTGTTGGGTTAAAATGAATTTTCCGATCATAAGCTTGGTTACCTTTTTCCCCGCTGCAGGAGCTTTGTTTCTCATTTTCATCAACAGGGAAAAAGAAAATTTTCACCGCTGTTTTGCCTTTGTGGTGGCCCTGATAAATTTCCTGGTCTCCCTGAGCCTTTATTTCAATTTTAACGGCCAGACTCCCGCGCCCCAGTTTGTGGAAAAAAAGAGCTGGATAGGTTACGGGATAAACTACCACGTGGGAATCGACGGCATAAGCCTCTTCCTGGTGCTTCTGACAACCTTTCTGATTCCCGTGGCCATTCTCTCTTCCTGGACTTATATCCAGAAAAGGGTCAAGGAATACATGATTTTCATGCTCCTGCTGGAGACTGGTATAATCGGTGTATTCGTTTCCCTTAATCTGTTCCTGTTTTATGTTTTCTGGGAAGTCACTCTCATTCCTATGTATTTCTTGATAGGTGTCTGGGGAGGTCCAAGGCGGATCTATGCCACCCTGAAGTTCGTTCTGTTCACCATGCTGGGAAGCCTGCTGATGCTGGTGGCCATATTTGTCCTTTATTCCACCTATTACAGAGCCACCGGGGTGTATTCCTTCAATCTTTTTGACTACTACAACCTGATACTCAATCCCAACCTCCAGATATGGCTGTTTTTGGCCTTTGCTCTGGCTTTTGCCATCAAGGTGCCCATGTTTCCGTTTCATACCTGGCTTCCGGACGCCCATGTGGAGGCTCCCACCGCCGGTTCAGTGATTCTGGCAGCCGTTCTTCTGAAGATGGGAGCCTATGGTTTTCTCCGCTTTGCATTCCCTCTCTTTCCTGACGCCCTGGAGAAATTCCTTCCCCTTCTTTTTGTGTTGAGCCTGATCGGGATCATCTACGGCGGACTGATGGCCCTCATACAGAAAGATGCCAAAAGCCTGGTGGCTTACTCCAGCGTCAGCCACATGGGGCTTATCATGCTGGCCATTTTTGCCCTCAACCTGGAGGGAACAGAAGGAGCCATCTACCAGATGCTCAATCATGGTTTGAGCACAGGAGCTCTGTTCTTGATTGTGGGCATCCTGTATGAGAGAGCCCACACCCGGCTGATTAAAGATTTCGGTGGAGTCAGCAAACAGATGCCGGTTTTTTCTGCCTTTTTTCTCATCTGCATGCTCTCTTCGGTGGGTCTTCCCGGACTCAACGGGTTTGTAGGCGAAGTGCTGTGTCTGTTCGGAGTGTTTAAAACAAGCAAACTTTTGGCTGTACTGGGAGTGTCCACGGTCATCCTGGCAGCCGGGTATCTTCTCTGGATGTTCCAGAGAATGATGCAGGGGCCTGTGGGAAATGACAGGATACTTTCCTTTAAAGATGTCAATAAAAGAGAAATCGCCTATCTCATCCCCATAGTGATCTTGATGTTCTGGATGGGCATTTATCCCAAACCATTCCTTAGAAAGATGGATGCTTCGGTGATCCATCTTCTCCACACAGTCACCCAAAAAGAAAAAGTCTTTGTGGAAGCTGAAAAAAATAAGGACTCTCTTTCAAAAATAAAAAATGCCGTAAAACAGGAAATAAAAAAAGAAAAGGAATAACAGTCCCCATGAACAGTTTTACAGCCCTCCTGCCTCTGCTGGTGGTGGTTTTCGCTTCCCTTCTGGTTTTGGTTCTGGAGGTGTTCCTGAAAAGAGAAGACAAGAATTATCTGGCCTTTTTCTCTCTCCTCTTCCTTATTCTGTGTGGAATCATGTTTGTTCGATTCTGGGACAGAGGCTATTCTTATTTCAACCAGACTCTCTTTCTTGACAATTTTTCCATTTTCCTTTCCTTTATCCTGATGGTGGCCACTGCCTTTGTCATCCTTCTTTCCATGAAGTACATCTTCCTTCAGGATGCCAACCACGGAGAGATCTATTCCCTGCTTCTGCTGGCCCTTTCTGGAATGATGATCATGGTCTCTTCCCCAGACCTGCTGGTCATATTCCTGGGCCTGGAGGTTCTCTCCATTTCCAGCTATGCTCTGGCTGGATTGAGAAGAAATGACCAGAAGTCATCAGAAGCGGCCGTCAAATATTTCCTGTTGGGAAGCTTTGCCAGTGCTTTTCTGGTCTACGGCCTGGCCCTGCTCTTTGGAGCTTCCGGGTCCACCCGGATTTCATCCATTATCGCCTATTTCGGATCAGAACACAGTCTGGGCCTGATGGCACTGATCGGCTTAGGGCTGGTGATCATCGGATTCGGCTTTAAGATCGCTTTGGTCCCCTTCCATATGTGGACCCCAGATGTGTATGAAGGTGCTCCCACTCCAGTGACAGCTTTCTTTTCGGTAGGACCCAAGGTGGTAGGATTCGCCGTTCTGCTTCGAATTCTTTTTCCCTACTGGAAAGCGGCTCTCCATTCCCAGGCCGTCTTCTGGTCGCTTTGGGTCATCAGTGTCCTGACCATGGTGATGGGGAATTTTGTGGCTTTGCGCCAGACCAATGTCAAAAGGATCCTGGCCTATTCCAGTATCGCCCATGCCGGGTATATATTGATTGCCGTTCTCTCCCAAGACAACGCCAGCCTGGTATTCTATTTGACTGTGTATCTGTTCATGAATATGGGAGCTTTCGGAGCAGTCATTGCCCTGGGCAAAAAAGGCCAGGAATACCTTGAGCTGAAAGACTATGCCGGAGTGGGATTCAGGTACCCCTGGATAGGAGCCACTTTTTCCATTTTTCTCCTTTCCCTGGCCGGCTTCCCTCCTTTTGGAGGATTCCTGGCCAAGTTTTACGTGTTTGTGGGCGCTGTGAGGCAGGGGCTGGTTCCGCTGGTGATCATCGCTGTTCTGGCCAGCCTGGTTTCTGTTTTTTACTACCTGCGCATCGTGGTTTACATGTACATGAGAGAGCCAGCAGAGGAGATAGAAATATATGCGGAAAATCCTGCTCTGTTCCTGGTTCTTTTCCTGTGCCTGTATGGAGTGCTTCAGCTTGGATTATTCCCGGGAAACATCCTCCGACTTGTTCAGCAGGCTGTCAGCTCTCTTGCCGTCCTTTAATTCTCAAATCTATCCCAAAGGGAACTGGAAGCATCCCCAAAACCGTGATGAGTATAAATATATACTGATAAGGAAAGGTGAGGGATGGGGGGTCGTTAGCACGTTAATTTTCCCCACCGAGTCCTCGGAGGGGTAAAGCTCCGCTTTCCCCCTTCCGACGC
>JBKHJA010000124.1:0-5972 GCA_046538375.1 Candidatus Aminicenantota bacterium
CCCCATTTTCTTGTCCCTTATCCCGAACCTTTTGAACGTTACCAATATTTCTTTCTGGTAAACATCATTTTTATCTTTTTTGTTAATACAAATTATGATAATATATTATTTAAGATATAGAAGGTAGTTTTCCTACCCTCTCCCATACAATCTGCTGAAAATGACCTATCTTATTTACGCCCGCAAATACAGGCCCAAGACATTCGAGGAGATGATCGGCCAAAAACCGGTGGTCCAAACTCTCCAGAACGCTATCAAGAACAACAGGGTAGCCCAGGCTTATATATTTTCCGGAATGAGGGGGGTGGGAAAAACCACGGCTGCCCGCATCTTTGCCAAGGCTTTGAACTGTCAACATGGCCCTACTGCCGTACCCTGCAACAAATGTGAATTCTGCCGGGCCATCACCGAAGACCGCTCGGTTGATGTTCAGGAGATAGACGGCGCCTCCAACAGAGGAATAGATGAGGTGAGATCTCTGAGGGAGGGAGTGAAGTACAGGCCCATCCAGAGCCGCCATAAAATCATCATCATCGACGAGGTTCATATGCTCACCCGGGAGGCCTTCAACGCCTTGCTGAAGACGCTGGAAGAACCTCCTCCTCATACCATTTTCATCTTCGCCACCACAGAGTTCCACAAGGTTCCTGCCACCATAGTGTCCCGCTGCCAGCATTTTGAATTCAAGAAGATATCCCAGAAAGAAATCATCAACCATCTTGTGGATATCACTCAGAAAGAAGAAATAACCATTTCTCCCTTCGGATTGAATCTTATTGCCCAAGCGGCTGACGGCAGCCTCAGGGATGCCCAGAGTCTGCTGGACCAGGCTGTGGCTTTTTCTGGGGACAACATCAGCGATGAAGATTTAAAGGAAATTCTGGGGATTATCGACCGGGAAATCCTTTTTGAATTTTCCACTGCTGTCATAAAAGAGAGACCGGAAAAAGTCTTTTCTTTAGTGGAAACAGTGATAGATAACGGCTATGACCTCCGCTTCTTTTACAGGGAGCTTATCCAGCATTTCAGGAGTCTCCTCCTTATTCAGTCAGTCAAGAATGCCAAGGAGCTGCTGTTGTTGAGCGAAGAAGATATGAAAAGACTGCAGGAAGAGGCGAAAAAGGCCAGTCCGGAGGAAATGCTCCGTTATCTGGTGGCTCTTCAACAGGGAGAACAGGGATTGAAATTTTCTTCCCATCCCCGGATTTATCTGGAAGTGCTGCTGGTTAAACTGGCTCATTACAAAAAAGTGACTCCCTTGAAGGATATCCTCCGGGAATTAGAGGAGATGAAAAGAGGGGCACCGCCATCTGTGGAAACCCATAATTCTTCCCCCATGCCCTCTTTCCAAACCCCGGCTGCAGAAAGAAAGCAGCAGACAGCCCCTCAGGCTGAGGTCCAGAAAAAAAAACCGGGAGCAGCCAAGAAGGATCAAAAGGAAATTTTTGATCAGATACTGGAAAGGCTTCAAAGAGAGGAAAGTTTCCTGGGCGCTCTTCTCTCCCAGCATTCTTCTTTCAGATTCAAGCAAAAACCACAGCCTCCCTCCGGAGGAAAAGAAAGCGCAGGGGAACCCACCACCCTGGAAATATTTTTTCCAGGAGGAAAGAAGTTTTTTATGGATACCCTCCTGAAAAAGAAAAAAAGTTTAGAGAAAGTGGTCTCTGAGGTTATGGACACAAAAGTGGAAGTGAACATAGCAGAGGAAATGGTGGAAGAGGAGGGAAAGAGAGAGAAAGAAATGGAAAAAGCTTTAAAAGATCCCACTGTCCAGAGCTTTATGGATACATTCAAAGCCAGAATCCTGTCAGTGGAGCCCTTAAAGAGAGCCAAGGATAAAGAATAATGAAGGGCCTCTCTGGCTTAAGGAGATAGAGAAATGAAAGGTGTACCAAACCTGCAAAAAATGCTAAAAACCGCCAAAGAAATGCAGGAAAAGCTGCGCAAGGAAATGGAAGAGATGAGAATGGAAGGCTCCAGCGGAGGAGGGATGGTGACCGTGACCATGGATGGAACCAAAAACCTGATTTCCATCCAGATAGATCCGGAAGTGGTGAATAAAGAGGATATCGGGATGCTTCAAGATTTGATCATTGCCGCTTTCAATGATGCCGGAGCCAAGGTGGATGAAAAACTGTCCGAGAAATTGGGAAGTTTGGGGCCTGGGCTTAAAATTCCTGGACTGATTTGATGAATGAACGCAGGCATCCTCTGGACCGATTGATCGAAGAGCTGAAGAGAATTCCCGGTATCGGGGCCAAGACTGCCCAGAGAATTGCTTTTTACATCATAGGCCTTTCCTCTGAGGAAGTCCACAGGCTGGCAGAGGCCGTAGACAATGCCAAAAAGAACACCTTCTACTGTTCTGTCTGCAACAACTTGACGGATGTTGACCCCTGCTACTATTGTTCCCATGAAGACCGTGATGACAGCCAGCTTTGTGTGGTGGAGGAACCTTTCCATATCTCATCGGTGGAGAAGACCGGAATTTATAAAGGGAGATATCATGTGCTTTTGGGGACACTGGCTCCTTTAAAAGGCCGAGGTCCAGATGAGCTTAAACCTGAAAAGCTGATCAAAAGAATAAAACGAGGAAATTTCAAGGAGATCATCATCGCCACCAATCCCACTGTGGAAGGAGAAGCTACCGCCTTTTATCTGGCCAAGATGCTGAAAGATTTTGATGTCAGGCTGACCCGCTTGGCCATGGGACTTCCGGTGGGATCTGATATGGACTATGCAGATCAGGTAACCATCAAGAGGGCCTTGGAGGGAAGGACAGAGTTTTCCGACAAAGCATGAAACATACGGATATTTCATATCATAATGTGAGGAGGCTTCATGAAAGAGACCATAGAAATACGCTGGCACGGGAGGGCTGGCCAAGGAGTGGTTACCGCTGCGGTTACTCTTGCTGATGTTCTATCCACAGAAGAAGGCATCCATGTCCAGGCTTTTCCAGAGTTTGGTGCTGAGAAAAGAGGCGCTCCCATTCTGGCTTTCAATCGTATCAGCAAAAAACCGATTCGCTCTCACAGCCATGTCTATTACCCTGATATTGTGGTGGTGACCGACCCATCGCTGCTGGGTTTGATCAACATCAGTGACGGAGCAAAAGAGGATGCATTTTTCTTGATGAATACCACTTTCGACATTTCCCTGGTTCGAGAAAAGCTGTCTTTGGGGGAGAGAAAAATCTATGCTCTGGACGCTTATGATATTGCCAGAGATGAAATGGGTAAAGCTATCCCCAACGTGCCCCTGGTGGCTGCTCTGGTTAAAATTACCCAGCTTATGGATCTGAAAAAATTCAAAGAAAGACTCAAGATTTCCTTGGGCAAAAAATTGAGGCCCGAGGTGGTGAAAATGAATCTCAGGACCGTGGACAGAGCCTTTGAGGAGGTCAAGGAAGGATGAAAAAAGAGAGCTGGAAAGAGTTGACCATAGGCACCATCAACCTGGATGCCGGAAATTCGGTAAAAAATTTGACCGGAACCTGGCGTTCGGGGGAGAAACCTGAATTTATCCCCGAGAACTGTATCCAATGTTTCTTTTGCTGGCTTTATTGCCCTCATTTTGCCTTTCTGGTTAAAGACCAAGAAGTGAAAGGCATAAACTACGATTACTGCACCGGCTGCGGCATCTGTTCGCAGGTGTGTCCGCCAAAGGAAAAAGCCATTGTCATGGTCAAAGAGGAAGTAAAGCTTGCTGAAGGGAGTTCCAGATGAGCACCCTGAAGACACTGAACGGAAATCAGACTGTGGCCGAGGCTGTGCGTCAGGTTGACCCTGATGTGATGGCCGCTTATCCCATCACCCCTTCTACAGCCGTGGTGGAGACCATCGCCCAGTTCAAGGCTGATGGCCTGCTCAGCGGAGAGTTTGTGTGTCCTGAGAGCGAGCACAGCGCCATGAGCGTGTGTATCGGGGCTTCCTCAGCCGGAGGCAGAGTGATGACCGCCACCGCTTCCCAGGGCTTGGCCTTGATGTGGGAGATGCTTTATATTGCTGCTGGATTGAGGCTTCCCATCGTGGCCGCTATCGTCAACCGATCCTTGAGCGCACCCATCAATATTCACGGCGATCACAGCGACACCATGGGAGCCCGGGATACGGGTTGGATTCAGATCTACTCGGAAAACTGCCAGGAAGCCTACGACAATTTTATCCAGGCATTCCGTATCGCCGAACATCTGGATGTGAGGACTCCGGTGTTGGTGGGACTGGATGGATTTATCATCAGCCACTCCATGGAAGTCATCCGGGTAGAAGAGGATAAGGAAGTGGCCAAATTTGTTGGTGAATACCAGCCTGTTTATCCTCTGCTGGATACAGATCGAAAAATGACCGTGGGCCCCATAGATTTTACCGATTATTATTTCGAGCACAAAAGAAACCAGCTGGAAGGGATCGAGAATTCCCCTCCAGTCATCGAACAGGTGGGAAAAGAATTCGGGAAAAAATTTGGCCGGGAGTACGGATTTTTCGAAGAATACAGGATGGAAGATGCTGAATTGGCCATAGTGGTGATGAGTTCAGCCGCAGGGACCTGTAAAGATGCGGTGGATGAGTTGAGAGAGGAAGGCAAGTCCGTAGGCCTGCTCAAGCCCCGAGTTTTTAGGCCATTTCCTCATCGAAGAATTGCCGAGGTTTTGAAAAAGATGAAAGCTGTGGCGGTACTGGACCGAAGCTCCAGTCCCGGAGCTTTTGGGGCTCCTCTTTTTACTGAAATCCGCTCAGCCCTTTATGATTATGAACAGCGCCCCAAAATCGTCAATTATGTCTACGGACTGGGGGGAAGAGACATCAAGATCGAGCACTTCAAGCAGGTGACAGAAAAACTGGAAACAATTGCCCACACCGGCAAAGTGGAAGAGATTTACGGCTACCTGAATCTGAGGGAATAAAAAGGAGAAGAGAATGGCAAAGTTAAAAGAATTGGCTGAAATGGAAGAGAGGCTGGTGGCGGGACACGGCATGTGTGTCGGCTGCGGTATCCCGCTTATCTTTAAAATCATCCTCCGGGCCACTGAAGATCCTGTCATCATGGCTAATGCCACCGGCTGCCTGGAAGTGTGCACCACCATATTCCCCCGCACTTCCTGGAACATGACCTGGATACACAGCGCTTTCGAGAATGCCGCTTCCACCATTGCCGGTGTGGAGGCCATGTACAACGCCCTGAGGAACAAAGGCAGGATTCCCAAAGACAAAAAGATTAAATTTTTGGGAGTGGGTGGAGATGGTGGAACCTATGATATCGGCCTGCAGGCTCTCTCTGGTGCCGTAGAAAGAGGACACAACTTTGTTTATGTTTGCTACGACAACAATGCCTATGCCAACACCGGAGGCCAGCGGTCATCGGCCACCCCTATGGCCGCCTCAACCACCACTTCTCCCGCAGGGGCCAAAAGCTACGGAAAGACCCAGGCCCGCAAAGATTTAACCAGGATCATGGCTGCCCATAAGATTCCTTATGCCGCTCAGGCCAGCCCCGCCCGCTGGCAGGATCTTTACAAAAAAGCACAAAAAGCATTTGAGGTGGAGGGACCTGCTTTTCTGAACGTTCTTTGTCTCTGTCCGACAGAATGGAAATACGAAGCATCTCAAGGCATCGAGCTGGCCAAGACAGCGGCGGATACCTGTGTCTGGCCGCTGTTTGAATTTGCCGACGGAAAATACAAGATCAATTACAAGCCCAAGGAAAAGAAACCAGTGGAGGAATGGCTCAAGCCTCAAGGAAGATTCCGTCATCTGTTTAAAGAGGAGAACGCAGGAGTGATCGAGGAGATCCAAAAACAGGTGGATGAAGATTGGGAGGAGCTCAACAAGCTGGCCGCATTGTAGAAAACCTCACCCTGCAGTCATGAATTCAGCGAAAAAAAGAGGGTGAGGATTGGGGGTTCTGAAGCACGCTGATTTTCCCCAACGAGTCCTCGGAGGGGGAACAGCTCCGCTTTCCCCCTTCCGACG
>JBKHJA010000125.1:0-5961 GCA_046538375.1 Candidatus Aminicenantota bacterium
AGGACTTGCTAAAAATTTGTGATATCATATTTTATTTTCTCTTTGAAAGTCTAGCTACTTAAGGCTGGAATGTTGGTGCAACTCCTGAAATACAATCTATATATGACAGCTCCGATGGTTTTTTATGGGTCATGGATATGTTAAAATTTATTTTCTCAAGGGAGGGAAAAATGAATTATGAACCGTCAAACGTTATAATTGAATGTGTCCAGGCGGATATTGCTTCCCAAGCAGATATCACCGCTGTGGTAAATGCCGCTAATGCCCAGCTTAGGATGGGAGGAGGTGTGGCCGGTGCTATTCACCGGGCTGCCGGACCCGGCCTGGAAGAGGAATGCCGGCCTTTAGCTCCCATTAAACCTGGAGAAGCTGTTATAACCGGGGGACACGGAATGCCGAACCGCTATGTCATCCACTGTCTGGGACCTATCTACGGTGAAGACAAGCCCGAAGATGAACTTTTGGCCAGTTGTTACCGCAATGCTTTGAAACTTGCAGAACAGCACAAAATTGATTCCATTGCTTTTCCGGCTATTTCAACAGGAGCTTTTGGTTATCCCATGGAGGAAGCTGCCGAGATAGCCTTCAAAACCATTTTGAAGATTCTCCCGCAACTTCGCCATGTCAAAAGGATTCGCTTTGTTCTCTACAGTAAAAGTGATCTGGAAATTCATGAGAAAAAGTTATCCCGATTGCAGGAGCAAGTTCAGGGAGTATAGGCAGTAAATTTCTTGCCGAAAATTAAAATTCGCACTGTTACCAACCGTAAGGATTTAGGTTCTTTTATTCCGTCCAATCAGGAAAGAGATCTCCCCCAGGGGTATCCAGCAGAAGAGAAACTTTTCCTGTTTTTACCTCAACTAGATAGAGAGCCCAGTTTCCGGCTAAACGGCTGCCGTAGTCTTCGACTGAGCTGAAGACTATGAACTTGCCGTCCGGAGACCAGGCGGGAAAATACTCATGGGTTTCGTCTATAAAGGTCAGCCTTTTTTTGTTGCTTCCGTCCGGATTTATAAGCCAGATATCTGCTTTATCATTATTCTCGGTTGAAACATAGGCCAGTTTTTTTCCGTCCGGTGAGAAATGAGCCCGGCAGCTTTTGCCACCTTCCGCCAGAAAAATAGATTCATTGGTCAGGAAATCATGCATGACTGCGTCCCAACCCCGTGATCTTCATGTCTGAACTTCCCCGGCCGTAAAGGCGATCACCCTGTATGTCCGCCCTAAAATGTGAGCTTGAATCCGCGGGAACCACATCATAGTGTCCATGAAAATGAAGAGTCTCTCTTCCTTCTCCCCAATATCCTAGGACGGAGAAGCGGGGGAACTTTCCATGGGGAACTTCAGCCACCCGGTGTCTGACACCCCAACTCCTTAACTTCTCGGAGAGGTAGTGGACACACTTTCTGTAGAATTTTCCGGGAGGATTGACCGTAGGGATGGCGATGAGTTCAGAGAGGGTCTCCAGGATTTGTGCTCTGTACTCCTGGATTCTTTCCTTAATCTCCTTTTCGGCCATTGTTTTCTGAGAAAGATTCAAAAATAACCATATCTTCCAGATCCTTCTTGGGAGGAGCCTCCGGCCATTTGGAAGGAATCCCGATGGGAGTGAAACAGATGAGTTTATATTTCTGGGGTATGCGGAAAAATATTTTCATTTTTTCTTCTGGAAAAAAGGTGGTGTAAAAGCCCGTTCCATAGCCCAGGGCCCTGGCTGCTATCATCAGATGTCCTGCAGCCAGGATCCCGTCATAGAGAACATAATCGCCATATTCTGCCTCGCTGTCAACCAGCACAGCCACATAAACAGGAGCAGAAAGCACATCTTCAAGAACGTCTTCGACTTTCTTCTGGGCTTGTCGAATCTGTTCTGGTGTAGGATTCTTTCTGTTCTGGTATCTTTCCAGGAACCAGAAGAGAGCCTCTTTTTGCAGCGCCTCCAATTTTTCCCTGTCCTCTATGACCATAAATTTCCAGGGCTGCTGATTGCCTGCGGTGGGAGCAGCGCAGGCTGCATCAAGAATTTTGAGAACATGCTCTTTAGGGACCGGTGTGGGCATGAATTTGCGAACCGTACGCCGGTTCTTTATGACGCTGAAAAGGAAGGTTTGATCGGAAGTATACTCCGTCCTCCCGTTGTCCTCTGTATAATAGTGATTGATAGGTGTGCAGATATCAGCCACCACTTTCCACATACCCTCTTCCTTGTGGAAAATCAGGGTGAAGCAGGAATCCAGATGATACATTCTTCCTTCTGGCAGTTTGCTTTTATAATGGAAAACAGCCGTGGTGTATCCATAATCCTTCCCTTCATGGGCCTCCAGAAAATCGACAGGCATCTGCCAGCCGGTCTCTTTAAACCAATCTTTATGAAAATTGTAATAGCCCTGCCGCGTATCGATCAGTTTTCCTTTGCTGGTCAGGAAGAAGAACTCCTCACGGTCGCTCACTGTGGTGAAGAGAGTTTTTAGATCCGAATTCTGGACAGCTTCCACATAAATATCAAATGTTTCCTTTAGGGATAGACCGGCTCGATTATCAGGTAAAGCTGAGAGATAACAGGCCATAATGAAGAAAATCAGAAATAGTGCTGTATCAATTTTTTTTCTTCTCATGAATCCCTCCTTTTGTTTACCCTCCTCATCCTGAATTTTTTCCTTTCTTTATTTTCCTTAGAGCGATAAAAGAAAAGGCGAGCAGCACAACCGTTCCTATTAGCCCCTCTTCGGGATCGAACAGAATCCTATCAGTTCCCAAAAACACTCCTTGGATATTGCCGTATCCAAACAAAGAATACTCCAGTGCATTCCAGACACCATGGAAAAGGCTGGGAGCCAAGAGGCTTTTAGACTCAATGAAGAGATAGCCCAAAAGGATGCCCAGCAAAAAAAGATTGACCACATACACGGCGGAGCTTCCTAAACCAGAGCCTAAGAGAATAAGGGAAGGGGGAATATGCCAGAGGCTAAACAATACAGAAGAAATGAGCAATGCCTTGTATAAACCCAGATGGGCTAACCTGTTTATCAAGTATCCTCTGAAGCCCAGCTCCTCGGTGATTAGAGCAGCCACGAAGGTCAGGAAAGCAGTGAGGGCAATGATAATAATCAAAGTTCCTATATTCACCTCGGCCTCTACCCTGATGAAGGGATTTTCCATCCTGCTTAAATTGATCTCGTGGACGAAGCCGAAGATAAAATCCATGAGAAAAATTATACAAATAATGATTATAGGGAGAGCAAAGGACTGTCCTATTCTTATCCAGGGGCATGCTCGAAATCCTAGATCTTGAATTCTGTCTCTGTGCAAGAATTTCTGAAAAAGAAGAGCAGCTAAGCCTACAGGAAGAACAAAAAAGTGGGCTAAATCGGGATCTTCGGTTAAGCTCCCCAGAGTGATGAAAACAAGGCAGATAAGGAAATACAGGATCACTACCATCTCATCATCCTGGGAGAAGTATCAGGCCGCCCTTCTACCTTTAAGCGGGAAAGCCTGTTGAGTATTTGAGGATAAAAAGCATTCAAATCCTTATATTTATCCCGGTTCTTATCATACTCATCAAAATAGGCGTAAAAATGGGGGAGGAGTTTAAACCCTTTTTTCATCTCCTTCTGCATCATCTCTCTGGCCTTTTCTTCGCCGAAGGCTTTCCTTACCAGATGGAGCTGGCCGGCGGTGACCATGTGTTCGGCAAATGCCCTGTCCCAATCCCTGTACCCCATGCGGCTGAAGTCCTCTTTCAATGGCTGGTAGAGATAGGATAGTTTATTGATCTGCTCTGAATAGTCCAGGGAGATGGGTTCTATGAAACTGTGGCTGAACTCATGGAAAGCGAAATAAGCACAGGAAAAGCTGTCCTCAAAACCCAGCCCCCCATCGAGGTGATAAAACCGCCAATTCCCTTCTTTATCTTGGACTTCCACATGGGTGGCTGACTGGGCCATGAAAGGACAAGGAACAAGGTAGAAGCGCTCCACTTCCCTTCCGTAGAATTCCTCCAGCAACTGAGGTATGTCGATGGACAGGAGGTTGTCTTTAACTCCATCTATGAGGGTTTGAATGTCCTGTTTCTGGTCCTTCCAGAATTCCTCGAAACTTGAGGCCGTGTAAAAATCCCGGACCACTGATAGGTAATCCTCGATCAGTTTTTCCATATCTCTCCACTCTTTATATTCAGAAGGAATCTCTGCTATTAAGCGAGCGTCCGGAAAATCAGAGTGATAGAGGGCGATGTAATTGAGGGCAAAGTACCACATTCTTCTGAACATCTTGTCCGTCATCATCACCGCTGGATGGTCTTTAAAATCATGGAAATAATCTTGTGCCTCCGCCACGAGGGGATGGGAAAACCGGTCCTTCATCCCCTCGCCAGAGGGAGAAAGAACAACCAGAATATGAAACACTGCCAAGTTTCTGGGACAAGTGATCCATAACTTCTTGCTGACTTTCACTTCATGGTTAGCATAACTCTTGACGCATGACAAAAACAAAATCAAAGCGACGAAAATAACGATGATCAGGATTATAAGTTTTTTACTCATTCTTGCATCTCCCCATTTTTTTCTCCTCTTCTTGGAGGAAATCATACGGAGCCGAACACACACTACCTGCACTCAGGCCTCTAATGGTTGAGTATATCCTAAATCGTGTGCGTTTCAACTCCCAATTCCAAGCTTTTTCGACCCCGCCAATTTCAGATAAAAATTAAAGGCAAAATTCATGCCAAATCTTAATCCATTTAAAAAAAGTCCCATCTTCCCTGGACAATCCTCTAAATCGTTCATATAAGGGTATGAAGTTTTGGACACCCAGAAAATTGACTGGCAAATTGTAAAGATTTTTACAACTCAATCCGTCTGAGGTGGACTCCTAATTTATTTGCTGATAATCGAGGATTTCCAGCTTGAGCTTGCCGATGATCTCTGAGACAGCCAGCGTAAAACCTATATGTTCTCGAGCGAGAGAAGAATTTAATGGGGATTGTGTTGAAGCCTTGATGGTTCTCATCGAATCTGATGCGTTTAGCTTTAGAGAAAAGAATAAGGCCATCTATGCATTAGGACAGATGGGGGATAAGAGAGCCCTGCCTCTTTTGGAAAAACTGAACACAGGCGAAGTTCAGAAGAAACCTTATGATCCTAGTAAATATATTGTTCAGTACTCTGTGAAAAAGGCGATCAAACAAATAAAAGGGGAGTTCTCCTTGATTTACTTGGACTGCAAAAAAAATAATCATCCCATATTTATTTGAAGTCAATCCATTGATCTGTCCTCAATGCGGCGGAGAGATGAAAGTGACCTCCTTTATCGAAGATCACAAAGTTATCGACAAGATTATCGCTCACCTCAAGCTTACCTTCATGGCCGAACGGCCTCCTCCGTCTCAAGTTGTCCAGCAGCAACTCTTAATGGCTGCCGAGGAGATGGGCGAGTATTTCTGAGAGCACTCATGACTCCTTTTTGCCTATTCGAGAGGAGGAGTCTATTTTGAAGCTTACTTTTTTGCTTTTTTTGTCGTCTTGTTTCTTTGTTTTATCCTTGACCTTATCTTTTTTCCTGTGATATGTTCATTCCAGGATGTCAGTTGGTGGAAATTGAGGAAAATTGTGAGGGATTTACCGCAAGCACAAAAAGGAAATTCCTATCTATACTATCGCCTTGCAGGAAATTCTGGTGGCCGCCGAGGCCTCGGACGAATATTTATCGTAATCTTCTCTTGCCCGTGCAGGAGAAGTCTGTCAGATTTCTGACGCTTTTTGGCTTGTCTGCGGCTTCCCGGCCCCTTTCCTCTCCTTCAGCTCAATTGGGCATCCCCGCGTTTCATGTTTTATCATTCCCCACGATGGGATGAGGCAAAATCACTGCAATGAATGCTCATCAAGCCGGCCCAGCAAAAAACGAATTTCTTCTTCTATGATGATGTGATGCAAGTACTTTCTTGAGCGCCTCCTTTCTTTTTCT
>JBKHJA010000023.1:0-25557 GCA_046538375.1 Candidatus Aminicenantota bacterium
AATTTCCTCCCTCATATACATTGTTTCCAGCGAATTCATGAATAATCCAGGTTAAAAGATTGAAGCTCAAAGCTCAAAAAAAATGATTGGATCAGGCACTTCTGTTCCTGTTGGCCCGGATACGCTCGTATCCTGAGATGTTGATAAATTCAAATTTCTCTTCTTTTTCCAGTTCATCAAACAGCAGGTTCAAACCCAAGACATCGCTGCCCATATGGCCGGCGATCACCACATTCAGGTTGGCCTTCTTGGCGTTCTCCAGGTGCTCTTCGCTCAAATGCATACACACCAGGGTGCTGACTCCGCTGGAGGCATATTTTTCAAAGATTTCCTTGGAACCTTCAGTGCCCCCGGTCATATCCACATAGATTTTTCCGCATTTGTTGTCTTCTGATCCGCTGACGATTTTGGGCGGGACTTGAAGCCTGGAAGAATTCTTGTATTCTGGAATATTTTTTATAATTTTCATCAAATCCCTTAACTTGTGGGGGTTCTTTTTTTGGAAAGTTTTTTTGAGATAATTGGTGACACAATTGTCAGAAGGGGTATGAATGCACATCATGGGAATGCCCAGCAGTTTGGCCGCGTCCACCGCTCGGTTATGATTGATGGGCATCAGCCTTCTTTCTATCTCGCCGATTCTTTTCTCCAGCAGTTGTTCGGCTACGCTGACGCTGATCCCGGAGTTAGCCAGTAGATCGGCCTGCAGTTTCATCACATCATAGAGTCTGGCCAGGGCATAGCCCTGGGGATGATGGGAGATGATCAAATCGATTTTTTGATCCATCTCTTTGTTGAGAAAATGGGTCAGAAGGATTTCTCCTGTTCCCATGTCAATTCCCACAATCATTTTCTTAACCTCGGTATTCATGTCACCGTTCAGAATCCTGGTGTCGGAGAAAGGGTTGAACAACCGGTCTTTGTCATAATATTCTGCTTCCTCATCTTTTAAGCCTTTCCTTTTTTCCTTTTCTTCTTTTAAAATCCTTTTGATCTCGTCCTTTCCCCTTAGGTCATTGTCAATGCCAATTTCGATGGTTTTCCTGTAGATTTTTTCGATTTTCATTTCCTGGACTCCTTTGGTAAAAATTACAAACACAATGAGATATTTGATTAAGAATATTCTTACCATTAATCAAATATAGCCTATTTCAAAAATGTTTGTAAACATGGAAGTCAGGATGCTTACAAATTCAGCTTGAATATTTTAGAAAAGGCCGTAAAATATATCATATTTCAAATCCGGGAATATTCATGGAAAGCTGCATGGGGAGCAGGAATGGAATTTGGATATAATTTTTCGAATCAATGGCTGAAAGATCCCTTTAACTACAGCGAAGAGCAGATCTGCAAATTATTATCCAGAGTGGATATGGACTGCGTGGAGATACAGTTAGCCGTAGTGGGGATTATAGATAGAAAAGGCCATATAGTCAGGTCACAAAAAGAAAAAATTTTTGCCTTGCTTAAAAAATACGGACTCAGAGTCTACTCCATCCATGCTCCTTATCCTTATTACGTGCCTAACTATTTAAACTTCAAAAAAGGGATGCTGCACAGAAGGGCTATCACCAGCTTAAAAAACAGCATCAGGATCGCCAGGGAATTAGGGGCCAAAATCGTGGTGATCCATCCCTCCCATACTTTGGGTTTCCATAAAATCCAGGGGGAATATGAGAAGAAGATAACAGAGGCTATCATCGAAAATCTAAGCTTGATCAGGGATTATGTGGAAGATAAAAGGTTTGATTTAAAAGTGGGCATAGAGACCATGGCGCCCAAGAGGGAGCGAGTTGTGGTTGGGGACAGGCCAGAGGAGATCGTTCGTATCATCAAGGCTTTGAACAGTGAGAAGATCCAAGCGACGTGGGATATGTGCCATACTTACAGATCAATGCTCAAATATAAACTGAAAATAAGAGACTTTGAAGAACTGGCAGAGCACACCTGCCATGTCCATTATTCTTCTTTCTCTCCTATTCTGTCAAAGTGTCACTTTCCCACCCAGTACGGGAAAGAAGAGCCTATTTTCAAGATGATTTCTTTGTTAGAAAATAAAAATATGGCTGTTATCAACGAAATATCGCCCTTGATGCTGATCTATCTTAATCCCAAGAGAACTTTGAAAGGATGGCTGGACCTTATTCTCAAACAAAGCAAGGAGGATTTCCGGAAATGGATGCATTGATACTGGCCGGTGGAGACGGGACAAGATTGTTGCCTCTGACCAAAAATAAGCCAAAAGTGATGATAAAAATTTACGGACTTCCCATTCTGGAGAGGTCCCTCCATGTGCTGAAGAGAGCGGGGATCAAAAGAGCGGTCATTGTTACCGGATTTAGAGGAGAAGTTATAAAGAACTATTTTGGTCATACCTGGAAGGGCATGGAAATTGTGTATAAGGAAACAGACTGGTACGAAGATGGGATATTGAAATCTGTCATCAAAGCCAAGGATGTGATCAGAGACAGGTTTGTCTTTTTATGCGGGGATACCATTCCTGAGGAAAAGAGCTTAACATTGGCCCTGACAAAAAAAGGAGATATGGTGGTCAGCATCAGGAATTCAGAGGAAGATTCTGTGGTGGCTCAGGTTTCAAGCGGTGGAAGGGTTAAAAATATTGGCATGAGAAAAGACATGAAAAAATACAATTTTTCGGTGGCTGGAATTTCAGTAAACGAGCCTGTGTTTTTTGAGGCTGTACAGGAATGCCTCATGAGTGGGGAATATGACAGGCCAAATGCTATACAGCGGATGATCCAGAAAGGTTATGTGGTCAATTCTTTCGATATTTCCAGCCATGCTCTTCTGGAGATCGACAGCATTGCCGATTTAAACAGGGCGAAGAAATTCATTTTTGATGAAGCGGTGAGGACCAGGATAAAAAATCCCGGCTGGTTCAAAAAAATATTCAATTTTCCTATCTCCTTCCCGCTTACCAAATTGCTGGCTGGGACCAATGTTGCCCCTAATCAAATAACATTCCTCTGTTTCATGTTATTTGCGGCTTCTGGCCTTTTGCTCTCCTTGAGACATTTCTGGGCGGGAGGGATCTTGTGTTATTTAGGAGCTATGTTTGATGCTGTGGACGGTAAAATTTCAAGGCTAAAATTTAAAAGCACTTATCTGGGGAAGTTTGCTGATTCTATGGTGGACAGGTTGTGTGAATTGAGTGTGGTCGCAGGCTTGATGCTGGGTATTTATTTCTCCTCCCATAATTATCTCATTTTTCTTTTGGGGTCGCTGTGCATTTTTTTCCTATTAGGGAGATTCTACTGCCAGGGACTCTATTATGAGTTTATGAATGAAAGGATTCATAGCTCCTGGAGATGGAAGAAAAGCTTTTCTTCAAGAATTTTGGATCTGGCCAACAGGGATCTGAATTTTTTCATAGTTATGATTTCTTGCCTTATGAAATATCCTTTAATAGGATTGAGTTATATGGCGCTCTCAGCAGGATCCGCTTTCATTATCAGGGCCATTCAGACATGGAAGACCATGAAATGGATAAAAAAGCCTGCCTTTTGAGAGAGGAACAGCTTAGAAATCTGTTATTTGCCCTTTCGCCAGAATCGAAAAGGGGAGACAAGGGGAGAGATTCCGGTCTTTCTGGCGGGAAAGATCCCTTCACTCACCAGCCGGGTGTCTTCCACCGTGTAAAAGGCTTTGGGATTGAATCTTCTGATGATGTCCGCTACCGCATCAAAGTCCTGGCGCTTGATGATCATATAAATGACATGAACGATGCCTTTATTCCCTTGGGCCTCTGAGCTGGTGATTCCATAGCCTTTTGACCGGAGATAATTTATCAGTTCAGTGGAATCCTTCTGGGTGATGATGCGGATAACCGATTTTCCGATGGCCAATTTCCTCTCCATATAAAGACCAATGAAAGTTCCCATGGCGAAGCCTGCTCCATAGGCAAGATAACAGGCAATGTTATCAAGATTCTGCATGATAGCTCGAATGGCAAAGAGCCAGATCAAGACTTCAAAAAATCCCACCACAGGAGCAAGATATTTCAATTCTTTGGACACAAACACGATACGCATGGTTCCCAGGCTGACATCAAGAATGCGGGCCAGGAAGATAAGCGTAGGAATAATCACCCACTTGAATATTTCTGAACTGATAAAGGCCTCTCCATTCATTTCTTTATTCTCCTTTCTCTGAAGAGTATGACATTCAATTTAAAGAAAAAAAATCACTTTATTTTATGATATTTCAGGACATGATCAAAGAGAGGGTTTTTGCTCTGGGTTGACATTGCGAATATAATATGTAATCAACAGTGCAGATCTTTTCATCGAGGTCACAACGAATGAGGATCTGCTCATTTTTAGAGGAGGACTGATGAAATTTCATACAGCTTTGCGGCCCTGGGCCATCAGGCGCCTGGAGAAAATCGAACATGTGGACATGGTGATCGGGATTCCCTGTTACAATAACGACTCCACCATCGAGCATGTGATCGATATGGCCAGTGAGGGTATTGCCCAGCATTATCGGGATCTGCAGGCTTTGGTCATCATCTCTGATGGAGGTTCCACCGATGACACCAGAGAGATAGCCAAGGAAAAAACCGTCTATCCTTTCATAGAGAAACTGGTGACCATCTACCGTGGAGTTCCCGGCAAAGGAAGCGCCTTACGGATGATATTCGAAGCCGCTAATTCTCTGCAGTCCAGGGTCTGTGTGTTGTGTGATGCCGACCTGCGAAGCATCTCTCCTGAATGGATTAAAGCCTTGGCCGATCCTGTCCTGCAGCACAGACACGATTTTGTGGCTCCTATTTATTCCCGCTACAAATACGATGCCACCATCACCAACAATATTGCTTATAACTTGACTCGAGCTCTGTTCGGCAAGCGGGTGCGGCAGCCTATCGGAGGTGATTTCGGCCTCTCCAGGGGCATGGTCAATTATTATTTTGAATGCGGGCATGATATCTGGATGACCGATATCGCCAGATTCGGGATTGATATATGGATGACTGTCTCTGCAGTGGTGCAGGATGTCTCTATCTGTCAGACATATCTGGGAACCAAGGTGCATGATATCAAGGATCCTGTGGACCACCTGGGGCCGATGTTCAGGCAGGTGGTGCATCCTCTTTTCCAGTTGATGGAAACATATGAACAGAAATGGAAAAGAATCAAAGAGAGCACCTCTATTCCGGTCTACGGAAGTCCTAAAGAGGAAGAACCGGAGGCCTTCACTGTCGGTGTTCAGGGCATGATCGAAAACTTCAAAGGGGGATTCAAGAATCTCTCGGCCCTTTGGGAGAAGATTATCAATCCAGAGAGTTTTAATGTTCTCAAGCAATTAGCCGAGAATAAAAAGAAAAACCATTTCTTTATGTCCACCGAAGACTGGGCAAAAATTGTGTATGATTTTGGCACCACCTTTCACCGCTGGAAGAGAGACAGAGGAAAACTGGTGGAAATCATGCGTCCCCTGTATTATGCCCGGGTGGCTTCTTTTATCAACGAAACAAAGGAGATGTCCACTGAACAGGCAGAAAAGGTCATCGACCGTCAAGCTGAAACATTTGAAAAACTGAAGCCTTATTTAATAAAAAAGTGGGAACAAGAATAATCTCATAATGTTAAAAAAGGAGAGTCCCTTGCAAATTTTATTTGCTTCTTCAGAGATGGCTCCTTTTGCTAAAACCGGAGGATTGGCTGATGTGTCTGCTTCCCTGCCCGCTGCTTTGTCCTCTTTGGGGCATAAAGTGGAGGTGGTTATGCCCCTTTACCGCTCGGTTATGGAAGGGCCCTTTGAGCTGGAACCACAGCCAGAATCACTGGAAGTGCCTTTCAAACGGGGCCTGCTTAAAGCAAAGATATTCTCTTCCCGCATAAAACCTGGACTTTCCGTTTATTTCCTCAAGCGGGACGAGTTCTTTGATCGAAGCCGATTATACGGAACATCAGAAGGAGATTACTTCGACAATCCCGAGAGGTTTATCTTTTTCAGCCGCGCCGTTTTAGAGATGAGCAGAAAGTCAGGCCGTTCGCCTGATATCATCCACTGCCACGATTGGCAGAGCTCCCTGGTGCCGGTTTATCTTAAGAGTCTGTACAGGGATGATCCATTCTTCCGTCAAACGGCCGCTGTTTTCACCATCCACAATCTGGCCTATCAGGGGATTTTCCCAAAAGAATATATGGATATCAGCGGTTTACCCTCAGAGCTTTTTTCCATGAAGGGGCTGGAATATTACGGCAAGATGAATTTTATGAAAGGAGGAATTTTGTTCTCTGATGTCATCACCACGGTAAGCGAGAAATACGCCCAGGAAATCCAGGCTCCTGAATTTGGCTACGGCCTGGATGGTGTTCTTAAAGACAGAGAGAGTGATGTGTTTGGGATCTTGAACGGAGTCGACTACAAAGCCTGGAATCCACTCACTGACCCCCATCTTGCTGCTCAGTACAGTGTCCATGATTTGACAGGGAAGGAGAAGTGCAAACAGGAGTTGAGGAAAATTTTTAATCTGAGAGGAAAGGAAGGAAATCCCATCATAGGAATGATCTCCCGTCTGGCCGATCAAAAAGGATTTGATATTCTGGCCGAGGCCATGGATGAGCTTTTGAAATGGGATCTCTTTTTGGTGGTGCTGGGCCAGGGAGACGAAAAGTACGAAAAGCAGTTTGCTGAACTGGCAGAGAAATATAAACATGGACTGGGGATAAAGATTGCTTTTGATGATGTGCTGGCCCATAAAATAGAAGCCGGCTCTGATATGTTTCTGATGCCTTCCCGGTATGAACCCTGCGGGTTGAACCAGATGTACAGCCTCAAGTACGGAACTGTTCCTGTGGTTAGAGCCACCGGAGGACTGGATGACACCATAAAGGAGTTTGACCCTGATACAGGGAAGGGGAATGGATTTAAGTTTCAAGAATATTCGTCTGAGGCTCTGTTAGAAGCGGTTAAAAAAGTTTTGTCCGTCTACCAGAATAAGAAAATCTGGGAAAAACTGGTGAAAAACGCCATGAAAGCGGATTTTTCCTGGAGGAAATCAGCCTTTAGATATGTAGAGATATACAAAAAAGCTCTGTCCAGGAATCAAGAATAAAGAACAGAGTCTGCCCACAAAAGACGCCTTTTTTTAATCATCCCTGAAATTTGTTAGAATGAAGACAGTACAACCGGATCTTTGAGGAGGAAAGGTGAAACCTGAAAAAAGGAGACGGGTGGTTATCGAGAAAGTCAGCCCTGAGATTGACGGTGGCTTGTATCCTGTCAAGCGGGTGGAAGGGGAAAAGGTGGTGGTGCGGGCCGATGTTTTTGCTGGCGGCCATGACCAGGTGGCCGCAGCTCTTTGTTATCGCAAGCATGATGAGAAGAGGTGGAGCCAGGTTCCCATGAGATTTCTGGTGAATGACAGGTGGGAAGGGGAGTTTAAAGTCCAGGAAGTGGGGAGTTATTATTACACAGTAAAGGGATGGATAGACCGGTTTCGAACCTGGCAGAAGGACGTGAGCAAAAAAATCAGAGCCCAGGAAGATGTGAGCGTGGATGTGTTGGTGGGTGCTGAATATCTGGAAAAAGCATCCAAAAAGGCCAGTGGAAAAGACAAGGAAAGGCTGAGATCATGGGCTTCAGCGCTTAGAAAGGAAAAGGATGCACAAGAAGCCTTGAATTTAGCGATGAGCGGAGAGGTGAATCGACTGATGGAAAAACACTGGGATGAAATCATCACCACTTATCATAAAGAACTTCCCGTGGTGGTGGAGAGGAAAAAAGCGCTGTTCAGTACCTGGTATGAATTGTTTCCCCGCTCTTGCAGTCCGGATCCTGGCCGGCCGGGCACTTTCCAGGATTGCGAAAAATTTCTCCCTGAAATCGCCCGGATGGGATTTGACGTGCTCTACTTGCCCCCTATTCATCCCATCGGCCAGACCCAGAAAAAAGGGAGGAATAATTCCCCTGCCGCTTCCCCTGAGGACCCCGGAAGTCCCTGGGCCATTGGCTCCAAAGAGGGCGGTCATAAATCCATTCATCCTCAACTGGGAACCATGGAGGATTTCAAGCACCTGGTCAGAGCAGCCCAGAAATTGGGATTGGAGGTGGCTTTGGATCTGGCCTTCCAGTGTTCCCGGGATCATCCCTACCTCAAGGAACATCCAGAGTGGTTTTTTTGGCGTCCCGATGGTTCGATCCAGTTCGCTGAAAATCCTCCCAAGAAATACGAAGATATCATCCCTCTGAATTTTGAAACAGAACATCAGCAGGAACTCTGGAATGAGCTGAAGAGTATTGTTCTTTTTTGGGCAGAGAAAGGAATCCGGATATTTCGGGTGGATAATCCTCATACCAAACCTTTTGCTTTCTGGGAATGGTTGATACCAGAGGTTAAAAGAGATTATCCGGATGTGATCTTTCTTTCAGAAGCCTTCACCCGGCCTAAAGTGATGTACCGGTTGGCCAAAATTGGGTTTTCTCAATCCTACACCTACTTTACCTGGCGGAACACCAAAAAAGAAATTATGGATTATCTTGAGGAGCTGACCAGAACAGAAGTGCGGGAGTATTTTCGTCCTAACTTCTGGCCCAATACCCCTGATATTCTTCCCGAATTTCTTCAGTATGACGGCCGTCCGGCTTTTATCATCAGGCTGGCGCTGGCCGCCACGCTTTCCTCCAATTACGGCATCTACGGTCCTGCCTTTGAATTGTGCCTCAACCAGACTCTTCCCGGAAAGGAAGAATACCTGGATTCTGAAAAATATGAGATCAAAAAATGGGAAAGGAACAAGCCCGGTCATTTGAGAAATCTGATTACCAGAATAAACCGCGTGAGAAAGGAGAATGAAGCTCTGCACTCCACCTGGAATTTGAAATTTTATGAGATTGACAATGAATATTTGCTGGCTTATGGGAAAAGAACAGAAGACCTCTCCAATATCCTGCTGATAGTGGTCAATATGGATCCTTTTCATACCCAATCCGGGTGGGTGAGAGTCCCTCTGCAGGAACTGGGCATTGGAGCCGATCAACCCTATCTTGTCTATGATTTATTGAGTGAAGATAAATTCTTCTGGCAGGGAGAAAGAAATTACGTGGAGTTGGACCCAGATATCCTGCCTGTCCATATCTTCCGGGTGCACCGGCGTCTGCGCAAAGAAGTGGATTTTGATTACTTCATGTGAGGAGAACTGCATTGCCGCTTAGAGAATCATACCTGAAGGATGACCCCCTGTGGTACAAGGATGCTGTCATCTATGAGCTTCATGTGAAGTCATTTTTCGACAACAATGATGATGGTATCGGAGATTTCAAGGGCCTCATCAAAAAACTGGATTACCTTCAAAATTTAGGAGTCACCGCTATTTGGCTTCTCCCTTTTTACCCCTCTCCGTTAAAAGATGATGGCTATGATATCGCTGATTACCGCAGTATTCATCCTCAGTATGGGACTTTGCAGGATTTTAAAGAGCTGTTGAAGGAAGCCCACCACAGGGGAATCCGGGTGATTACCGAGCTGGTGCTCAACCATACCTCTGATCATCACCGCTGGTTTCAAAAGGCCAGAACAGCCAAACCAGGCTCTTCCTGGCGTAATTTTTACGTGTGGAGTGAGACACCCGAAAGGTATAAAGATGCCAGAATCATCTTCAAGGACTTTGAGACCTCCAACTGGACATGGGACACAGCAGCCAAAGCCTATTACTGGCATCGTTTTTACTCTTATCAGCCTGACCTCAATTTCGATAATCCCAGGGTGCAAAAGGAAATGCTGAGAGCGATCGATTTCTGGATGGCAATGGGAGTGGATGGTCTGCGTTTGGACGCTGTTCCTTATCTTTATGAGAGAGAAGGGACCAATTGTGAGAATTTGCCCGAAACTCATGCCTTTTTGAAAAAATTAAGGGCTCATATAGAGAAGAAATTCAAGAACCGGATGCTGTTAGCAGAAGCCAACCAGTGGTCTGAGGATGCCATGGCCTATTTCGGGGAAGGGGACGAATCCCATATGGCCTTCAATTTTCCGGTCATGCCCAGGATGTTCATGGCTGTTCAGATGGAAGACCGATTCCCGGTGATCGATATTCTGGATCCTCCGCTTGAGATACCCCCCTCCTGCCAATGGTCTTTGTTCCTGCGCAACCACGACGAGTTAACCCTGGAGATGGTCACAGATGAAGAGCGTGACTACATGTATCGGGTTTATGCCAGTGATCCCCGGGCAAAACTCAATCTTGGTATCCGCCGGCGTCTTGCTCCTCTGCTGGGGAACAACCGGAGAAAGATCGAACTTATGAACATACTTCTGTTCTCTCTTCCCGGTACTCCGGTGATCTATTATGGGGATGAAATTGGCATGGGAGACAATTACTACCTGGGTGACCGGAGTGGGGTCCGCACACCCATGCAGTGGAGTTCAGATAGAAATGCCGGGTTTTCCAGGGCCAATCCTCAGAAACTCTTTCTGCCGGTGATCATTGATCCTGAGTATCATTATGAGGCCCTGAACGTAGAAAATCAGGAGAGCAATTTGTCCTCCATGCTGTGGTGGATGAAGCGGGTGATTGCCATGAGGAAGAGATACAAGGCCTTTGGGCGGGGGGATGTGGAATTCATTTCGCCCCACAATCCCAAAGTTCTGGTCTTCATCCGCCGGTATCAGGATGAGATCATTTTAGTGGTGATCAATCTTTCCCGGTTTTCCCAGGTGGTGGAGCTTGATCTTTCTCCCTATCAAGGCCTGATTCCCGAAGAAGTGTTCAGCCGCAATGAGTTTCCACCCATAAAGGAAACCCCTTATGTGCTCACCCTGGGACCGCATAATCATTTTTGGTTTTTGCTGAAGAGAGAAAAAGGAATGGTGGTGGGAAGAAAGGAAAAAGCCTTCCCCTCCATCCATCTGAAAAGACATTTTAAGGAATTATGGGAGGGAAATGAGAAGGAAAGATTCGAACAGGACATTCTGATTCCATATTTGAGAAAATGCCGCTGGTTCGGAGGAAAAGGCCGCCGGATCCGCAGCCTCATCATCAGGGAAGCAGCCCCGTTAGTGAAACACACTCTCTCCAAACTCCTGATTCTGGAGGTGAGTTACAATGAAGGCTTCCCGGAGATGTACTTCTTGCCTCTCTGTTATATGCCTGAAGGAAAATCCTATCAGATCAGAGAAAACTCTCCTCAAGCCATAATGGCTTCTATTCGGACTGGCGATGAGCAGGGAATTCTGTATGACGGTTCGTACAACAAGGAATTTCACCACATCATTCTGGATATGGTTCTAAAAAGGAAAAAGATCAAAGGAACAGAAGGAGAATTCGTTGTTTTACCGGCCCGCAGAATAAAAAGATTTTTTGAACAGAAAAAGCTTCCTTTGGAATCTTCGGTGCTTAAAGTGGAGCAGAGCAACACATCCATCCTTTATGAGAGGACATTCATGTTGAAGATATTCAGAAGGCTGGAAAAAGGGATCAATCCTGATGTGGAAATGGAAAGGTTTTTGACAGAAAAGGCCCGTTTTCCTCATGTGCCTCCCTATGCTGGTGCTGTGGAATACAGAGGGAGAAAATCTGGACCGATCAGCATCGGGCTGCTGCAGGGTTTTGTTCCCAATGAAGGCGACGCCTGGGTTTTCAGCCTGGATCAAGTGGGGCGTTATTTTGAGAGGGTTTTGTCCAGAAGGGCAGAATTGACAGCCGTTCCTCCTGTTTCTTCCCTGATTGAGGACCAGCAAGAGAAGGGAAAAACCTCAATCATGGAGGAACTGGTTGATGGATTTTATTCGGAGATGATGGAACTTTTAGGAAAAAGAACAGGAGAACTTCATCTTTCTCTTTCTTCTGAGTTGGATGATCCAGAGTTTACCCCGGAATCCTTTTCTGTTCTCTATCAAAGGTCTGTTTATCAATCCATGAGAAGCTTGATGAGCCAGGTGTTCCGTCTTGTGGAGGGGAATATCGAACAGTTCTCTAAGGATTTAAGAGAAGATCTTTCGGACATTTTGGCCTCTAAAATGAAGATTTTGAATCGCCTAAAGAAAATAGTGGGGAAAAAGATCTCTGCGGCCAAGATTCGTATTCACGGCGATTATCATCTTGGTCAGGTTCTTTTTACAGGAAAAGATTTTGTAATCATAGATTTCGAGGGCGAGCCAGCCAGGGCCTTGAGTGAGAGAAAACTCAAGCGCTCGCCGCTTCGAGATGTGGCCGGAATGGTACGCTCCTTTCATTATGCTGCTTATTCTGGTCTGCTGAGACATCCCTCCCTTAGATCAGAAGACAGATCCTTTTTAGAACCATGGGTTAAAGTCTGGTACCATCATACAAGCAGAATTTTTCTCCGTTCTTATCTCCAGACCGTGGGAGATGCTGAGTTTCTTCCCCATAAGAAAGAAGAGCTGACCATTCTGTTTGAGGCTTTTCTTCTGGAGAAAGCTGTGTATGAGCTGGGCTACGAGGTGAACAATCGTCCGGACTGGGTGATAATCCCCATCAGGGGAATTAAATATATCCTTTGATATTGATTATATTTTTCACAGTCTAACGGGCAAATGGTCTCGTCGATGAATGAGAGACAATTTTGTAAGAATTGACCATTAACAACACTCAACACAAAGGAGGGTTCTATGGCCAAAAAAGAAAAGAAGTCAGCAAAACGCACCAGAAAAAAGCAACAGGTGGGTGATGTTATCCACGGGCCTACCCTTTTAAGCGAGCAGGACATCTATATGTTCAAAGAAGGGAGCCATTTCCGCCTTTATGAAAAACTGGGTTCCCATAAGATGAACGTGGACGGCCGGGAAGGACAGTATTTTGCTGTGTGGGCCCCCAATGCCAAGCAGGTCTCAGTGGTGGGGGATTTCAACGGCTGGAGTGGGGAATCTCATCCTTTGGCGGTCAGATGGGATGGCTCCGGCATCTGGGAGGGTTTCATTCCTGGCCTGGAGAAAGGTTCCCTGTACAAATATCATATTGTTTCCCAAAACCGAAAGTTTATGGTGGATAAAGGAGATCCCTTTTCTTTCTGGTGGGAAATCTCACCGCGTACGGCTTCGGTGACCTGGGATCTGGATTATAAGTGGAAGGATAAGAAATGGATGGACCACCGGCATAAATTCAGTGCCCCTGATTCTCCTATGTCTGTTTACGAGGTTCATCTGGGTTCCTGGCGGCGGGTATCAGAAGAGAACAACCGATTCATGACCTACAGAGAACTGGCTCCTTATTTGGTTGATTATGTCAAGGGCATGGGTTTTACCCATGTGGAATTTCTGCCGGTGATGGAACATCCTTTTTACGGTTCCTGGGGTTATCAGGTGGGTGGCTATTTTTCTCCCACCAGCCGCTACGGGACACCTCAGGACTTGATGTATCTCGTTGACCAGCTTCATCAGAACGATGTGGGAGTGATTCTGGACTGGGTCCCCTCCCATTTCCCTTCTGATGAACACGGCCTGGTCTATTTTGACGGCACTCATCTGTATGAGCACCAGGACCCCCGGAAGGGATTTCATCCTGATTGGAAAAGCTATATTTTCAATTACGGAAGGAGTGAGGTTAAAAATTTTCTGATCAGCAATGCTCTCTTCTGGCTGGACAAATATCATGTGGATGGTCTTCGTGTGGATGCGGTAGCCTCCATGCTGTACTTGGATTATTCAAGGAAGGAAGGGGAGTGGGTTCCAAATCCTTACGGTGGAAGGGAGAATCTTGAGGCCATCTCTTTCATCAAGAGATTCAACGAAGTGGTCTACAGCGAATATCCTGATGTGCAGACCATTGCTGAGGAGTCCACAGCTTGGCCCATGGTGACCCGCCCGGTTTATGTGGGTGGGCTGGGTTTCGGCAAAAAATGGAATATGGGCTGGATGCATGACACTCTGGAGTATTTTTCCAAAGATCCGCTTTTCCGCAAATACCATCACAATCAACTGACCTTCAGCATATGGTATGCCTTTTCAGAAAATTTCATCCTCCCCCTCTCTCACGATGAGGTGGTGTACGGAAAGGGCTCCCTGTTGGAGAAGATGCCCGGAGACGACTGGCAGAAGTTCGCCAATCTGCGCCTCCTTCTGGGATTCATGTACACCCATCCGGGCAAGAAGATTCTGTTCATGGGTGGAGAGTTCGGTCAACGCCGGGAATGGGTCCATGAGGGGAGTCTGGAATGGCATCTGTTGAAGCATCAGTCTCACCAGGGAGTCCAGCACTGGGTCAAGGACCTCAATCATTTCTACCGCAAAGAGGGGGCTTTGTATGAGATTGATTTTGAACGGCACGGCTTTGAATGGATAGATTTCAGTGACTGGGAAAAAAGCATCATCTGCTTTCTCAGGAAGGGAAAGAAGCCTGAACATGTGATCCTGGTGGTTTGCAACCTGACTCCTGTTCCCTGTCACAATTACCGGGTGGGAGTCCCAGCCAGCGGGTTTTGGAGGGAAGTGCTCAACAGCGACGCCAAGGAATATGGAGGCAGCGGACAGGGAAATATGGGGGGAGTAGAAGCCACTCCTGTTCCGTTTCATGGAAAAGATCAATCTCTCTCCCTGACTTTACCCCCCCTGAGCATAGTGTTTTTCAAAAAAGAATAGGGAAAAAAGGAAAACATTTCTTGCTAAAAGGTGAAAATGGAAAAAGAAACTGAATACATAAACAGAAGAGAAAGTCAGTTTGCAGTCTGGGCACCTTTTTTGAACCGGGTTTCACTAAAAATGGTCTTTCCTGAGGAAAAGACCGTACCTATGGAGAAAGATCGCCGGGGGTACTGGAGAGCAGACCCGAAAGAGATAGAACCCGGGACCCGGTACTTCTATCAACTGGAAGGCGGCCAGCTTCGACCTGATCCCGCCTCTCATTTCCAGCCATTAGGTGTTCACCAGCCGTCTCAACTGGTGGACCACGCCTTTTTTTCATGGGAAGATAATGAGTGGTCGGGTATTCCTCTGTCAGAAATGGTCATGTATGAACTCCACGTGGGAACCTTCACCCCTGAGGGTATTTTTGAAGCGGTTGTGCAGCGTCTGGATGATCTTGGTGAATTAGGGGTAAATGCCATCAATCTCATGCCTGTGGCCCAGTTTCCGGGGGAGAGAAACTGGGGATATGACGGAGTTCATCCTTTCTCTGTCCAGAATTCTTACGGAGGGCCGGAAGGGCTCAAGCGGCTGGTAGATGCCTGCCATAAAAAGAACCTGGCGGTGATTCTGGATGTGGTTTACAACCATCTGGGGCCGGAAGGCAATTATCTGGGAGAATTTGGCCCTTATTTCACCTCCCGGTACAGGACTCCATGGGGAGAGGCTGTCAACTTTGATGATGCTTACAGCGATGATGTGAGAAGTTTTTTCATCCAGAATGCCCTTCACTGGTTTAAAAATTATCATGTGGATGCTCTCAGGCTGGACGCTGTCCATGCCATTTATGACCGAAGCGCCAAGCCTTTTCTCCAGGAACTTGCCGAAAAAGTGGAAGAATTTTCTGGGAAGCGGGGGAGAAGATTCTATCTGATAGCAGAGAGTGATTTGAATGATGTCCGGATTCTGAGACCCAGGGAAAAGGGAGGCTACGGCCTTGATGCCCAGTGGTGCGATGATTTCCACCATGCTCTCCATACTCTGCTCACCGGAGAGAAGAAAGGATACTACGCGGATTTTGGAAGATTGGAACACTTTGGCAAATCTTTAAGAGAAGGCTATGTCATTTCCTGGGATTATTCTGTTTACCGAAAAAGGCATCACGGAAGCTCATCCAAAGACAGACCAGCCCAGCAGTTCATTGTTTTTTCTCAGAATCACGATCAGGTGGGAAACAGGATGCTCGGCGAAAGGCTTTCCGCACTTATCTCCTTTGAAGCCTTGAAGCTGGCGGATGGGGCGGTGATTCTTTCTCCTTACATCCCCCTGCTTTTTATGGGGGAGGAATACGCTGAAGACCGGCCGTTTTTTTATTTTGTCAGCCATTCTGATCCCCGCCTGATGGCTGCTGTGCGGCAGGGACGAAGAGAAGAATTTCAGTCTTTCCAATGGAAAGACGGGCCCCCAGATCCTCAAAGAGAGGAAACTTTCATCAAATCCCAGCTCCGCTGGGAAAAGAGAAAAGAGGGAAAGCATAAAGTGATGTTAGAATATTATGGTCATCTGGTGAAGCTTCGGAAATCCATTCCAGCCTTATATCATTTACAGAAGAGTAATATGGAGATTCAAGAATGGACCAGCCAGAAGGTCTTGCGTTTGCACCGATGGCATGGTAAAAGCCGGGTCATGGTCATCATAAATTTCAATAACAGAGATGTGTCCCTCTGTTTGAACTTCCCTCAGGGGAAATGGCGGAAAATTCTGGACTCTTCTGATGAGAAATGGATGGGACCCGGAACCCGCTTACCCGAGATAACAGAGGGAGAACAGAGCCTTGCTGTCAATCCGTTAAGCATCTCGGCCTATCAGATGGAGGAAAGAGAATGAGTCGGCATATCTGCATTCATGGCCATTTTTACCAGCCTCCCCGGGAGAATCCCTGGCTGGAAAAGGTGGAAATACAGGATTCAGCTTATCCTTTTCACGACTGGAACGAACGTATCACTTCAGAATGTTACGGCCCCAACACAGCCTCCCGCATTCTGGATTCAGAAAAAAGGATAGTGGATATCGTCAATAATTATTCGCAAATCAGCTTCAATTTTGGTCCTACCCTGCTTTCCTGGCTGGAAAAGCATGATCCGGAAGTGTATGAAGCCATCAGGGAAGCAGACAGGGAAAGCCAGCACAGGTTCTCTGGACACGGAGCTGCCATAGCCCAGGTCCACAATCATCTGATCATGCCCCTGGCCAACAGCATAGATAAACGGACACAAGTGATCTGGGGAATCAGAGACTTTGAACATCGTTTTGGGAGGAAGCCGGAAGGGATGTGGATACCAGAGACAGCCGTTGATCTGGAAACACTGGAGATCATTGCTGAGCAGGGCATTGCTTTCACTCTTCTTGCTCCTCATCAGGCAAGAAGAATGAGGAAAATTGGTTCTAAACAGTGGACAGAACTGGATCAGGGAAACATCGATCCCAAAAAAGCCTACCTCTGCCGTCTCCCCTCTGGGAAGAACATCAATATATTTTTCTACGACGGTCCTGTATCTCATGATGTGGCTTTTGGAGATGTCCTGAAAAACGGGGAGCTTTTTGCCAAAAGGATGACCGCTGCCTTCACGGAAGATAAAGAAAATTCTCAAATCGTTCATATCGCCACAGATGGAGAGAGCTACGGCCATCACACCAGATTCGGGGATATGGCTTTGGCCTACTGCCTCCATCAAATAAAATCTCATGATCTCGCCCACCTCACCTTATATGGTGAGTATTTAGAAAAGTTCCCCCCTCAGTATGAAGTGGAGATAGTGGAGGGGAGTTCATGGAGCTGCGTTCACGGCATCGAGAGATGGAGGAACGACTGCGGCTGCAGCACCGGAATGCATAAAGGATGGAAGCAGGCATGGAGGGCTCCTCTGCGGGAGGCCATGGATTGGCTCAGGGATAAGCTTATCCCCCTGTATGAAAGGGAGTCAGGGGCTCTTCTTCGGTCTCCCTGGCAGGCAAGGGAGGATTATATCCATGTCATCCTGGACAGATCCGTGCAGAATACAGAATCTTATTTTTCCCGCCATGCTTCCGGTGAACTTTCTCGCCAGGATAAAGTCAGAGCTCTCAAACTCCTGGAACTGCAGAGAAACGCCATGCTCATGTTCACCAGTTGCGGCTGGTTTTTTGATGACATCTCAGGGATTGAAACCGTCCAGGTGATGCAGTATGCGGCCCGGTCCATGCAGATTGCCAGAGAAGTGAGCGGGGAAGACCTTGAACCGGAATATGTCAAAATTCTGGAAAAAGCTCCCAGCAATCTTTCAGACATGAACAATGGGGCTCAGGCCTATGAGAAGTTTGTCAAACCATATGTCCTGGACTTGATCAGGGTAGGCGTCCACTACGCTGTCTCTTCGCTGTTCGAGGACTATCCTGAAACCATCACCATAAGCTGCTACACAGCCAAGAGTGAAAAATACGATATCTCAGAAGCCGGAAAGCAAAGACTTGCTTTAGGAAAAGCCTGTGTTCATTCTGAAATCACCCTGGAAGAGGAAGATCTGAGTTTCGCTGTTCTTCATTTTGGCGACCACAATCTTTTGGGAGGAGTACGTCCATACTCGGGTGATGAGTATTTTTCTCAGATGCAGAAAGAAATAAAAGATTCTTTCACCAAGAGTGATATTCCGGGAATAATAAGCCTGATAGACAAGCACTTTGGTGCCCATAACTATTCCCTCTGGCATCTGTTCAAGGATGAGAAGCGTAAAGTGATGAACCAGATTCTTGATTCCACTCTCAAAGAATTAGAAGGTTATTTCCGTCAGATCTATGAACATCATTACCCGGTCATGAAAGCCATGAAAGATATGAAGATTCCCCTGCCCAAAGCTCTTTCCACTCCCGTGGAGTTTATCCTGAACACGGATCTTCGTAAGCTTCTGGAAAGTGAAACCATAGACCTGGAAGAAATTAAGAAATTAGTGGAGGAATTCCGAACATGGCCTTTCCAGCCTGATCAGACCATTTTCAGCTTTGTCGCCTGTCAAAAGATAGATTCCCTGATGAAAGAACTTTCCCAGAAACCTGATGATTTATCCCTGCTCAAGGTCATAGAGGAGCTGTTCAGGATTTCTCATGATTTGTCCCTCCGGTTGAATCTGTGGAAGAGCCAGAATATGTATTTTTCCCTTGCTAAAAAGCATTATCCAGAATTTAGAAAGAGGGCAGAGAAGAGGGATCAGACTGCTCAACAATGGATCAAGCATATACAGAATGTGGGAAGTTATCTGGGAGTGAAAATTTTTGATGCGGATTCCTGAAGCCACCTATCGGATTCAATTCAATTCTGGCTTTAACTTTTCACATGCCAAAAGGATTATTCCCTATTTCAAAGAGCTGGGCATATCAGATGTCTATGCTTCTCCCGTTTTCAAGGCCAAGAAAGGAAGCATTCATGGTTATGATGTGGTTGACTCCAATCAGATCAATCCGGAACTGGGAGGGATGGCCGGTCTTAAAAAGCTGTTTGCTGAAACAGAAAAGTATCAGATGGGTTGGATTCAGGACATTGTTCCCAACCATATGGCCTTTCATCCCCAAAACCGGATGCTGATGGATGTTCTGGAAAAGGGAAAGAGCTCTCCCTACTTCTCTTTTTTCGATATAGATTGGAATCATCCTTATGAGAGTCTGAGGGGGAGAGTGCTGGCTCCGTTTTTGGGCAGATTTTACGGAGAATGTTTGGAGAGCGGTGAAATCAGACTGGCATTCTCTCAGGGGAAAATGAGTGTTGGCTATTATGATCTGATATTTCCGCTGAATATAAGATCATATTCTCAAATTTTTTCCCATAAGCTGAACGGGCTTCAGAAAAAAATCAGCCGCCGCTCTCCATCTCTGTCAGGCTTCCTCAAACTGGTTGATGACTTAAAAAATAGGAAACTCGCGAAAAAAGATCTCTACCAGCAGGAAAGAATCAAATCCTTTCCCCGCAGACTCTGGGATTTGTACAGCAAGGATGGGGAGATTAAAAATCACATCCAGGCAATCATTGAAGATTTTAACGGAAAAAAAGGCCGTGCTCAAAGCTTCGATCTTATGGATAACCTCCTGTCTGATCAATTTTACAGATTGTCTTTCTGGAAGGTGGCCACAGAAGAGATCAATTACCGGAGGTTTTTCAACCTCAACGAACTGATTTCTCTCAGAGTGGAGGAGGATAATGTATTCCGATACACCCATGCTCTTATCTTCCGGTTGGTCAAACAAGGAAGTGTCACCGGGTTGAGGGTGGATCATGTGGACGGGCTCTACGATCCCTCTTCTTATTTGAAAAGATTGAGAGAGAGAGCAGGGGGCATTTATGTGGTTGCCGAGAAGATACTGGATTTAGAAGAAAAGCTTCCCTCATTTTGGCCCGTTCAAGGAACCACCGGTTACCACTGGTTGAATCATGCCAATGGACTCTTCTGTGAAACAGAGAATGCAGGATGGTTTGAAAAAATCTATAAAAATTTCACTGGTTTCCACAAGCCTTATCTGGATCAAGTGGGTGAGAAGAAAAGGCTGATATTGGGGAAACACATGGCTGGTGATGTGGATAACCTGGCCCGTTCTGTTAAAAAAATATCTGAATGTGACCGGTACGGAAGGGATATCACACTGTACGGACTCAAAAGAGCCCTGGTGGAGCTCATGGCTCAATTTTCAGTTTACCGCACCTACAGAAACCATGATTTTTTCAGGGAAGAGGATAGAAGATATATAAGAGAAGCCCTGAACAGAGCCAAAAAGAACACCCCGGAACTTTTGCACGAGCTTGATTTTCTAGAGAGATTTTTGCTTTCCGGACCCCAGGAGGGGGCTTCAGAAGAAGAGAGAACCCAATGGCTTGATGCGGTCATGAGGTTCCAGCAGTGCACTGGCCCCCTGATGGCCAAAGGATTCGAAGATACTTTTTTTTATGTCTACAACAGACTTCTCTCCCTCAATGAAGTGGGAGGGAATCCCCAGAAGTTCGGCCTGCTTCCCCAGGAGTTTCATGGTTTCAACCAAACAAGATCTGACTCTTGGCCCCATGCCATGAATGCCACCGCCACTCATGATACCAAAAGGGGAGAAGATGTCAGAGCCAGACTGAATGTTCTCTCTGAGATTCCCCGGGAGTGGGAGCGGGCCGTCAAGACTTGGCGCCGAATAAACAAAAGAAAAAAAAGATTTACCGGAGGCTTGGAAACACCAGATAAAAACGATGAATACTTTTTTTATCAGACTCTTATGGGTGCTTTTCCTTTCCAGGAGAGCGATTATCCCTTGTTTTTAAAAAGAATGAAGGAATATATCATCAAAGCGGTCAGAGAAGCCAAAGTTCATACCGCCTGGCTTAAACCAGATGAAGAATACGAAGAAGGTTATCTGGAATTTGCGGAAGGAGTACTGCACCGGACAAAAAACAATGCTTTCTGGAAAGAATTCCTACCTCTCCAGGAAAAAGTGGCCTTTTATGGAATTTTCAACTCCCTTTCCCAGACTCTTCTCAAAATCACTTCGCCCGGAATTCCAGATTTTTACCAGGGGACAGAATTATGGGATCTCAGCCTGGTTGATCCTGACAACCGCCGTCCAGTAGATTTTATAAAGAGAATGAAATTTTTACAGGAAATCAAGGACGGAGAAAAGAAAGATATTTTAGGATTGGTCAGCCATCTTTTAAGAACCAAAGAACACGGGCAGGTGAAGCTTTTTCTGATATACAGGGCACTCAAGGCCAGGCAAAGAAAACACAGGCTTTTTGCAGAAGGAGCCTATATTCCTCTTTTGACAGGCGGAACACACAAAGACCATGTGGTCGCTTTTGCCCGTTATTTTGAGCATTCATGGGCCATCACCGTGGTGCCTCGATTGTTGACATCTGTGGTCAAGAAGGGAGAGTATCCTTTTGGAGCCAGGATCTGGGATGATACCCATGTTGTTTTCCCCCATGAATTCCCCGTGGGGTGGAGAGATCAGATCACCGACAGGTTCATTGAAGGGGGGAAAAGGCTGGCCGTGGGCCGCATCCTTACCCATTTTCCAGCGGCATTGTTATTCAACCAGGAGGAAACATGATCAAACGAGGAAGCGGGATTCTCCTTCACCTCACTTCTCTTCCTTCCCCTTACGGGATCGGAGATTTTGGACCAGAAGCCTACAAATTTGTGGATTTTCTTTCTCAGACCAAGCAGAGCTACTGGCAGATTCTTCCCTTGAATCCGGTCGATCCGGCTTTTGACAGTTCCCCTTATCACAGCATTTCTGCTTTTGCTTTCAATACTCTGCTCATCAGTCCGGATATGTTGGTGAAAAAAGGTCTTCTGGATAAAAAGGATACGGATAGGATTCCGGATTTTCCCAAGCAGGCAGTGGATTTCGAGGCTGTTATCGGTTATAAAAAAGTTCTCTTCCAGAGGGCCTATGAGCGCTTTAAAAAGCAAAGCCGGGATGATGAATATTATGAAAAGTTTTGTGCTGAAAATTCTCATTGGCTGGATGATTTTGCTTTATTCATGGTGCTAAAATCCCATTTCCAGGGCAAAATATGGTGCCAATGGCCGGAAGAAATACGCCACAGGCATCCTGAAGCTCTGGAATCTTTGAAAGGGAAATTTGGAAAAGAGTTAGAGAAAGAAAAATTTCTACAGTACATTTTCCATCAGCAGTGGCATTCTCTCAAACAATATTCCAACCAGAAAAACATCCAGATCATCGGAGATATCCCTATCTATGTGGATTACGACAGTGTGGATGTCTGGTCTCATCCTGAGATGTTCAAACTGGATCCCCAAAAAAAGCCTTATGTGGTGGCTGGTGTTCCTCCAGATTATTTCAGTGAAACCGGACAGCTCTGGGGCAATCCCATTTACAGATGGGATGTGATGCAGAAAAAAGGCTACCCGTGGTGGATTCAGAGATTGGAGCAGAACTTGAAGCTGTTTGATAAAGTGAGGATCGACCACTTTCGGGGATTGGTGGGCTATTGGGAGGTTCCGGCTGAAGAGAACACAGCCATCAACGGGAGCTGGGTAGAAGCTCCAGCAGAGGATTTTTTTAATCAACTGAAGAAGAGATTCCCTCATCTGCCCATCATTGCTGAAGATCTGGGCATCATCACTCCAGATGTCAGACAGGTCATGAAGCGTTTCTCCTTCCCAGGGATGAAGGTGCTTCTGTTTGCCTTTGGCGAAGACTATCCCATGCACCCTTATCTGCCCCACACCTTCGAGAGAAACTGTGTGGTGTATACAGGAACTCACGACAATAACACAGTCAGGGGTTGGTTCAACAGAGATGCCAGGCCCGAGGACAAAAAAAGGCTGTTCCGCTACCTGGGAAGGGAAGTCTCAGAAAAGCAGGTCCACTGGGGATTGATCCGGCTGGCCATGATGTCTGTGGCGGACACGGTTATCGTTCCCCTCCAAGATGTCTTGGGCTTGGGTGAAGGGTCACGGATGAATCGGCCGGCCACCAGCCAGGGGAACTGGCGGTGGCGGTTTATGCCCCAGCAAATGACATCCTCCACCAAGAAAGAGCTCGCGGAGATGACAGAAGTCTATGGGAGAGCTTGATCCAGATTATTCGGTCTTGGCTTCCCTTAAATATTGAGCCGCCACTTCAGGCGTACTGGGATTTATATAGAAGCCGCTTCCCCATTCAAATCCAGCAATCCTGACCAGTCGAGGGATGATCTCTGTATGCCAGTGATAATCATATTTTAAGGTCACCCATTGATCTGCCAGCTTGGGTTTGGCTTCCGTATTGGGAGATGTATTCAGGACAAAATTGTAAGGCGCATTATGCAGCACGTTCTTCAAGCGGAGGAGAATATTTTTCAGAAAATGGGAGAACCGCTCCAGTTCATCCTCTGAGTTTTCTGCGAAGCTGTGGCTGTGATCTACAGGAGCGATGAACACCTCAAACGGGAATCGGGAAGCATAAGGAGCAATAGCCACAAATCCATTTTCTGCGGCAATGATCCTCTTTTCCTCATTCATATCCTGGTGAATCATGTCGCAGATAAGGCACCGTTCCTTTTTTTCATAGTGGATTCTGGCATTATTGAGTTTGATGTGGACATTTCGGGGAACAATGGGAGTGGCGATAAGCTGGGAGTGGGAATGGAGCAGGGAAGCCCCTGCCCTTTTGCCGTGGTTTTTAAAAATCAACACATATTTGAATCGAGGGTCTTTGTAAAGGTCTTTAAGCCTTTCCCGATAAGCCAGCAGAATCCATTTGACATGCTCTGGAGGCAGATCAGGCAAACTCAAATCATGACTGGGTGTCTCGATAATCACTTCATGAGCACCCACTCCTTCCATCATGTCATAGTAACCAAAACCGATTCTTTTCCCCCCGGCTTCGATGTTCAGGGCTGGGTATTTATTGGAAACCACCCTGACCTTCCAGCCGGCAGAGTTGGGCTCGGTTTGGGGATCTCTGATCGCCCATATCTCTGGAGGAGTGGAAGATTCGTGGCCCTGGCAGAACGGACAAATTTTCACACGGTTGTATTTGGTGGTATCGTCCAAATCAGAAGGTCGGGCTGCTCTCTCGCTGGCAATGATCACCCAGCGGTGCTGCAAAGGATCATATCTGAGCTCTGGCATGGGTCTCTCCTTTTCTGGATCAAATCACTGTTCCATCAGGAATGATGCTGTTTTTAGGGATGACGATGATTCCATCCCGGATCACATAGTCATCCGTGGTCTGGTTTTGAATATTCCGGGCATTGATGAGCTTCACCTCATTCCCGATACGAGCGTTTTTGTCGATAATGGCGTTTCGGATATGGCAGTTTTTGCCTATCCCGGTATTGGGAATACTTTTCTTTTTATTCTCTGAGATATCTTCGGCAGATTCAAAGAAGTCCGCTCCCATCATCACCGTGCGTTCGATGAAGCTGTTCTCGCCTATCCGGGAACGGATACCGATGATGGAATGTACAATCTGGGATCTGTTGATTATACTCCCCTCGCATAATATGGAGTTTTGCACATCCGAGGATAATATTTTAGAACCAGGAAGAAAACGAGGATGGCTGAATATAGGTTTATTCTCATCGTAGAAATTGAATCTGGGCAGGGGCTGAGTCAGGTCAAGATGAACATCGAAAAAACTTCGGATAGTCCCGATATCCTGCCAATAATCATCAAAGAAATAGGCATAGACTTTTTTCTGCTGGATAGCAAAAGGAATGACCTCTCTGCCAAAATCCTCAAAATCAGTATTCTCCAACAATTCCTTGAGAACTCCCCAGTTGAAAAGATAGATTCCCATGGAGGCCAGATGGGTTCTGCCTGAGGATTCCAGATTGAATTGAGAGAAGGCTTCCTGTGGAACTTTTATTTTATCCAGAAGGGCAGGCTCTTTGGGCTTCTCCAAGAAAGCGGTGATCCTGCTTGTGCTGTCCGCCTGCATCACTCCAAATTCCGGTGCTCGATCACGGTGGATGGGATAAACAGAAATGCTGATTTCTGCCTTTTTCTCAGCGTGCCGGGCGATGAATTTTTGATAATCCATTCGGTACAGATGGTCGCCGGAGAGGATTAAAATCAGCTCTCCTTCAGTCCGTAAAAACCGCAGGTTTTGCCGGACTGCATCGGCTGTGCCTTGATACCAGTCCCGGCTTTCCAGTGTCTGCTGAGCGGAGAGGATGGTTACGAAATCTTTGGTGAAGTTGTCGAAACGGTAAGTCAGAAAGATGTGGCGGTGCAGGGATTCGCTGCTGAACTGAGTCAAGATGAATATTTTCCGCAGTCCTGAGTGAAGGCAGTTGCTGATGGGGATATCGATGAGACGAAATCTGCCCCCGATGGGGACCGCTGGTTTGCTGCGCTTTTTGGTTAAAGGATAGAGCCGGGTCCCTTGGCCTCCGGCCAGGATTATGGTTACCGCATCTGCCACTGGATGTTCAAACCTTTTTGAGTCCGCTGAAAGCAGAATTTAAAAAAAATGAGTCAAAAAGTAAAGACTTT
>JBKHJA010000024.1:0-25510 GCA_046538375.1 Candidatus Aminicenantota bacterium
CCTTTTTTTCTGTGGAAGACTTCAATTAAGTTTCTGAAAATATTATAATTGCCCGGGCCCGACCCCCCCCAAAACCAAAAAAAATTCCCAAAAAACCCAAAAAAAAAGTCAAAAAAGTGCTTTTATGAAATAAAAGGTCATGATTCCTGAAGCCAGCAGCTTCAGAATCATGCCCACCATAACGCCCGCAAAAACACCCCAACCTGCTCTCAAAGCTTCCCGCCCTGGCTTGCCCATCAAGGCTTCACCCACCACGGCTCCCAAGAAAGCACCTATGATCATTCCCAGGGGTGGTGCGTGAATGATCCCTATCAACATCCCTATAACTGCACCCCAGAACCCGTATCTGGTAGCGCCAAATTTTCTGGCCCCTGCCGCTGGCATAAAATAATCCAGGAGGGTCACAGCTATGGTCAGAACAGCCATCCCTACCAGGAACTGGGGACTGAAAGGCTCCCAGCGTTTGGCTGCAGACACCAGAATTAGAGCAAAAAAACTGAAAGGTGGACCGGCAATACCAGGAACCACACATCCAATCAACCCCACCATGATAAATACAAAACCGATTATGATCAAAACGATCATTTCTGGAATCCTATCAGATAAATAAACAACAGGCAATGTCTTCCATTTTCTGGGGCCTCCATTTTTTATTGACATAAATAAGGCGGAGACCTATAATTTCTGCATAAGTCAAGGGAAAAGGAAGATATAGTGCTGAAGCCTAAAGGCAGGAACAGAGAAAAGCAGAACATCCAAACTAAAGAGGAACATCAAAATTTATCCCGCCTGGGGCAATCTTTCTCTCTGAGAGGCGAATTATCAGGGAACGAAGATTTGGTGATAGATGGCCGTTTCCAGGGACAGATTGATCTGGGGAATCACAGTTTGATCGTGGAAAAAAGAGGGAAAGTGGAAGCTGAAATCCGGGCCAAGGATATCACCATCCAAGGAGAGATGAAGGGGAATGTTTACGCCTCAGGAAAAGTTTTTATCTCCAAAGACGCCCAGATGACTGGTGACATCTCTGCTTCCCGCATTTCTATCATGGACGGTGCTCATTTCAAGGGAAGCGTGAAAATGAAAGAATCAAAAGGAATGCTTTCTTCCTAAATTTCTAAAATTTTCTCCCCCCAAGTTTTTGTGGAATTTCTTTCATCCCCTTCCAGAAAAAATGCTCTTGCTTCCCCTCGAGGCGGAAATTTCACCTCTATTTATGTTAAGCAGAATTCTGATTCTGATCGACCACCAGGAGTTCAATCTCCCACAGGATCGATTTATTCAGCCAGATCACTTTTCATACCGATAATATTCCTGGGGAGTCTGGCTGACAATATACTCCACAGCCTTCAGGATACACACTCTGATAGCCTTTTCTGTGGGGGTTTTGGAAAATCCACCTAGAGCCACAGGCAGGGTTCCGGCAATGCTGGTCGCTCCTCCTAGGCCAAAGCTGGTTGCTTCGCCTTCTACACTGGTGGCTGCCACAATCTGTGATGTTTTGGCGTCGATAATCCGGATATCCATGGCGATGTGGGCTTTCTTCAGGCCGCCCCCGACTTTGACTCCAAGAACTTTTGTTCCGCCGCCCACTCCTTTAGCACCGCCTTCAAACTCGGTGACAGCAGCGGTGACAATGAGCTCTGCTCCGTAAACCTCTCCAGTGGGAGCTTCTGTGCCTTCCTTAATCCTTCCTGAAGTGGCCAGATCCTGCTCTTCCAGCACTGCACCCAGTTGATCTCTCTCCAGGACAATATAGCGGTTGGAGTTGAAGAGAGCTGTGGTCAGCATATCGCGCATGCCGTCGCCTATCTGGGGCCAGCTCATTCCAAACATTCCCAGCCAACCTCCGGTCCATCCTCCTTTAGCGGTCTTGTCCTGGAATTCACCCACGGCCAGCCGGGCTTTGGGACCATCATATCTTTCCGCTTGAGCTTCAGCGATGGAAGGCCCCCCAGTGGAAGTCACCGTGGCTGTGGGAGCACAAGAGCTCATCCAGACGATGACGGAGACAAACGCAACAAAAACAGATGCCTTTTTCATCTTATCCTCCTCTTTCAGCAGGATTATATGAATGCAGAGGGTAATTGTCAATCATGCATTTTTGTTATAATAGTTAAAGATGAAATCATTCAAACTCCATTCAGAATTCCAACCCAAAGGCGACCAGATACAAGCCATCTCCCAACTCAGTCACGGCCTGGCAAAAAATGTCAAACACCAGGTTCTGATGGGAGTGACCGGCTCAGGAAAAACTTTTACCATGGCCAACATCATCCAAAAAGCCCGCAGACCTGTCCTGGTTATCTCTCACAATAAAACGTTAGCCGCCCAGCTTTATCAAGAATTCCGCCGGTTTTTTCCCCAGAATGCCGTAGAATATTTTGTCAGCTACTATGATTATTACCAGCCTGAAGCCTATATTCCAGCCACAAACACTTATATTGCTAAAGAGGCCACCATCAATGACGAAATCGACCGGCTGAGACTGTGTGCCACCAACTCTCTGCTTCAACGAAGGGACGTGATCATCGTGGCCTCTGTTTCCTGCATATATGGCATCGGCTCCCCACAGACTTACCATTCCATGAGCTTTACCCTGCAAAAAGAACAACCTATCAGCAGAAAAAAAATCCTTCAAAACTTGGTTGAAATCCAGTACCAGAGAGATGAATCTGAGTTTAAAAGGGGGACCTTTCGTGTTCGGGGCGATATCATCGATGTTTACCCGCCCTACGAAGACTTTGCCTACCGTGTCCATCTGGACGAGAACGGAATCACTAATATCTCCTCCATTGATCCCCTGCTGGGAAAAACCCTGGAGTCTTTTCATAAAGTCATGTTCTATCCCAGAACTTTCTTCTCCACTCCCGGTGATATTCTGGAGAATGCAATAGACAGCATCACCAAGGAATTGGAAGATAGAATCGTTTTCTTCAAGAAACAAGGCAAACTCATGGAAGCCAACAGAATAGAAGAAAAAACCCTCTTTGATATAGAAATGCTCAGGGAATTCGGATGGTGTCCGGGAATAGAAAACTATTCTCTCTATCTGAGCCAAAGAAAACCCGGAGAACCGCCCTACACCCTGCTGGACTATTTTCCTCCCCATTATCTGACCATCATCGATGAATCCCATGTGACCATCCCTCAAATCGGAGGAATGTATCATGGAGACCGTTCCCGGAAGGAAACACTGGTTGAGCACGGCTTCCGCCTGCCCTCTGCTTTGGATAATAGGCCCTTGAATTTCAAAGAGTTCGAAAGCAGGGTGCAACAAGTCCTTTATGTTTCAGCTACTCCCGGCCCATACGAACTCAAAAAAACAAAAAATAAAGTGGTGGAGCAAATCATAAGGCCTACCGGCCTCACCGATCCTGAGATCGAAGTCCGGCCGGTCAAAGGTCAAATCCAGGATCTGATGTCAGAAATCACAAACAGGGCAGAGAGAAAAGGAAGGACCCTGGTCACCACCTTGACCAAAAGAATGGCCGAAGATCTAACCCGCTATTATCATGAATTCGGGCTTAAGGTGCGCTATCTTCACTCGGAAGTCGACACTTTGGACAGAGTCAATATCTTGAGAGACCTGAGAAAAGGGAAATTTGATGCTCTCATCGGAATCAATCTTCTGAGAGAAGGTCTGGATCTGCCAGAAGTCTCGCTGGTGGCCATCCTGGATGCAGATAAAGAGGGATTCCTCCGCTCCTCCACCTCACTCATCCAGACATTCGGAAGAGCAGCCAGGAGCGTTTCGGGAAAGGTCCTCCTGTATGCCGATTCCATCACTGAGGCCATGGAAAAGGCTATGGATGAGACCAGAAGAAGAAGAAAAATTCAACAGGAATACAATCAAAGAAACCACATCACCCCTCAGTCCATCATAAAAAGTATAGATGAAGTCCTCTCCAGTGTTTACGAAAGAGACTATTTGGATTATTCCCGCATTTCAGAAGAAAAGGAGATATATCTTTCGCCCCAGGAGAGAAAAAGGAAGATCGAAAAATTAGAGAACTGGATGAAAGAAGCGGCCCGCAACCTGGAGTTTGAAAAAGCAGCCCGATTCAGAGATGAGATCAAGAAATTGAAAAAAAGGGAATTGGAGATTGGCCCTTAGGATGAAAGAACCACTGAAGACAAAGATAGAAAATCTTCCGGAAAAATCGGGCATTTATTTTTTCAAGGACCGCCAAAAAAACGTCATTTATATCGGCAAAGCCCGGTCTCTGAAGAATAGAGTAAAGTCTTATTTCCAGGCCGCTTCTGATTCCAAAGTCCAGAATATCCTTGCGGAAACCGCTGATCTGGAATTCGTCCTCACCGGCTCGGAAAAAGAAGCCGCTTTCCTGGAGAACAATTTTATCCAGCAATACCAGCCTAAATTTAACCTCAGGCTGAAGGATGACAAAAGCTTTCCTTACCTGAAACTCTCTATTCATGAAAAATTTCCAGGCGTTTACCTCACCCGCAGAGTGGAAGAGGATGGAGCCAAATACTTCGGCCCCTTCTCTCCTGCCCACCAGGCACGAAAAACCATCCATCTCCTCAACAAGCACTTTGGGCTGAGGGGATGTGAGGAAGCTGTTCCAGGCCGCCGCCAAAGGCCTTGTCTGGAGTATGATCTCAAGCTGTGCACTGCCCCCTGCGTGGAACACATTTCAGAAAAAGAGTACAGAGAAAATGTGGACAATGCGCTGCTTTTCCTGGAAGGGAAAGTGGACAAGCTGTTAAAAATAGTAAAAAACAAAATGCAACGGGCAGCCAGCCGCCAGGAATTTGAACAAGCTGCTCACTGGAGAGACCTGATCCGGACCATCGAACATATCAAAGAAAAACCGAAACTCATTTCCGTCAGTCTGGAGAATAAAGATATCTTCGGATTCTCCCGCCGAAAAGAGAAAGCCATACTGTATGTTTTTCGGATGAAAAAAGGCAAGGTGATGGAATCAGAAGGAATTTATGTTCATGAGAAAAAAAAGGTTTCCCACAGCCAAATTCTCTCCTCTAATCTTCTTTCCTATTACCGGGATAGAAATGACATACCAGCCGCTATTCTTCTGCCTTTTGAACCTTCTGGCCGGAAGCAGGCCTCAGAAAAGCTGTCCAGTCTGAGAAAAGCAAAAGTCAAAATAGAGGTACCCAGAAAGGGAAAAAACAAGAAGCTGGTGGAATTGGCCAACAAGAATGCTGAAATTCTGCTGGGGCAGAGAACCCAAAGGATCTCCTCTCTACCAGAAGCGAAAGAAATTCTGGGATTAAAAACTGTTCCTCACCGCATCGAAGGTTTTGACATTTCCAATCTGGGGGGAAAAGAATCTGTGGGATCACTGGTGGTTTTCCAAAACGGACTGCCCCAGAAGAAAGACTACAGAAAATACAAGATCAAAACAGTCAGAGGCCCGGACGATGTGGCCAGTCTAAAGGAAGTCATCTCCAGAAGATACACCCGCCTGCTCGAGGAGAAGAAAACTCTGCCCGATTTGATATTTGTGGATGGAGGAAAGGGGCAGCTCAATGCCGCCCAAAAAACGCTGGAAAGCCTTGGACTGAAAGATTTATCGGTGGCATCCCTGGCCAAAAGAGAAGAAATCATCTTTACTCCGTCCCATAAACAGGGGCTCAAACTGGACCGGACCTCCCCGGTCTTAAAACTTTTTCAAAACGTCAGAAACGAGGCTCACCACTTTGCCCTCTCTTTCCACCGCCTGCGGAGAACCAAGACAAGCTTCCGCTCTCCCTTAGACGGAATTCCAGGATTGGGTAAAAAAAAGAAAGAGAGCCTCCTGGCCCGCTACAAAGGCATTGAACGAATCAAAAAAGCTCCTCTGGATGAGCTGGCCAAAGTCATCGGGAAAAAAGCAGCCCATGAACTCAGCCTCAGACTGAAGAGAAAAGAATAAACCAACACCCAGAATCGCGGGATTGGCAATTCAACTGGATTATTCACCAGCCGAGGTTGCCGCAGATACGAGGCACAGGACATCAAGCTGTGGTTCTCCACCGCAAGTGTCCTGTAACCAAGCAGATGCGGAAAGATCGGCTCGCCCACAGGGTAAAAAAGGCCGATTTAAGACAAAATAGGAGGCTGTAGAAGTCATCGTCCATGAGATTCCTAAAACCCACCGGGGAATCGGGGGTGAACCAGCCTCAGAAAAATTTAAACAGATATCTCTTTGAAATAACTGGGAGCGTTCTAAAATTCGGGAATTCCTCGGGCTTTCCTTCATTTTTGTATTCTTTTGACTTATATTATTATTGACAAATCACAGAAAGACCTGAAAAAATTCAAGCCGCGTTCAGAAAATGATCACAGGAATAGGCATAGACATCATCGAAGTGGCCCGCATCCAAAGATTGGTAGAGAAAAATCCCCGCTTTCTGCAAAGAATATTCACTCCTGAGGAAATCAGCTACTGTCAGGAAAAAATAAACAAATACCAGCACTTGGCAGCCCGGTTTGCGGCCAAAGAAGCTTTTTTCAAAGCCCTGGGAAGAAGAATTAAATGGACAGAGGTGGGCGTGGTGAACCTCTCTTCAGGAAAACCCCGACTGGAAATCAAATCAGATCAAAAATTTCCTTTCCACAGCACCCATGTTTCTGTGGCTCATCTCTCTGAACAGGCTATCGCTGTGGTCATTCTTGAATCAAAAGAATAAAAATCAGACGTCCTTCTTTTGCTTCTGAGGTTTTCCGGCATCTCAGCCAGGATAAAGATACATCCTGATCTGAAGTTTTTGTGTGGAGAAAAAGTTTGCCGGAGCGATGTTATCCTCAAAAATCTATGTTTCCATAATCCGGTATCATAAATTTCTCTTGGAAGGATTCACGGCCGATTACATACGGAGAATGAGTCTCACCATCACGCTCACCACAATGGCTACGCTGATATTCAGAGCCATAGAAATAAAGGCAATTTTCTTTCCTATTTCCTTCCACAGGATGGCCACTGTGGAAAGGCAGGGAATAAAAAAGCTCACGAACACGGTGAACACTATAATTTGCTGCTGGGAAACAACGGTCATCAAGTTCTGGTAATTGACTCCCAGGGCCTGGAGCATCATGATCAGGGAAAGCTCTTTCCGTAAGAAGCCAAAAATGAGGGTTACCCCCAGCTCTTGGGGCAGTCCCAATCCTTTGCTCACCAGAGGAGAGAGAATGATATTTATGAATTTATCAAAATTTAAAAACTGCAGCACCCCCAGCACCACACTCCCAGCAATCAGAATAGGCCAGGCAAATTTCAGAAAAGATTTGAGCTGGAAATAGGTTTTTCTCAGCATGGTGCTCAACGAAGGTATCTTTAAAGAAGGAATTTCCAGGATCAAACCTGGTGAAGGAGTTTTAAAAAAAAGAGAGATGGTCCGGCCCAGCAGAGCCACCAGACCTATATTGAACGCGTAAAAGGCCAAAGCCCAGAGCGGCCCTAAATAAAAAGCCACCAAAGCCAGGATGATGGTGGTCCTGGCCGAACAAGGGATAAAAGGAATAAGGAGGGCAGTGATGATACGGTCTCTCCGGGATTCCAAAATCCGAGTAGAGACAACAGCCGGGACATTGCAGCCAAAGCCCAGGATAAACAGAGAAATAGATTTACCATGAAGTCCTATCCGGTGCATGAATGTATCCATCAAAAATCCGGCCCGCGCCAGATAGCCGACATCCTCAAGCAGGGACATCAAAAAAAGCAGGGGAATAAAATAGGGCAAAACAATGGCCACTCCGCCTCCCACTCCCTGGATAAAGCCATCTGCTATGTAGAAATAGAAGCTTGAACCCAGCTTTGTGGAAAGATAATATCTGAGGCTGTTCAGGGGGTCGAGAAGAAGCTCTTCGATGGGACTTCCTATTTTAAAAATAATGAAGAAAAACCCCAAAAAAACGGCCAGCAGGACCAAGTAGCCCAGAAGGGGATGCATGATGATGTCATCGGCTTTATCCAGCCAGCTGACTCTTTTTCCCCTCTTGACCACAGTACTTCTTTCAAAAAACTTGAAGGCCAAGTGATGCCTTTGCGCAGCGATCACTTCATAGGCCGGGGCGTTGTGCATCCTTTCCAGATCACTCCTGACTTTGTCCAGGGACTTCTTTAAACCAGGATTGATCTCTCTCAGCATCCTGTTGAAAAGCAGTCTCCCCGCTTCGATCATTTTTATAGCCGTAAATCTCTTGTTTCCCACTACAGGAAATTCCGGGGGGAATTCATCTTCCAACTGTTCAATTTTGTCCTCCACATCTTTTGACCATTTTATGAAGGAAGGCGTGCTTCCTCTCCCTAAAGTATGGAGGGCTTTCTCCAGCAGCTCTTTGACTCCCCGGCCACGGGAAGCGATGGTTAAGACAATGGGGACACCCAGAAATTTTTCTAGTTTTTTTATATCAATCTCCAATCCCTTTTTTTCTGCTAGATCAGCCATATTCAAGGCAACAATCATGGGGTATCCCAACTCGATGAGTTCGAGGGTCAGCTCCAGGCTCCGGCCTAGGATGGAAGCATCCATGATGTTGACGATCAGGTCCGGCTTTTCCAAGAAAAGATGGGTCAAAACCACTCTCTCGCTTGGATCGGCTGGATTCAGGGAATAGGTGCCGGGAAGGTCGATGATGTTCAGTATTCGCCCCCCCACATTGACTTTACTGTGGGTATGTTTGACCGTGGTGCCCGGAAAATTCGATGTCTGGGCTTTGAGGCCAGCTATGGCATTAAACAGGGTACTCTTACCGCAATTGGGTTGCCCGATAAAGACGACATCTGGAAATCTATTTTCTTTTGTCAATTATTTCTACCATAATCTTTTGAGCAATTCCCCGACCCAAAGCCACAGATGTATCTGAGGTTACATCTCTGATCAGCACTGGACCGCGCAGAATACTGCGGGAATCCAGTTCAACGATATCATTCTTGTGGAAGCCTAAAGCCAGCAATCTCCTGCGCACCCCATGACCGCCCATAAAATCCACAATCTTTAAAGGTGTATCAACAGGAGCACGAATTAAACTTATCATTTTCCTCCGACAATTGTCCTTTCTCAAAGACTGAGAAGATTTTCTAAAAGAAATTTACAGTTGATGATAAAAAAAGAAGAGAAGAAAATCAACACCTTTTCCTTTCTGCAGCCATCCTTATGTGTAGGGTCCCTCAATTCTTTTTAGTCCAGGGTGAGGGGAAATGTCTGGCGGAAATACTTCAAGCCTGAATTTCAGCCCTTATCATTTCGTTTTGTGTTTAATTTCTTCCTCATGGAGAAATTGCGTTACGTCCATACAAAAATTGGGTGGACTCCGGTCCTCATCCAGAATAACAATGTTTTCGGGAATGGTGAAAGCAAGAATACGAAAATGGGAACGCCATATTGTGGTTAGGTGAAGCGCTTAAGTCTGGAATAAAAAAGACAAAACAGGATGATCAAATGATTCATGGCCACCAGAGAATAGTGAGTGTAGAATCGAAACACCTCTTTTCCCAATACCTCCCTGAGGCTGGCTCCGATAATGACAAAATCAGCAATCAAAATATATCTTAGGACCCGAGGAAACCTGCCGAGAAGACTTAACAAAAGAATCACCGCCAGAAAGGAATAAAGGTAGTTGTAGTACCAGCCGAGAGGAGAGAAAAGAGGAATCAAGATGAGCAAAAAAGAAAATTCAAGCACTTCCGGATCTCTCACCTCCGCTTTCCTGGCTTTCAGCATCATCCACAAGAATACAACCCCCACTACGAGCAGAACGGCTGCCGTGAAAATCAAGGCCAGCTCTGCTTTCCCGGGGGGAGTAATCTTCAAGAAAAAGGCCAGCAAGGAAGAATTATCATAGGTATCAAGAAGACCGGGAGTGGATATGGACAGGGTCTGCAGCCACTCTTTCAACACTTCCCTACTCCCTTTAAACCCATAAAACAGCACTGGTGAAAGAAAACCTAAGATCACTGTAATTGACCCCGCAGCTATCAATTTCATCCTTTTCTTAAGGATAAAATAAGGGAAAAACACCAATCCATAAGGCTTAAAAAAGAGCGAAAATCCCCAAAACAGCCCTCCTACTATCTCATTTTTTTTTAGGACAGCCTGGAGAAGAACCACAAACAAAAAGATGATAAAAATATTCACCTGCCCCAGTTCTATTTCACGAGCGGAAAACTTGAGCAGGATGAGGAAGGAAAAAAGGATGACTGTTCCTTTTGGCTTTTGTTTTGAGGGGAGAAGATCATAGGAAAAACTCAAAACGAAAAACAAAAGGATGAGCTCCAAAAGATACCAGAGGAACTTTGCTGTTTCATAAGGAAATAGAGTGAAAAAGGAAAAGAATACTGCTGATACAGGAGAATATTTGTACTGCATGTGACCATCAGCTGTCCGGTAGAGGATTTCTCCATCCATGATTCTTTGGCCGCCTTGATAGCACACAGCGAAATCCGACATGTCCTTTTTTACCCAGAAAAAATAAATAATAAGGAAGACCAAAACCAGAAGAATGACCAGGAGATTATTTCTCGTTTTCTTTGAGATCATCGACCGGCTCTACCAGAGAAATCGTGGTTTCACCTAACCTATAAGATAATTCCGATTCTGTCAATTTGAAAAATAACGGTGCGCTTCCTTGCTCATTGACACGGCATAGCCTTTTTGTTACAAAATATTCAAATGTATAAACTGCTGATACGAAAAATATTCGGCACTAAAAACGAAAGAGATCTGAAAAGATTTCAACCCTACGTGGCGGCTATCAACGAGCTGGAACCAAAAATTCAAAAAATGACCAATGACCAACTCCGCTCCAAGACCGGGGAATTCAAACAGAAATTGGAGCAGGGAGCTTCTCCAGAAGATATTCTGATCGAAGCCTTCGCCGTGGTCAGAGAAGCAGGAAAACGGACCATAAACATGCGCCACTTCGATGTCCAACTGCTGGGGGGAGTGGTCCTCCATCAAGGCAGGATTGCGGAGATGAAAACCGGCGAGGGGAAAACCCTGGTGGCCACCCTGCCCGCCTATCTCAACGCTCTGGAAGGAAAAGGCGTTCACATTGTCACGGTGAATGATTATCTGGCCCGCAGAGATACAGAGTGGATGGGACCTATTTATCATCTTTTAAACATGGAGGTGGGAACCATCCAGCATGAGATGCCAGACCAGGAAAGAAAAGAGGCCTACAGAAAAGATATCACTTACGGCACCAACAACGAATTCGGTTTCGATTTCCTGCGCGATAACATGAAATTCCGCCTCTCCGACCTGGTGCAAAAGGAACACCACTATGCCATCCTCGACGAAGTGGACAGCATCCTCATCGATGAAGCCCGAACTCCTCTGATCATTTCTGGCCCCACTGAAGAATCCACCACATTCTATTACCGGGTGGACAATCTGGTGCGCCGCCTCCGCAAGAATAAACATTTCCAGGTGGATGAAAAAACCAGAACAGTGGTTCTTACTGAAGAAGGAGTTTCCCAGGCGGAGAATTTCCTTAAAGTCAAAAACTTGTACGATCTGGCCCATATGGACCAGATCCATCATATCAACCAATCCTTAAAAGCCCACTATCTGTTCAGAAAAGATGTGGACTACATGGTCAAAGACGGCAAGGTGATCATCGTGGATGAATTCACCGGCCGATTGATGCCCGGGCGGCGTTACAGCGATGGCCTTCACCAGGCTCTGGAGGCCAAAGAAAAGGTGAGGATTGAAGAAGAATACCAGACCCTGGCCTCCATCACCTTCCAGAATTATTTCAGGATGTATCAGAAGCTGGCCGGGATGACCGGGACAGCAGAAACAGAGGCCACTGAATTCCAATCTCTCTACGACCTGGACGTGGTGGTCGTTCCCACCAACAAGCCTCTCGTCCGGTATGAATATCCCGATGTTGTTTACCGAACAGCCGGAGAGAAATGGAATGCGGTGGTGGACGAAATTACGGAGAATAACGAGAAGGGGCGTCCGGTGCTGGTGGGAACCATCTCCATCGAAAACTCCGAACATCTCAGCTCCCTGTTGAGAAAAAAAGGGATAAAACATGTGGTTTTGAATGCCAAATATCATGAGATGGAGGCCAAGATTATCGCTCAGGCAGGAAGGATCGGAGCAGTGACCATCGCCACCAACATGGCTGGCAGAGGCGTGGACATCCTTCTGGGCGGGAACCCGGAGTATTTGGCCACAGAACATCTGAAAAAGAAAGGAATTGACTCCCAAGAAGCCTCCCCGGAACAGCGGGAAAGGGCCCTGGCCGAGGCAAAAAAGATCACTGGAATGGAACATAACAAAGTGGTGGATCTCAACGGCCTGCACATCATCGGTACCGAACGTCATGAGGCCCGAAGAATCGACAATCAGCTCAGGGGCCGAGCCGGAAGGCAGGGAGACCCTGGCGCATCCCGGTTTTACCTTTCCTTAGAAGACGACCTGATGCGGATATTCGGCAGCGACAGAATTTCCGGTTTGATGTCCAGGATCGGGATGGAAGAAGGGACTCCTATTCAACACAAAATGGTCACCAGAGCCATAGAAAGAGCCCAAAAGCAGGTGGAATCGCAAAATTTTTCCATCCGCAAGCACCTGCTGGAATATGACGATGTGATGGGCAAGCAGAGGGAAAGCATCTATTCCCAAAGAAAAGAAATTCTCAGCGGAAAGGACATGAAAGATCATATCCAGGAGCTGATCGTCACTCTGGTGGATTGGCTCATGGATACCCATGTGGCCAAAGAAAAGTCGCCCGAGGATTGGGATACAGAAGGATTCAACAAAGCTGTAGCCGCTCAGTTCGGCCTGGACCTGGGGGAATTGGGAATAGACTGGGACACCATAAACTTCGATGAATTGAGAGAAAAGATCCTCCATGAGCTGAGAGATTTTTATGAGGAAAAAGAAAAGATCATCGGCGCTGACCAGATGAGAGAATTTGAGAGAGTGATCATGCTTCAGATCATAGATTCGCAGTGGAAAGATCATCTCCTGGCCATGGACTATCTTAAGGAAGGAATAGGCCTCAGGGGATACGGCCAGAGAGATCCTCTGGTTGAATACAAAAAGGAAAGCTATGATATGTTTCAGGCGATGATGGACAGAATCGAGGAACAGAGCATCCGCTATCTTTATCTTCTCCACCCCATAGTAGAAGAAGAAATGCCTGAAAGAAAAGAACAACCGCTTTATTACCAGCGTGCCCAAAGCGGCCCCACCTTCAGAACCAAGAAAGCAAGATCTGTGATCCCCAAAAAGAGAAAAAAGAAAAAAAAGAGAAGATGAGGGAGAAAAATGTTAAATCAAAACATAAAGGAAGGTTTGACCTTTGATGATGTCCTGGTCCTCCCAGCCAAAACCGATGTGATTCCCTCCCAGGCGGATGTCTCCACCATGTTAAGCCGCCATATTCCCCTCAATATTCCTATCATCAGTTCGGCCATGGATACGGTGACCGAATCCAAGACCGCCATCGCCCTGGCCCAACAGGGAGGAATCGGGATCATTCACCGCAATATGTCTATTGCTTCCCAGGCTGAAGAAGTGGACAAGGTCAAACGCCATGAAAGCGGAATGATCGTTGATCCCATCACGGTGAGACCCCACAATAAAATTTTCGAAGCCAAGGAAGTGATGAGAAAACACAAAATTTCTGGCCTGCCCATCACTGATGAAAGCAATAAACTGGTGGGAATTCTGACCAACAGGGATATTCGTTTTGAAACCCGGCTTAACCTAACCATAGCCAAGGTGATGACCAAGGACTTGGTCACTGTCCCTGTGGGGACTTCCCTCAAAGAAGCAGAACAGCTTTTCCATAAGCACAAAATAGAAAAAATATTGATGGTGGACGAAAAATTCCACCTCAAAGGATTGATCACCTATAAGGATATCCTCAAGAGAATCCAATATCCCTATGCGTCCAAAGATAAATTTGGCAGGTTGAGGGTGGGAGCAGCGGTGGGAGTGGCAGAAGAATCACTGGAAAGGGCCAGAGCTCTGATCAAGGCCAAGGTGGACGTGCTGATCGTGGATACAGCCCACGGCCATTCCAAGAGGGTGCTGGATACAGTCAGAATGCTGAAGAAAGAATTTCCTGCCCAAGAACTGATTGCCGGAAACGTTGCCACCTCTCAAGCCGCCAAAGACCTGTTAGAGCTGGATGTGGATGCGGTCAAAGTGGGTGTAGGCCCTGGATCCATATGCACCACTCGAGTGGTCACTGGAGCAGGTATTCCCCAGATCACTGCTATCGCAGATGTTTTCAAAGTCACTTCCAGCCGGAACATACCTCTGATTGCCGATGGAGGAATAAAATACTCAGGAGATATCACCAAAGCCATCGCTGCTGGAGCCAGTTCAGTGATGCTCGGAAATCTGCTGGCTGGAACCGAGGAATCTCCTGGCGAAGTGTTTATCTATCAGGGCCGATCTTACAAAACCTACCGAGGCATGGGATCCAAGGAAGCCATGAAAGAAGGAAGCCGGGACCGCTATTTTCAGGATTTCTACACTGACGAAAAAAAGCTGGTCCCAGAAGGAATTGAAGGAAGAGTCCCCTATAAAGGGAGTGTGGCCCATATCATCCGGATGATGGTGGGGGGATTGAAAGCGGGGATGGGCTACGCCGGCTGCCGCACCATCGAAGAGGTTCAGAAGAAAGCTAAATTCATAAAAATTTCTGCCTCCGGAATCAGGGAAAGCCATGTCCACGATGTGGTCATCACCAGAGAAGCCCCCAATTACCATCTGGAATGATATGAAAGTATTTTGGCGCTGTTTTGTCTGCAACGACATCCATTACGGAGTGAATCCTCCAGAAATCTGTCCTACCTGTGGGGCCAAAGATGCCTTTGTGGAGATATCTTCAGAGGAAGCCCAAAAAATTACCAGTGTCACCAAGGCTTCCATGGACAGGAAAAAATTCCGCCGGGCCATCGAGAAATTCACCGAAAAAAATGAATTTCAGGTCAATCCGGACAAAGGTAAAGTCAGCATGCTCCTGGATGGATTGATCAATAACGAAAAAAATCATGGTCTAAAATACTGTCCCTGCCGGATGATCACCAAGGACTTTGAACAAGACTTAAAACTTGTCTGTCCATGTAATTTTGTTATCCATGAAACTTACAAGGATAAAGTGGAGGGGGAATGCTGGTGCGGGCTTTTTGTCAGGAGAAAAAAGTGAGCAAATTTATCATGTTCTGGGCTAGAGAATGTCCTCACTGCAAAAAAATGATGCCTGATGTGGAAAAACTGGAAAAAGAAACCGGAATTCAGTTTGAAAAACTTGAAGTCTGGCATAACGAAAAAAATGCCGATTTGATGCGCTCCTACAGAGATATCATCGCTCCCCGATGCGGGGGGCAGCTTCGTACTCCCACATTTTTCAACACCGAAACCAAAGATGTGATGTGTGGGGAGGTGGAATACCAAAAGCTTAAACAATGGGCCGCCAAATAAAAGAAGCAAAAGAAGGAAAAAGAAGGGATCGCATCCAGGATTATAGAATTTTGTTTTTATTGTCGAGCATGATGATCTTGGGCATGAAATATTCTTTATTTTCCTCCTCCATCAAAACATAAGAGGCGATAATCAACTCATCTCCCACTTCTGCTCTATGAGCAGCGGCACCATTGACTCCCACTACTCCTGAATTGTCCTGGCCTTTGATCAAATAGGTTACAAATCTTTCCCCGTTGGCAAGGTTGTACACATGAACCTGCTCGTAGGGAATCATGTCCGCTTCTTTCATCAGGTGTCCATCTAAAGTCAAACTTCCTTCATAATGGAGATTTGTTTCGGTTACCTTCGCTTTATGAATCTTGGCTTTCAGCATTATTCTTTTCATGATTTACTCCTTCAGATGAACCATGGCGTTATCGATAAGCCTGACTTTGTCCACATACACGGCCAAGGCGATCAAGGCATCCTTTTCTAGGTGAGCTAAAGGATTAAGCTCCTCCGCATCCACGATTTCCACATAATCTATCCTGGCTAAAGGTTCGGCTTTTATGATCTCTTTCATTTTTTCGATGATCTTCCCTGAATCTCTCTCTCCTTTTTTTATCATCTGCTGGGCTTCACCCAAGCTTCTGTACAGACAGAGGGCTGCCTTTCTCTGTTCAGGATTCAAATAGGTGTTTCTTGAACTGATGGCCAGCCCATCTTCTTCTCTTACTGTAGGAAGAACCTCTATGTTCACCTCTAGATCTAGATCTCGCACCATTTTTTTCAAGACAATGGCCTGCTGGGCATCTTTTTGCCCGAAGAAAGCCACATCGGGCTGAACAATATGAAAAAGCTTTAAAACCACTGTACAGACTCCTCTAAAATGACCAGGCCGGGATCGGCCGCACAGTTTATCCTGCAGTTCTTGGACCTCCACATAAGTCTTGTATCCCGGGGGATACATCTCCTCAGCCTCAGGTGCAAACACCATCTCCACTCCTTCTCTTTTCAAGATCTCTGCATCCCTGTTTAAATCCCGGGGATATTCCTTGAAATCTTCCTGCGGCCCAAACTGGGCAGGATTGACGAATACGCTGACCACCGTGGCCTGGGTGCGGACAACAGATGCTCGAACCAGGCTCAGATGCCCTAGGTGCAGATATCCCATGGTGGGGACAAACCCAATCCTCTTGCCCTGGGATTTTAATTCCTTGGACACCCGCCTCATCTCATCTTTTTTCTTCACAATCTCCATGGTCTCCCTTTCTAAGGAAAACACCATATCTGTCTTCAGGTGTTGGCAGCCAACAGGAGCGCATCCCTCTCCTCAGTTATAAGAGAGATGATCACGCCTTCTCTAGGTTAACACCCCATCAGTTCTTTTTGGCTTTGTGGGCTTTTGACGGGAAAAGCTGTTTGATTTTCTCTGGCTTAAGATGATAGGAATGAGCGGAACCAGGATACTTTTCCTTCCTGACATCATCGATGTAGTCCTGTACAGCCTCTTTGATGAGTTTGTTCATATCAAGGTACTTCTTCACAAATTTGGGAGCATAACCGGCTGAGAGCCCTGCCAGATCATGGAAAACCAGGATCTGCCCATCACAGCAAGGACCTGCCCCGATGCCTATGGTGGGGATAGAGAGCTTTTCGGTTATGATCCGGGACACTTCCGAAGGCACACACTCCAAAACCACACAGAATACTCCTGCCTTCTCCAGATTCAAGGCATCGTTCACCATGTTCTTTGCTTCCTCAACCTCCTTTCCTTGCACCTTGTACCGGCCCAGACGATAGATAGATTGAGGAGTCAGCCCTATGTGGCCCATAACCGGAATTTCTGCTTCCACCATGGTCTCGATGAGCTTTAATCTTTTCCCTGAGGCTCCTTCGATTTTCACAGCCCTGGCCCCGGCTTCTTTCAAAAAACGGGAAGCATTGAAAACAGATTCTTCGATCGTCAAATGGAAGGAAAAATAAGGCATATCCCCCACCACCAGGGCTCTCCTGCAAGCCCTGACCACCGGCTTGGTGTGGTGAATCATCTCCTCCATGGTGACCGGAATGGTGTTCTCATAGCCTAACACCACCATTCCCAGGGAATCACCAACCAGTACGATGTCCACTCCGGCTTCGTCTAATATTCTGGCCACCGGGAAATCGTAAGCGGTGAGGGCTGCGATTTTTTCTTTCTTCTTTTTTTTGCTCTGGATCGAGGGGATAGTTATAATTTCTGTATTATCATCAGACATGATCCATCCTTTCTCCCCATCTCGCCTTCAATATCGAGATTGAGGTAAAGTCATCGTTCTGTCAACGGTTGTTCTGGTTTATTTATTTTTTCCCTCTTTGTTTGACCTGCTGAGAGGCACATAATAAAGAGGGCTCTTTTTCATGCTCTTGATTTTTTCCACCACATCCATTATATCCTCTTCCCGGCTTAAATCCAAATCATCAGCTTTGATCACCAACAAAGGAGTAGCTTCGTAGTTGAAGAAAAAGTAATCAAAGGCTTCCAGGATATCCTGAAGATATTTCTCCGAAATATTTTTCTCCATAGGGCTTCCCTGTCTGGCAACCTTTTCCAACAAGCTGGGAAGAGAAATTTGAAGATAAATGGTAAAATCCGGCTTGGCCACTCTCTCCGACAATACTGCGTAAATCCTTTCATACACGATAAGCTCATCATCGGTGAGGGTTTGATAGGCATATATCTTGTCTTTTTCCATAAGATAATCACAAATCACCCGTTCTTCGAACAAATCCCTCTGCAGCAGCCTCTGCTGCTGGTGATATCTGTTGACCAGAAACACAAGTTGAGCCAGGAAAGCCGCCCCTTCCTTCTCATCGTAGAAATCTTTAAGATAGGGATTCTCCACCCGGTCAAACACCACTCTTCCCCCGATCTTTTGGGCTAAGAGACGGGCTAATTTTGTTTTCCCTGATTTCAGAATGCCCTCGACGGCAATGTGTTTGAAGATGATCTTATCCTCTTCCACCATCTCTCGTTCCTAAAAAAGATCAGGTCAAAAAATATCTCATCAAAGAAGAGAAGTCAATTCATACGGAAATTCAATCGCCAAGCTCTTCCTCAACACGGACAATAATACAGGAGATGGCTTAGAAGAAAGCGCGGCCTTACTTCTTGCTTTCTGTCTCTTTTCTTTTTTCTTCAATATAACGGTTCAACTCATCCACCAGATGTTGAGGATTCTTGATTTTTTCTTCTTCCAGAAATTCTTCCAATGTGCCCCAAACGGGTTCTCCACATCTTATGCACCGCAGTCCTTTTTTGGTGAGAAAACCCACCGCCTGGGGGTAGCGAGCTACCAACTCTTCAATTTCTGTGTCCAAGGTGATTTTAGCTTCCACCGATCACTCGTTTTTATGCTCTGGGATGATCTTTATTCCCGTCATTTTTCCTTCATGAAGGGATAACGGTAATGGCGGGGAGGATTCAGATTTTCCTTGACCGCCCGAGCGCTGGTCCAGCGAAACAGATTCATGAAAGAGCCGGCTTTATCGTTGGTTCCTGAGGCCCGAGCACCACCAAAGGGCTGTTGGCCGACCACAGCGCCGGTGGGTTTGTCATTGATATAGAAATTTCCTGCGCTGTGACGAAGGGCGGTGTGGGCTTGGGTGATGGCCTGACGGTCGTTGGCAAAAATCGAACCAGTCAAGCCGTAAGGCGAGGTCTGATCGCACAGACGCAAAGTTTCTGTGTAATCTTTTTCAGGATAAACATAAACGGTCAGCACTGGCCCGAAGATTTCCTCCTGCATCAACTTGTGTTTGGGATCAGTCACCACCACCACAGTGGGTTCGATGAAATATCCTTTGGAATCATCATGATGGCCGCCGCAAAGGATTTCTGCATCAGTGGATTTCTTGGCATATTCGATATATTCGACAATGCTGTCAAATGCCATCTTATCGATCACCGCACCCATAAAATGAGTGAAGTCAGTTACATCGCCCATGGTGATAGTCTTGATCTCATCCAGCATTCTCTGTTTAACGGAAGGCCAGAGGCTGTCAGGAATATAGGTCCGGCTGGCGGCTGAGCATTTTTGTCCTTGGTACTCAAAAGCTCCTCTGATCAATGCTGTCACCACAGCTTCCATATCGGCTGAAACATGGACAAAAACAAAATCTTTTCCTCCTGTTTCTCCCACTATCCGGGGGTAACTCCTGTAATCCTTGATATGAGCACCGATGGTCTTCCACATGGAATGAAAGACCACAGTGCTTCCGGTGAAATGGACACCGGCCAGATCAGGCTTTTCCAGGACAGGATCTCCCACATACCGACCAGGTCCAGGAATGAAATTGATCACCCCTGGGGGCAGTCCCGCCTCCTTCCACAACCTGGTCAGGTAATAGGCAGAAAATACAGCCGATGACGCGGGTTTCCACAGAATGGTATTCCCCATCATGGCCGGAGAGGTGGGCAGATTGGCGGCGATGGATGTGAAATTGAACGGGGTAACCGCGAACACAAACCCTTCCAAGGCCCGGTATTCCATGTGATTCCAGATGGATGGCGCAGAATCTGGCTGCTGGGTGTAGATCAAGTTCATGTAATAGGGATTAAACCTGTAAAAATCTATCACCTCACAGGCTGAATCTATCTCTGCCTGGTGGGCAGTTTTAGACTGCCCCAGCATTGTGGCTGCGTTCAAAATATAACGATATTTGGTGGCCAAAAGCTCTGCAGCCCTCAGAAATACGGCAGCCCGGGATACCCAGTCCGTCTCCGACCACTCATTCCAAGCCTTTTTTGCTTCCTCCACTGCCTTTTCTATTTCCTCCGGACCTGCTTTGTGATAGCGGCCCAGCAGGTGATTGTGATCATGGGGACAGCGGCAGTCAGCTAAATTTCCGGTCAGGACCTCTTTGCCTCCGATGAGGAGAGGAATTTCTATTTCCTCGCTCAGCATCTTGTGGAGCTGTTTCTTCAGGGCCTCTCTCTCTGGAGTTCCGGATGCATAGCTGTAAATAGGCTCATTAGAAGGCCGAGGGACATTTATGATGGCGTTTGACATGATTGACTCCTTTTCATGTTAATTATGTTCGGGATGGTGCAAGCATCCTTATTCCCGTGATGGGAATGGGTTCGCACTTTATATAAACCATAGAGTCCATGATTTCAGAACTAAACATCCTCCACTATATTATTTTCAGGCCCGCAGTGCAATGATTACTTTGGCGTCGTAAGCATCTCTTTTTCCGTGATAGGGGGTGAGGAAGGGGGCTTCCTCACCCCCCATCCCTCACCCCTTACTATCAGTATTCATAATCATCACGGTTTTGGGGATGCTTTCTTTGTGTCTTCTCTAGAGTCCCAGCTCTTTATCGATTCCCTGCATGGCTTCCAGGCAGATGGAAACAAACTCATCCAGATCAAGACCAATGTTTTTGATCTGCTCGATGTCTTCCCGTTTGGCTCCTCGGGCAAAGCTTTTTTCCTTGTGCCTTCTCTTGACAAATCCCACATCCACTTCCTTGAGTTTCCTGCTGGGATGCATCAAAGTGGCAGCCACGATCAATCCTGTTAAGGGATCAATAGAATATATAGACCAGTCCATCTCACTCTTGCAGGGAACCCGCCCTGCATGAGCCTGGATAGCATAGATGATATCATCATCCAAATCCATATCCTTTAAAATCTTGACCGTCTCTCTGGCATGAAGCTCAGGGCTCTTCTCTGTTATCTCGTAATCAAGGTCATGCAGGATGCCAGCCAGTCCCCATTTGTCCACATCCTTGTTAAGCCGCGAAGCGAGTGCTCTCATGCATGCTTCTACGGCTAAGGAATGCTTCACCAGATTTTTGTTTTTAAGATACTTTTTGACAAGTTCTAATGCTTCTTGCCTTTCCATTCTGTGGTCTCCTTTCAGATTTTTTGACTCTTCCTCCTAAAGACCCGTAAAGATTTTAATCCAATATATCATGAACATCACCAAATTGGTGGCATGTTCATCCATTTCTTTCATGACCACAAAAGAAATCACCGCCTCGGCCTCCTCCTTTTCGGAAACAGCTCTGGCTTTGACCACATAAACACCTGCTGCTTCTGGAGTCCAGGACCACGAATTCTTCTCTGATTTCTGCTGAACCGTCTTTTTCTCCCATCGGGTATAAAACAGCAGAAGTGATGTGTTGAATTCCACTTCTGTTAACCGGCTGAGGGAAAATTCGAATTCTGGCATGACCAAACCTGCAGCCCTGGCGTGAAAATCAATTTCTTCCTCGACCAGCTGGGGTGATTTTCTGGATGGAATGATTGAAGCCTGAGGCTTCTCTTTCTCCACCACGAAAGGAATCACTGCTTCCCTGCTCTGTTTGGCGTCTACAGCTTCCACCTCCACCACATAGACTCCCGGCTGCTCCGGAAACCACAGCCATGAGTCCCGGGCTGACTTCTCCTGGACTGTTTTCTTCTCCCATCGGGTAAAAAACAGCAGAAGTGATGTATTGAATTCCACTTCCGTTAGCCGGCTTAGGAAAAATTTATATTCTGGCTTATAGAAGCCCTCTGTGGAAGCACTGAACACCACCTCCTGGCCTGTGTACTGAGGAGGCTGAAGAGACGAGGATAAAGTCAAGCTGATCACCTTTTTCAAGTAAATAAGGCTTCCTTCCTGTTTTCTAAAATCATACACGTTCACCAACAAATAAGGCTCAAACCAAAGGGGATTGGATTGAACCACCTGGCCTGCATCAAACATTCCCACTCTTTCGCCGGTTCGAATATCATAACAAAACAAAAGGGAAGAGAGAGCAGAAACTATCACCCTCTCCTCAATCACCGCCAGTCGGTAAAAGCTGCGGGCGGGAACCGCTTCCCACCATAGCACAGTGCCGTTGTGCTTGTTCAAACAGTACAAGATACCGTTCAAGCAGAGAAAAAGGATTCTTTTTCCGTCTGTAACCGGAATGTTTTGTGTTATGCAGCCGATTTTCGCCGCCCATTCCTTCCGCCTGCTCTCCACATCCAGACAGTAGAAATATTGATCCTCAGAGACAAAATAAACACAATTCCCATCCACCAAAGGAGAAGATCTGATCTTACCGCCTGTCTCAAATCTCTCCACCGCTGTTCCCTGTTCATCCAAAAAATAGAGAAGATGATCATCACAGCCAAAGATTATCATGCCCTGAGCCATGACCGGTGTGGAATGAATGGCTCCTTCAGCCTGGAACTTCCACACAGTATTTCCTCCCTCCACGCTGAGGGCCCATAAGTTCCCTTTCTCGGTTCCCAAATAAACTCTTCCCTGGTGTTCCATCACTCCGCTGGTGATTATCTCTTCTATGTTTTTTTTCCAGCTGAGTTTTCCCTGTTTATCCAGACAGTAGAGAGTGGAATTCTTATCACCAACATAGATACGGTTCTCCCCCAGATAAGGAGGGCTGGCCAGTTCATCCGGGGCCTGGAAGGACCAGGCGATGTTCCTTTCTCTGCCGTCTATGCCGTAAACAAACCCTTTTTCAGTGGCAAGATAAAGATGGTCTTCTTCTCTCTGGATAAGGTCCACGATTTCACCCTGGTAGAGGATCCGGCCGTCCCTGGCCAACGGAAAAACGATCCCTTTGGGATAGGTGTTGGCTGTGGATCCGATACAGGAACAGAAGCTTAAAACAAAAAATAAGGGTGGAAGAAAGATGAACTTTCGCATCTTTTTAAAGACAGGCTATGATAGCATTTTTGTGGTATCAGCCTCAATCTTTACATAAGAAAAGGAAACATCTCTGTTTCCATGATAGAGGGTGCGGGAGGGGGGTCTTCAGCACGGTTTTGGATAGGCTTCCATAAGAAAAGGAAGTCTGATATCATGCCAAAGAGAAAAAAAGAATGATCAATTATATTCTGCTTTACAAAATAAGAAGAAAGGTAAAAAAAATCTTAAAGGAAAAAATTGCTGAGGGAGAACTGGTCACCACCAAAAATTTCTGTCTGGGGTGCGTGGCTGATGATATAAGCTGGGAAATATATTATATTCTGAAAGAAAAAGAAGAATGAATATTTTTAATCATTCTCCTGACCGCTTCTCTCTTTGCTGCCCTGGTTCTCCTTGTCTTTCCTTTTCTTCTCTTTTATCCTTTGTTTCAGGGAATTCCACCACGCTATTCTTTTCTTGACATCTTTCTCAAACCCCAAGTTTCCGGGTTCATAATACTTTCTTCCCTTCAGACTTTCCGGAAATGTTTCCATATCTGAAGTGGAATATTGTGAGTGGTGAGCATACACATAATCTTTCCCGTACCCCACAGATTTCATCAGGCCTGTAACCGGATTCCTCATATGGAGGGGCACAGGCTCGAAAGGTCTGGCTTCCACATCTTTCATGGCTCTGGTGAAGGCTTCATAGGTCCGGTTGCTTTTGGGTGCGGAAGCCAGATAAACAACAGCCTCGGCCAGTGCCAGCTCTCCTTCGGGGGAGCCGATAAAATCGTAGGCTTCCTTGGCACTGAGGGCCACTGTCAGAGCCTGAGGATCAGCCAGGCCGATGTCTTCAGAGGCAAACCTGACCAGTCTGCGGGCTATGTACAAGGGATCCTCCCCTGCAGCGATCATCCTGGCCAGCCAGTACAAAGAAGCATCCACATCACTGTTGCGGAGACTCTTATGAAGAGCTGAAATGAGGTTGAAATGCTCCTCCCCTTTTTTATCGTACAGGAGAATTCTTTTCTGCAGAGCTTCTTTCACCTCTTTGGTGGTGATTTTCCCTTCTGCGGCCAGATCTGCGGAGATCTCCAGGGTGTTCAGAGCCCTCCGGGCATCGCCGTTAGCATAATCGATGATCATCTTTAAGGCCTGATCCTGCAGCTTGAGATGAAGCTTTCCCAACCCCTTTTTTTCATCTCCCAAAGCTTCACGGACGATTCGAGCCAGGGTTTCCTCAGATAAAGGATTCAGAACCAGGACTTTCATCCTGGAGAGAAGAGGAGCGATCACTTCAAAGGAGGGATTCTCTGTGGTGGAGCCAAAGAGAATGATGTCCCCTTTTTCCACATAGGGTAAAAAGGCTCCTTGTTGAGCTTTGTTAAAGCGATGTATCTCGTCAATGAAAATCACTGTTGGCTGGTTGTAGAGCTTCTTATGACTCTCTGCTTTGGCCATGACTTCCTTTATTTCCTTGATGCCCGACAGCACAGCGCTGAAAAATAAACAGGGAAAATGGAAATGTCCGGCCAGAATATAGCCCAGAGTGGTTTTTCCGGACCCAGGAGGCCCCCAGAATATGATAGAAACCAGCCGGTTGGACTTAAGAAGCTGAGTCAGAATCCTCCCTTCTCCGATCAGATGCTGCTGTCCGTAGAAGCGGTCAAGCCGCTGCGGCCGCATCCTTTCTGCCAGAGGGACGTGATGTTGATCATTTTTTTTGCTCATATTTTCCTTTTTTCAATTATAACATAAAATTTCTCCTGCCTTGACGAATAGAGGTTTCCATGCTAAATTTTCAAGCGATCAAAGATGGAATCTAAAGGGAAGGGTTTCATGAAAGACCAAAAGGCTGCACAGAAATTGGCTTACAAATTAGAAGAGATAAGTCAGATCACTCATCTGGACCCCGGGATTATCAATTCCTGGGAAAAAGAGTTTTACTTTCTCAATGCCGGAGAAACGTCCGCTGGTGTCAAGATATTCAGAAAAAAGGACCTGGACATCATCCTCCGGTTAAAGGATTTAGTGGAAAAAGAGGGTTTGACTCTTGCCGGTGCCAAAAGAAAGATAGAGAAGGAATTCGGAATCAAGAAATCTTCCTACATCCATCCCGATCGTCTTAAGAAGACTCTCACCCGGGTGCGGGATCAGCTTACCGAGATCGTGGCCGCTTTAGAAAAATAAAGAGAGAATAACAGGTCTTCCCTGATCTGTTATAATAACTTCCCCTGGTCGGGACGTGGCGCAGCCTGGTAGCGCACACGCTTGGGGTGCGTGGGGTCGGCGGTTCAAATCCGCTCGTCCCGACCATTCTCATTTCCACAAAAGGACCCCCCCCTGGAAACTTGACTCAGAGTTATAAAAAGGGTTAGGGGGGGGTCGGGCCCGGCTATTTTCTTTTATTTCAACGAGATAACCTGATTTTTC
>JBKHJA010000025.1:0-25247 GCA_046538375.1 Candidatus Aminicenantota bacterium
CACAAATCAGTTGGGGTTCCAAGGGGATATGTCCCTTTGGTCGCAGAGCGGAGGTTTCTATCCTCCGCTCGAGAAGGGGAGGCAGGGAGACCCGATGGAATCGGGGCGAGCGTCGGAAGGGGGAAAGCGGAGCTTTACCCCTCCGAGGACTCGGTGGGGAAAATCTGCGTGCTTCAGAACCTCAACCCTCACTCCTTATAATTGAAACTGTGATTTAGGCTTCTCCTATTTCCATGTTGATTTTTTAAGTGAAAAGGATAAACTATTATTCTTCAACCTGTTTTCTAAAGAAAGGAGAAAAAATGAACCAATGCAAGATATGCGGTAAAAATATTGCCCCTGAAGATACCCACTTCAGTCTAACTTTCAATAAAGAAGCCACAGAAAACGGCGGTAAAAAAATCCTCCAATCAGAAGAAGGAGCTGTAATCTGCGAGGAATGCGGCCAGGAAGGCCTCCCCTCCGTCCTTCATCATCTCAAAATCATCCATGATGCTGATACCGAGCTCAACAAAAAGATGGAATCCATTGCCAAATCCATGGATATCATGAAGTTGATGAAGGAATACGGAATTTCTGGAGAAAAAATAGGCACAGACAACGAATATCTGGCCAAATGTCCCTTTCACAACCAAGAGGCCTCCTTTCTGATCGATGCGGATAAAAAAGAATATTTCTGCTTCTGCGAAGGATTGAGAGGAGACGCGTTCAGCTTTGTCATCAACTACGACAGAGATGTCAACCATAAACACACCACTTTAAAACAGGCCGTGGATTTCCTTATGGAAAAATTCCAGGTTCAAGTCGATTAATACAATAAAACCCGGACCACATCATCTTTCATCTTTTCTGGTTTGCCCATTTACAAGAAGCTTCAGCCGTGGCTGACCACTTCCTTAACCTTTTGGACTCTTTTTTTGATCTGACGTTCCACCCCCATCCTCAAATCCTTTTCTTTAATCCCTTCGTAAAGACTCAGGAAGGCCTTTTCCTTATTTTTTCTGCCCACTCAAGAAGAGGAACCCCTGCTTTTCTTGCTTTGCTGAATTTCCCGCCAAGCTCCTCCAGCTGTTCTTGACTAAGCCTCTCTGAAAGGATGGCCAGTCCATCGCAGTTGGAGACATGGACCAGGAGGGCTCTGGCCGCATGGGCAGCCTCCTCGGCTTCTACCAGGATGTCAGGCCAAACTTCCTGAAATAGAGAGGACAAAAAAACTTTACAGTGGCGCCTATTATCTTGGTACTTGTCCTTTGAAAAATATTTTCATCATCGATAAAAGAGGCATAATCAGATATGCAGACCATTATCCGGGAACGGAAGAAGATGAAATCGTCAGAGAATTAGATCAGGAAACTCTCCATTTAAAAAACCGCAACCAGGCGGCAGCTTTCTGATTGAGGCAAAAAGAGGGAAAGTCAGAACTATGCTTAAAGTCTTTAAGAGGTTCTGACCGATGCTCTTGGCTCTTCTGGTATCTTCTGTCCAACAGACCCTAGAGGAATTCCTTCTTCATAAAAAAACTTTTTTATTTCCTGAGCAACTTTTCTTCCGGAAAGCAGCATGCCACCGAAAGTCGGGCCCATGCGGGGTATCCCATAAACAGTAGAGACAGCCATGCCTGTTATGAATAAACCCGGATGAACCTGTCCAGTCTTTTCTACGACCAAATCTTCTGAAGCGTCGACATCCATGGGGCCAAAATACTGGAGATTCAGGATTTTTCTCCTCTCCAAGGATCGGCAGACGCAGGCGTCATGTCCGGTGGCATCGATAACAGCTTTAGACTCCAATGCTACTGGATCGACACATGTTATCTGCCTTGGCAGAGCCGACACAGGAGTCCAGTTCACAACCACACCATCCACTTTCCTGTTCCTGTAAACAACATCGTCAAATTTGGTCATATTCAAGATCTTAACACCCGCATCACAGGCCGCAGAGATAAGTTTTGAACAGGCATGAGGGCCTCCCGCAGTAAACAATCCCTTTTCTGCCACTTTGTATGGGATCTCTAGTTCATCCAAGATCTTCTGGGCTGGAGCTCTTATGGTCAGCGTGTTCATCAGATATCCACCAATCCAGAATCCTCCGCCTAAATAGTTGTTGGCTTCCACGATCAGGACTTTGAATCCATCCTTTGCCAGCTCTCTCCCAGCCATCAATCCAGAAGGGCCTCCGCCGACTATGATCACCTCGGTGTCTATGTGACTCAATAATTCTTCAGAGAAATTCTTCAAGATGGCGCTTGTAATCTGGCTTTCTGAGACTTTAGCGAATCTTTCCATCGTCTTATTCCCTCCTTCCTTGGAAATTTTGGGAAGAATTTTATCCGATATGTTCTATTGTTTCCATAGATATTATATAGAATCAGACATGCTTGTCAATAGGTTAGCCAACAGGAAACACTCGAGTCGAAGTATTATTCGATGGGCTGCCCCAATCCAGCTTGACGCAATGTGGGTTCATCCGGTCCTCGTCCAGCGCAGCAGTCGGCGAGCTTTCCTTCGATGGCCACCTCCGGAACAGAGCCTACCCCCAGACTCCTGGCTCGGCTGACAGCTTCTGGATCCTTCATGTCCAGAACTGCAGCTTCACAGGAAGGACAGGCTGCTTTCCTTACCACTTCCACTGCCTCCTCACAGAGAGAGCATCCTGCAATAAAGACCTCAATTTTTCGTTTAACTTTCATAGGTGCTTCTCCTTCTATTTTCATTATTTTCATGTCCTTTCCCTCTTAAATCAGGTCTCTAAAGCCTCGAGTATGGAGCATTCTCCCCTCACATTCTGCCTTTAACTTGGCAATAGCTTCCTTCTTCTGCAGAAGAGAACTTATCTTCGTTTCGACTTTAACCTCAGCCTTTCTAGCCAGCGCACCTATGATCAAATTTCTCATTTTTTCCTCTCTGAACATAATATAAGTCCTGTATCTAGGTGCGGAGTCAAGCCTTTTTGTATGATTTAGCCTGCATTATTCACATAGGTTTTTGATTTCCATGGAAAAGGAAATCAGGGACACCATACCGAATTCAGGAGAATTCGATTCATGTCCCGATTTCCCCTTAAATTCATGACTTCTTCTTGGAAAACCTTCAATTTAGTGAATAATGCAGGTTAGAAAAACATGGATGTAAGTTGAAAAGAATGGAAGACGGACTCCAGGTTTCAAACACCTGTCACAGTTTGCATGAAAACAAAAAACATGTATGAATGAAACCAGGCTTGAACCGAAGAAATCAGTTCACGATGCTATCGGTGCAATCCACTAATCTTTATAATCCTTTAAAAGGAGCATTAAAGTCATCTTTTCTAAAAGAATGGTGGAGCTGAGGGGATTTGAACCCCCGACCTCTTGACTGCCAGTCAAGCACTCTCCCAACTGAGCTACAGCCCCAGCCGATGTTTTCCATATTACAAGAAGAATTTCTCACAGTCAAGACAGGTATTTTTAATTCTGTCAAGTGTTTTGTTAAAAATTATAAGAAAATATGCTAGAATAAATGATGCAAGGTAAATATCATGCCAAGACCCAAAAAGCCGCCCACATCATATAAAAACATAATTTTCTGGATCGCTGCCGGAATCGTGATCATTGTGCTGTGGAGCCTTCTCCAAGCCCCCGGAGGTGCCAAAACAGAAATCAACTTCAGCCAGTTCATGACCGAAGTGGAAAACGACAACGTGGCCGAAGTGACCATTGCTGGCAGCCAGATCCAAGGAAAATACACGGATGGAACAGACTTCAAAACAGTGGCTCCTTCCCAGTTTGACGATCTAGTCAAGACTCTCCGCCAGCATAAGGTCAACATCACGGTCAAGGACACTTCCAAAAGCCCCTGGTTCTCTTATCTTTTTACCTGGTTTCCTATCATCCTGCTCATCCTCTTCTGGATTTTCTTCATGCGGCAGATGCAGGCCGGCGGCAATAAAGCCCTCTCTTTCGGCAAGAGCCGGGCCAAGCTTTTCTCCGGCATACAGAAAAAAGTCACCTTCAAAGATGTGGCTGGAGTGGAAGAGGCCAAGGAAGAGCTTCAGGAAATCATCGGCTTCCTTAAAGATCCCCAGAAATTCCAGAAACTGGGAGGACGGATTCCCAAGGGAGTGCTTCTGGTGGGAGCTCCGGGAACTGGCAAGACTCTCCTGGCCAGGGCCGTGGCCGGAGAAGCGGATGTTCCTTTTTTCTCTATCAGCGGCTCTGATTTTGTGGAGATGTTTGTGGGAGTGGGCGCTTCCCGGGTAAGAGACCTGTTCGACCAGGGAAAAAAGCAGGCCCCCTGCCTGATTTTTATCGATGAGATCGACGCCGTGGGAAGACACAGAGGAGCGGGATTGGGAGGCGGCCACGATGAGCGGGAACAGACCCTCAACCAGCTTCTGGTGGAAATGGACGGCTTCGACTCCAATGAAGGCATCATCCTTATCGCTGCCACCAACAGACCCGATATCCTGGACGGTGCCCTGCTCCGGCCAGGACGATTTGACCGCAGAATCGTGGTCAACATGCCTGATGTCAAAGGCCGGGAAGATATCCTCAAAGTTCACGTGAGAAAGATTCCTCTGGCCAAAGATGTGGACCTGAAAGTGACCGCCCGTTCCAGCCCTGGATTTTCCGGCGCTGACCTGGCCAACCTGGTCAACGAGGCTGCTCTCCTTGCTGCTCGAAGGGGCCTGGACAGTGTCACCATGGAGGATTTTGAGAACGCCAAAGACAAAGTGCTGATGGGAGTGGAAAGAAAGAGCATGATCATCAGCGACGAGGAGAAAAAGAGCACCGCTTATCATGAGGGCGGACATGCCCTGGTGGCCGCACTGGTCCCCCATGCTGACCCTATTCATAAAGTCACTATCATCCCCAGAGGATTAGCCCTGGGCCTGACCCAGCAGCTTCCTCTTGACGACCGTTACACCTACTCCAAAGATTATCTGGAGGCCCAGCTCTCTGTGCTTATGGCCGGAAGAGCTGCCGAAAATCTATTCCTGGACAAAACCACAACCGGAGCAGCCAACGATTTCGAAAAAGCCACGGAAATTGCCCGCAAGATGGTCTGTCAGTGGGGCATGTCAGAACTCGGCCCTCTCACCTTCGGAGAAAAAGATGACATGGTTTTTCTGGGCAAGGACTTAGCCATGCACAAGAACTTCAGCGAAAAAACCGCGGAATTGATAGATGAGCAGGTCAAAAAAATCATCGACAAAAACTTCACCAGAGCTAAAAATATTCTGGAGAAAAACAAGGATAAACTGGTCATAATCGCTGAGAATTTGCTGGAAAAGGAAGTGCTGACATCAGAGGAAATCGAAAATATCATAAAAGGAAAAAAAGAGACCAAGGCCAAGAAAGCCCGCCAACCGTCTAAGACCCAAAAAGAAAAGAAAAAAAAGGAGCCCAAAGGCGCCCCATCCATAAAAGAACCAAAATTGGCTAAAGCATAAAAGTTGAGAAAAGAGCTCATCCTCGAAATAAACAGGACCTCTCACCTTCTCGGTCAAAAAACCTGGTTCATGGGAGTGATAAACGTCACTCCTGATTCCTTCTCAGACGGCGATTCCTATTTTGACACAGACAAAGCCGTGAACAGAGGAGAAGAACTGGCCGCCCAGGGGGCTGATATCATCGATATAGGAGGAGAAAGCAGCCGTCCAGGCTCAGATCCCGTCTCCGCAGAAGAAGAGATGAGACGGATCCTTCCGGTCATATCCAAGCTGAGAAAAAGAATCCAGGTGTTGATCTCTGTGGATACCACCAAATCAGAGGTGGCTCGCGCAGCCCTGGATGAAGGGGCCGATATCATAAACGACATCAGCTCATTTCGCTTCGATCCCCACATGGGTGCAGTGGTGGCTCAAAAAAAAGTGCCTGTGGTTCTGATGCACATGCAGGGCACTCCCAAAACCATGCAGACCAATCCCTATTATGAAGATGTGGTGGGAGAAGTGAAAGATTTCCTCCGGGAAAAAATAGAGCAGGCCCAAGCTCTGGGTATAAAAAAGGAGAAAATTATCATCGATCCGGGCATCGGGTTCGGCAAGAGGATGAAGGACAATCTCACCTTGATCAACAACCTCCACTCGCTGGAAGACCTCCAGCGCCCCATTCTGGTGGGAGTGTCCCGGAAGTCTTTCATCGGCAGGATTCTGGACCTTCCTCCCCAGGATAGACTGGAAGGGACCATTGCTTCATCCATTTTAAGCCTGATGAGAGGAGCTCACATCTTGAGAATTCATGACGTGGAGGCCGTCAGAAGAGCCATCCAGGTGGCAGAAGCTATCATGGGTGAAAACTTCTATCCATCTTCTCTCCAAAAGAATACCCACAGAAAGAACAATCATGTTTGCTGATATCATCAACGCTTTATCTCGTTTCACGGTGGGAGATTTTATAGATATCATTCTGGTGACCATCATCCTCTATTCTTTTTTTCGGCTGATAAAAGACACCAAAGCCTACCAGATGGCCATCGGCTTGGCTCTGGTGGGGGTTTTGTTTCTGATCACTCAATGGGGAAATCTGGTGGTCTCCCATTGGCTGATCAAGAATTTTATCACCTATTTGATCATCGCCATCATCGTCCTCTTCCAGGGGGAGATAAGAAGATTTCTGACATCCATCGGCTCCCGGACTTTCCGCAAGCCACTCATCTCCAAATCTTTCAAGGAAAAGCTGGAAGATATTTTTCTGGCCGTAGACTATCTCTCTTCCAAAAAAATCGGGGCTCTGATGGCCATCGAAAAAGAAATATCTTTGAAGAGCTACGCAGACAGGGGCACCAAAATGGAGGCTTCCATCTCTAAGGATCTTTTGGTCAGCATCTTTTTTCCCCATTCTCCCCTCCATGATGGAGCGGTGATCATAAGAGGAAACAAAATCCTGTCCGCGGGTGCCCTTCTCCCTCTCCCTGCCTCTCACAACCTGGGAGAAGAGTTCCTGACCAGAACCCGCCATCTTGCCGCTATCGGCCTTTCTCAAGAGACGGATGCAGCGGTGATCGTGGTTTCTGAGGAAACCGGGACTGTGTCTCTGGCCACCAAAGGCCGCCTGAAACAAGGGCTGGACAAAGAACAGCTCCGGGACCTTTTGATCGACTATTTAAAATAAGATGATAAAATTTATCAGAAATCTTTTTCTAAAAAACTGGGGTTTAAAACTCTTTTCCCTTATCCTCGCTTTAATCCTCTGGATCAACCTTATTCCTGAAGAAAAGATTTTCTCAGAGAAAACACTGACTGTTCCCCTGGAATTGTACAACATCCCCTCGGATATGGAACTGATGGAAAAACCTCCTTCTACTGTGGATATCAGAATAAGAGCTCCCCAGCGAATCATCAGCCAGTTCAATGCGGCCAATGTTCATGCGGTGCTGAATCTAGAAAAAGCGAGCGTGGGCCAGACAGAATATCCTCTCAACAAAAACATGATCAGCATTCCCCAAGGAGCAGAGGTTAAAGATATTTATCCCAGTCTGGTCAAACTGAGGCTGGAGCAGACCAAAGAAATCATGATGGAAGTGAAGCCCACTCTCATCGGTGAACTTCCAGAAGGCATCAAACTCAGCAGAATCGAGGTCATTCCGCCTGAAGTCCCCATCAAGGGACCAGAAAGCAAGATCGAGAGCTCCTCCAAAGTCAGAACAAGTCCTATCGACATTTCTTCCCTCACCCAATCCGCAGAAATGGAGGCTGATCTCATCCTCCCCGACCCCAATCTAAAATTGGTCTCTACCCAAACAAAAGTCAAAGTCCGGATTGTTGTTCAACGACAAAATAACATTCTTCCTTGAATCCATATCCATTTTGGATATAATTTATCTTTGAATTTCATTCTCCGGGGCTAAGATGGATAAATTATTCGGAACTGACGGAATAAGGGCTGTGGCCGGCCAGTTCCCTCTAGATTACCCTTCGGTTCACACTTTAGGAAGGGCTTTGGTGAATCTTCTTGAAGAAAAAGGATATCCACCCAGGGTCATTATCGGCAAAGACACCCGCGAATCAGGAACCTGGCTTGAACAAGCCTTGATCCAGGGGATAAGTTCAAACCAGGGGAAAGCTGTCTCTGCTGGCATCATTCCGACTTCTGCTGTCTCTTATCTGACCAGAAAACACTCTTTTTCAGCAGGCATTGTGATCTCAGCCTCCCACAATCCCTACCAGGACAACGGGATAAAAATTTTCTCCTCCCAGGGCATAAAAATTCCAGAAGAATGGGAAGAGATACTGGAGAAATCCATTCAATCATCCCAGGAGAAAGTCCAAACACAGGAGGTCAAGATCACTCCTTCTCCCGCTTTCAGGAAAGACTACATGGACTTCCTTATCAGCCGCTTTTCTCAGGCAAATCTTCCCCGGAAAATAAAGCTGGTGGTGGACTGCTCTAACGGCGCCAGCAGCCTTTTCGCTCCCCAGGTCTTCAAAACTCTGGGCTTTGATGTCATCACCCACGCAGACTGTCCTGACGGCCGAAACATCAACGCCCGCTGTGGGTCTCTGTATCCACAAGGCTTGGCCGGGAAAGTGGTGGAGTCTAAGGCAGATATGGGAGTGGCCTATGATGGGGATGCTGACAGAGCCATCTGGGTGGATGAGAGAGGAAGGATCCTGAACGGAGATCATACTCTCTTTGTGCTCTCCCGTTTTATGAAGGAGAGGGATGGGCTTAAATCAGATTATGTGGTGGCCACCACCATGAGCAACCTGGGCCTGGAGAAGGCTCTGGACAGGCTCAATCTGAAGCTCTTCCGGACCAAAGTGGGAGACAAATACGTGCTTGAACAGATGATGAAACTCCAAGCTAACCTGGGAGGAGAGCAATCCGGACACACCATCTTTCTGGATGACTGTCCCACCGGAGATGGAATTCTGACCAGCATAAAAATGCTGGAAGTTATGGCCGCTCATAACGCTTCTCTCTCCGAGCTGGTCAAAGATTATCAAGAGTTTCCGCAAATCCTGGTGAATGTCAAAGTGGCCAGAAAAGACGATTTTCACCGGTTCCCAGAAATCAACAACGCGGTGGAGGAGATAAAGAGGAAATTGGGAAATTCAGGGCGCCTTCTCCTCCGCTATTCAGGGACAGAGCCTGTGGTCCGGATCATGATGGAGGGAAAAGACAAGGAACTCATAGGGAGTCAAGCTCAAAAAATCGCCCGCCTCATCGAACAATTTTTAGGCGTTTAATCCCTTTATTCACGTTGGAAGAAACAGGAGGAGAAAAATGAGGCTTGCAGTCAATGTCGACCATTTCGCCACCATCAGGGAAGCCCGCCGCCACACAGAGCCAGAACCCGTCCTGGCAGCCCTTCTGGCTGAACAGGCAGGAGCAGAGGGCATAGTCTGCCACATGCGCGGTGACAGGCGGCATATCAAGGAGCGGGATTTAAGGCTGTTCCGGCAGGTAATCAAAACCAAACTCAACCTGGAAATGGCCGCCACCGAAGAGATGAAAAAAATCGCTCTGGAAGTCAAACCAGACGTGGTCTCTCTGGTGCCAGAGAGGAAAGAGGAGCTGACCACAGAAGGGGGGCTGGACGTGCTCTCCAACCAGGAACACCTGGCTCCATTCATCAAAGAACTTCAAAAAGGCGGCATACGGATCAGCATTTTCGTTGATCCCCACACAGAGCAAATCGAAACCTGCCGCAAATTGGGAGTGAGCCTGATCGAAATCAATACCGGCAGGTACGCAGATCTCAAACCGGGAGAGGAGCGTTGGCAAGCTCTGGCTGAAATCAAACAGGCTGCTCGAAACGGGCACAAACTGGGCCTTGAAATCCACGCCGGCCATGGCCTGGATTACAAGAATATCGCTCCGGTGGTCCAGATCCCTGAAATAAAGGAATTCAGTATCGGCTTTTCTATCGTAGCCCGGGCTGCATTGGTGGGTATAGACAAGGCAGTCAGGGAGATGGTAGCGCTTATCAATCCTTAAACAGAGTAAAATATCCTGCATCCAGAGCAAGAATTCATCAGCTCGATAAAAAAATTCTGGTCTTTTCTATGGGGTAGTCATGGAAATCTGGGAAATCGGCCATTCCAGCCGCAGCCAGGAAGAATTCCTGCGCCTTGTTAAAAAGCACAAAATAGAACAGGTGATCGATGTGCGCCGCTTCCCCTCTTCAAAAAAATTCCCCCATTTCCATAAATCTCACCTCCAGCAGACCATGGCAGAGAACCACATGGATTACATCTGGATGGGAGAAAAACTGGGCGGATTCAGAAAAGGCGGTTATGAAGAATGGATGAAGACCGAGGATTTCGCTGCCGGTGTGGAGGAACTCGAAAAAAAAGCCTCCCACAGGAGAACCGCGGTGATGTGTGCAGAAGGCTATTTTCGCCGCTGTCACCGCCGTTTCATCCTGGAATATTTGGAGAAAAAAGGATGGGAAGTCCAACATATCCACTAGGGTGGCAGGCCGTGGAGTCTTTTGACATCACCTTTTTTTTCTGGTAAAGAGGAGTCTTAACCATGGATATCAAAATAAACTTCGACCGCTTGAAAGAAGACATGTCTTCCCTTGCTCAAATCGGCCGGGATCCCAAAGGAGGCATAAGCCGTCCGTCTTTCAGCAAAGCGGACCTGGAAGCACGCCAGTGGCTCAAAAACAAAATCAAAGAAGCGGGTCTTGCTGTGCGTCAGGATGGAGCAGGAAATATCTTTGGCCGACTGGAAGGCAGGGGGAAGACAGTGATGGCTGGCTCTCATATTGACACTGTGGTCAACGGCGGCATGTTTGACGGCTCTGCAGGGGTGCTCTCAGCTCTGGAATGTCTGAGAAGGATAAAGGAAGAAAAGCTCGAGCTCACCAGACCGCTGGAGGTGGCTTCCTTTACCGATGAGGAAGGAAATCTGGTGGGAGACTTTCTGGGAAGCCGGGCCTTTGTGGGAAGTTTGGACAAAGAAAAACTGGAAAAGGGAATGACCCAGTTCGGCAGCTCCCTCCAGGAAATTCTGAAAGGAACTGAATTCACCATAGACAGCATCCTCAACGCCCACCGGAAACGGCCGGAAATTGAAGCCTTTGTGGAGCTTCATATCGAACAGGGACCGGTACTGGAAACTGAAGACAAGACCATAGGCCTGGTGGACCGCATTGCCGGAAAACAATACAGATGGTGCTATTTCCTGGGAGAAGCAAGTCACGCCGGCACCACTCCCTTTGAGCTGCGCCATGATGCTTTTCTGGGATTGGCAGACTTCTCTCTCAAAAGCACCCAGCATGTGGCCACCCAGCATTACGGCAGCAAACTGACCATCGGAAAAGTGTCTTTGAGTCCAGGGACTTTCACTGTGGTTCCAGCCAGGGCAGATTTCTCTTTAGACTTCAGGAGCACGTCCCAGGAAACACTGGAGAAGCTGGAAAACGAGCTGCGGAAACTGGGCGAGGATATCGCCTCCACCCGGGGGCTCCAGTTCAACTGGATGCTCATGGATAAGACAGAGCCGGTGACCACTTCCTCCCGGATCATGGAGGTGATGAAGAAAGAATGTCAGAGCCGTGGATATCCCTCCATGGTGCTTTCCAGCGGAGCGGGTCATGATGCCCAGATTCTGGCCCAGGTGGCTGAAGCAGGGATGATTTTTATTCCCTGTGTGGACGGGATCAGTCATTCACCCCAGGAGATGATCGATTGGAACGATTTAGAGAAAGCGGCCAATCTTCTTCTTGCCGTGCTGGTCAGCCTGGCAGAGTGATTCACTCTTCATATTCCTCCGGCTGAGGACGAAGGCCGCGTTCCTTTTTCTTCTGGGATTGTTTTCTTTTTTCCTCAAGCATTTTCTCCTTGGCTCTTTTGGAACGCTTTCTCTTCTGACGGCGGATTTTGGCAACCCTCTGCTCTTGTTCACTCTTTTTTCCCAGGATCATTTTTTCGATCTTATGGGTGAGAATCTTTCGAGCAAGATACCGGTTTGTGGCCTGGGATCGTTCTCTCTGGCACTTGACTTCAATGCCGGTGGGAACATGCTTCAAATAGACGCAGCTTGAAGTCTTGTTGACCTTCTGCCCTCCCCTGCCGCTGGAGCGGATAAACTTCTCCACCATGTCCTTCTCGTATATGTTCAGACGCCTCATCCTTCTGCGGAGAGCTTCTTCTTTTTCTTTGCGCACTCCAAAAGCTGCCATCGGTTCAATCCATGTTTACTGTATTTTCCACTCTCTTATCCATTGTAATGGTTTACAGGGATGAATTAAAGTGCACCTCAAATTGACGGGACTGTTGAATTTTTATAAACTCATTATCCATTAACAGGAACTTATTCATTCCCGATTAAAGGAACTCACCATGAGAAAAAAATATTTTTTCACTTTAGGGCCGGTTCTTTTGTTCACATTTTCCCTTACTTCGTGGGCTTGGGCCAAAAAATTCCCGTTGACCGCGGCTGAAGCCAGCCATTTCACAGCCACCTCCACATACCAGGAGGTGAAAGAATTCATAAACCAGCTCCAGGAGCAAACCGCCCTGCTCAGAGTGAAAACTCTGGCGGTCAGTTCAGAAGGAAGAGCTGTACCTCTGCTCATCATCGGCCAACCTCCTCCCTCACATCCCTCGGTCTTAAGATATGACCACAGAGTTCCTGTATACATCCAGGCCAACATCCATGCTGGAGAAGTGGAAGGCAAAGAAGCTTCCCTCATGCTGGCCAGAAATATTCTCCAAGAAGACAGCCCTTATCTGGAGAAGCTGGTCATCCTTATCGCTCCTATCTTTAATCCCGACGGCAATGAAAAAATAGATCCCTCCCACCGGCAGAACCAGGCGGGGCCAGATAAAGGAGTGGGGATTCGCTACAACGGCCAGAACCTGGACCTGAATCGGGACAGCATGAAGCTGGAGAGCCCGGAGATGAGAGGATTGGTCCAGAATGTGCTGACATACTGGGACCCGGTGCTGCTGGTGGACTGTCATACCACAAACGGGTCTTTCCACCAGGAGCCGGTCACCTATTCCTGGCCCCTGAATCCCAACGGAAATCTTTCCATCATCCAGTATATGCGGCAGAAAATGCTCCCCTCCGTAAGCAAAATTCTCAAGCAAAAATACAACACCCTCTCCATTCCCTACGGCAATTTCATGGATTTCAAAAACCCAGAGAAAGGATGGCGGACATTCAGCCACCTTCCCCGCTTCTTGACCAATTACATGGGCCTTCGCAGCCGGTTGGCCATACTGGACGAAAACTATGCTTATGCCGATTATAAAACCCGGGTCTATGCCTGTTACCATTTTCTCCTTGCCATACTCGATTACTGCTCTGAACACAGCGTCGAAATATCCGACCTGGTGGCCCGGGCTGACCAAAAGACAACCACCGCAGGGAGCCAGCCTTCTGAGAAGGACGGTTTTGCTGTGGAGTTCGACCTCCAGCCTGTGGATGAGAAAGTGACCATTCAAGGATGGGAAATGGAAGTCCTGCCCGGAGAGGAAGGATGGCCGCGGGTCAAAAAAACAGACAGGAAAAGAGTGTTCATCCTGCCTTATTTTTCTGATTTTATCCCCCGGAGAACCGTCCCCTTTCCTCATGCCTACCTCATTCCTGTTCAGGATTCCGATCTCATCTCAAAACTCTGCCAGCACGGCCTCATGGTAGAAAGGCTGACCCAGCCGGTGAACCTGGAGGTAGAATCTTTCCTCATCCAGGAAATAAAAGCATCAGAAAGACTCTACCAGGGCCATCACTTGAACAGCATAAAAGGGGAATATTTTTCTGAAAAGAAGAACTTTCCCGCGGGCTCCTATGTGATAAGCACTGCCCAGCCTCTGGGCAACCTGGCCGTTTATCTCCTGGAGCCGGAAAGCGATGACGGGCTGCTGGTCTGGAATTTCTTTGACCGATATGTTTCTCCGCAGTGGGGGCGCCGCCCGCAGGTCTATCCTGTTTACAGGCTGAGGAAGCCAGCCAATCTGGCTAAAGAAGGGATTCAATAGTTACTTTTTCTTTTTTTTGGAAGCCACCAAGAATTTACCGCAATTTTCACAGACGTAGATATCATTGCTTCCTTCTATGGCAGCGCTCATCCCGGTGGCCACATTGATGTTGCAGCTCTGACAGACCCCCCCTTCCAGTTCGGCCACAGCAAAACCATATCTTTCCATCAACCGGTCAAACCTGGCCACCAGGGCCGCATCCAGTTCTTCTCGAATCAAATCAGCCCTTTTTTCCAGTTCGGCCCACTTTTTTTTGGGGGCTTTCTTTTTCTTGAGTTCTAGATTCTGGAGTTTTTTGAGAAGACTGGCTCGATTGATGATTTTATCTTCCTGGGGCAGTCTGAGTTCCACTTCAGAAAGCACCCGGTAAAGCTCTGTTTTGTTTTTGGCATCAAACATCCTCTTTCTGAATCCAGGTTCCCTTAAAAATCGTGCCAGCCCAGCGAAGAGGTGGTTAAAAAGGCCAGGAATGGAAGGGTTCCAGATAACCAGGATGATGAGATGGACTTTTTTTTGATCGACGGAATCAAATTTGATCCCTTTTTCGGATCTTCCCACTGCCACCGAAATTCTGTCGCCTGTATTCACCCGCGCATGGGGCAGAGCGACCTGGTGTCCGATGGCGGTGGATTCCAGCCTTTCCCTGTCAATAATCCGGGTCAGCAGCAGCTTTTTGTTTTTGATGAGTTTTTGTCTGGACAGAGTGTCAAGAAGTTCCTTGAAAGCCTCGACTTTATCTTTGGCCTTAAGATCGAATATTATCTGAGACGGTTTCAGATAGCGGGAGAAGTTGTTGCTTTCAAAAGAGCTTTTCATCTCTTTGATAAAATTATTTTAGCACAAAAACAAGTCTCTCAAAAGCAGAAATTATGAATTCTCTCTAAAGGAAGAAATTTCCCTTTGTGGCCCATTTTTTTACACATCTAAAGGTCTCCTCGATTCCCCGGGCCTTGACCGCCTGAGAGGCCAGCCTGAGGCTAGAGGCAGCCGCATCAAAGGGATCTTTTCCTTCAACCAAACTGACCGCCGCTGCCCCACAGAAAACATCACCGCATCCTGTGGTGTCCACCACTTTATTGACCTGAGCAGAAGAAATCCTCTCCCGCCTTCCAGGAGTGAGAACCATCACTCCTTGTTTGCCCAGAGTGACGAACAGGGCTTTGACACCCAAAGCAAAAATCCTTTTAGAAAAATGACGGATCTCGTTCTGAGAAGGCTTTTTTTGGGGTGAGCCCATAACAGAAGCTATTTCTTTTTGATTGGCCTGGACATAGGTAGCCCCCCTCACCCATTCTTTCCAGTCAGACAGGGGAAGGTACTGGCGGGGAGAATTCAGCTCTCTGGAAAGAGGAAGGGAGTGGATATCAAGCCATAAAGGACATCCGGCCCGCTGAACAATCTGGCGCCAGTGTGGAAGCTCTATGTCAAAACCGGAATTAAGGACCAGAATGAGGATATCCAATCCGGGAAGTTCCTCCAGAACTACTGAAGGATCCAAGGGGGGAACAACAGATTTAAGGATCTCTACCCTTTCTCCGGATCCAGGATAATGGAGATGAACCTGGTTCCCTGAACCAGGGAAATATCGTATTCCCTCTTTTCGAAGAGAAGTCCAATTTTTGATGATCTTTTGTGTTTCCGGTACCAATTCCTGCCCCAGGTTGGTGTACAGATAAACCTCTTTTCCTAAAGCACAAAGAACCGCTCCCTGATAGAGGACACCCCCTACTCCTGTCCAGTCCGGCTTCTGTTGTTGACTGATCCGATCCAGGGTGATGGTGCCTATGAGGCCGTATCTCCGCCCGGCCCTTTTTTCTTTTTTATAACTCTGAGTCATTTTTTTGGGCTTTTTTAAAAATTTTATAACTACCAGTTATAAAAACCGGGACCGGGTTTGCCTCCATCATTTGCCCTTTCCGGGAGAGGAAACTGTGATTACAACGAATTTTCTCATCCCTCCCCCAAAAACTCAAGGCATAAACAGAGCGGAGAAAATATTTTTTCTGTTTTTGTGGTAAACTGGACTAAAGCTCATGAGCTATCATCTGGGAACATCAGGATGGAGTTATTCTGGCTGGGAAGAAAGCATCTTCCTCTAAATAAAAGAGAAAATATCGTCTTTTTTTCAACAGAAAAGCAAAAGCCAAGGGCACCTTCTTTTTGATGATACAGACGAAACTGTTAAAGACGCTTTCATATAATCAATTTAAGCTGTCAGGGGATAACGGCATCTTTTATATTTGGTTTGAATTTATTCCGGAAAGCCATCACCAGTAAGATAAGGAAAAAATACACACTTCCCAGGATGATAACCAGCGGTTTTTCCGCTTTGACTATCTGCCAGATTCTTCCTTCCCCTGGATCTGGAAGGGGCACCGGATCCCAGGGAAGCCCGTATCGGCCGGCCAGGCCTTTTATGTACAAAAGATGAATGACCGGAATCCCCTGGGCAGCCATCTCCTGGATCATGCCTCTTTTTTGGGGAGGAGGAAGGGTGGAGACCCGGGTAAGACCCGGCTTCAATTCCAGTACTCCTGAGTCTGTCCCCATGTTCGCCCAGCTTCCCCCGATATTGACAAAGGCCCTGATTCGGTTCTCTCCTGCTTCTCCGGCCAAAATTTCCATTCTTTTCCTGACATTCTCTTCCAGGTCAGGCTGGTTGATGAAGGCTGTGCCGGTCTCGCCTATTTCTCTGAGGAGAAGAGAGCGGCCCACACCGCTCATATCCTCTCCTGTATCTTTCTCTCCTCCTAAAGACAGGGCAACGGGCCTGACATCAAAGACACCTCTTTCCAAAAGGCACTCCTGGATACGCAGCCAGTGAAAATCCACTCTGTTGGCTCCCCATTGAGAAGCGCCCAGAGATGAGATCACAAGAGGATTCAAGCTCATGGCACGAGCTGCCGAAAGCACAGCCACCACCAGAGCCGGGAAAGAGCTGGAAGCTCCCACCGCAATGGTCTCACCCTCCTGGACGCCAGCTTTTTTTAATAAATAGACCACCAGGGCCGAAAAATTGGGGTTGGTGGTGGTCCTCTTCGCCTCCAGGCTGCCCACAGAGGTGGTGATGGGGGATATTCTGGTTCCGATCAGTCCTGTCTGGTTCACATCTGTTTCCTCATCCATGATAATTCCTCTCTCCTGCTGGCACTCCCGCACAGCGTGGATGGCTTTCTCCATGATCTTCGAGGAGATAAGCATCTCTTCTACCAAAAGATCCTCGCCCCCCCAAGGAACAACCTGAGCCAGGACATAAAAAGCCAGGCTTAGGGAAAAAAGGATCAGGATAATTTTATGCTTTTCCCCCTCCCTTTTTTTAAATACCGCTCTCTTTCCTCTGAAAAAAAGCCCGACCATTTTAATATAAAACCCATCCTAAAATGCGGACCAAAAAATAAGTCATGGTGGAGACCACCACCAAAGAAGCCAGGGTGGGAAGTATTCTCTGCCTCTCCAAATTGTTGGCCAGAAGACCGGGAATCAGCCAGCCTATGGCTTTAAGTCCTAAAGAATCAGAAAAAAGGTGAGGAAAAAGCAAAAACCAGAGTTGAGCCCACAACCCTCCCAAAAGGATGAACATCACAAATCTTCTTTTTCCGAAGAGAATCAGAAAACGAGAAAGGAATCTGTAGGTGAATAAGCTCAGGAGAGCTACAAGGATGGTCACCGCCACTCTCAGGGGTTGGTCAAAATAGAGGGCTATGTAAGCAGGAACAATGATTCCCCCCGGGTAAATATCCATGATCTCCACATAAAGAACAGCCACCACAAAACCGATGAGCAGGGTCTCATAGATCATACCGTCTTCCTTTCTGCTCCCAGTAGGAAACAAGTTCTTTTCCCACGCCTCCCATATTCCCCATCCCTACCACCACCAAATCTCCTTTTTCCTCAGCCAGGATTTGCTCCATGATTTTTTCCGGGGGCTTTTTCTCAAGGACCACAAAACACGCCTTCTTCGCTGAATCAAGCCTCCGCTTGAAAGCGTGAGCATGGGAGCCTGTCAGATAAAAACGGCTGAATTCAGGAAAAGCGCCCCTTCTCAATACGTTCCGCCACTGACAGGTTCTGTCTCCTCTGTCCTTTCTGAAGTTGAGGATTCCCACCATCTTCTTCCCTTCTTTTATCTTGTTCTTTAAAACAGAGGATAGGACCAGTTGGGTGGATTCAGGGTCATTGGCTGAAAAGCAGCTCACCAGGGTGCATGAACGCGGCGGAGAATCATAATCCTTCTGCCATATCTTCAGGCTGCCAAAATCAGGCCGGCTCCTGGTTATGCCCCGCCAAGCGACCTCCCTGTCTATCCCCAAAAACTCGGCCACACCCAGAGCCAGGCTGATATTATCCGGCCACTCCCAGAAGGAAAGCTTTTTTTTTGAGGGGAAATAATCCCGGGAAGAATCCGTGGACACCTGGACAATCCTGGAGTTCATCTCCTCGGCTCTTGCCTGGAACAGGGGAAACATCTCTTTCTGGAGTAAAAAAATAGTGCTTTTCCATGGAATGGAAGAGGCCAAGCAGCGGGCAATATCCTGGCGGGTTTGTCCCATTTGGGCCGCATGGTCAAGGCGAATATTGGTGAGCACCAGAAAATGGGGCCTTAAAATCTGAACCGACTCCACATACCCTGATTCACAAGAGATGCTCATCATCTCAGAGACCAGAGCATCGACTCCAAGGCTTGCCCCTGCACGCACAAGTCTTTTCTGTTCAAGAATGGAGGGGAGATTTCCTCTCTTGATTTCCTCCTCTTTACCATCAGGAAAAATAAGCACAGGCTTTGAGCCGGTGGTTTTGGCCAGAACATTGAAGCCAGCCTCTCTTAGAGAAGCGGCTATCAGGCGGGTCACACTTGATTTCCCCCTGGTGCCGGTCACACAAATGCGCAGAGGGATTCGGTTGGTCTTTCTTCCAACATGCAGCCTCTCTGCCAGGAGATATAGTGCAATAAAAATAAAACAGGCCCCCGAGACCAAAAGAACTCTAATAAAAGTTCTCCTTTTCAGAAAGGTATATAAGCAAAAGGACGAGATTCCTCTCCCCTTGTCTCACTCAAAACTCTTAAAAGAGTGTCAGAAAAAACATTGGATATCTCTGTTCTTTCGTACTCGGCTTTCAGAATCTCTGTGATCAATGGAAGGACCTGAGATTTCCCTGCTTCATTCCATAGACACTGCTGGTTGACTATCATCAGATGCTCTGACCCTAAGATTTTTTTGGCTGCGTTGAGCCTGCCAAAATAGGTCCGTGGGTCATCCTCCGGCCTCATGATAAGACCCCAAGCTGATTTTTTCTTTTTGACGAGTTCAGCCACTTCCTGGCCGGGCAGATCAGGGGAAAGCAGCACCACAGGCTTTGAGGAGATGCTCAATAAAGATACCCCCTGTGGATCACTCAATCCTTTACATACCAAAAGAAGACCGCTTCTGTTGAGGGCTTTCAGCATCTTCTTTCCCTTATCGGTCACCCCTTTCTCATCGAAAAGCGGGGAAGACTTCTCAACAATCACAAAATGAAGGCCCTGTCTGGCCAAAACCCTGAACCATCTGGGGTCATCGGTGACAGAGTTCAATCCTTTAAGCCCTGCCATAACCGTGGTCTTTCCCTGACGGATATCTCTGGAAAATTTGTGGGAATCAGAGTAAAAGACCAGCCCCTTGGCTTTTTCCATCTGCTCTGTGGAGGCGAGAAGATTTTTAAGAATATCCATCCTCAGCTCATCTGCTGATAAACCTTCTTTTTCTTCCACCACTGCCAGTTGAAGATCCACGTGAGAGTCTTTGGCATCCTTATGACCTGACAATACATTCTGGAGGGGTGAAACATGAAAGTTTACGAGTTTCTGGTATTTCAGATAAAAGTTCTCCCTTCTTGACTGCTTTATAAAATCAACCGGCTCTGAGGCAAGAATGTTCACCGCCGCATGAACAAAATCTCCTGTTTTCTTAAGCATCTCTGGCTTAATCAGGTCAGAATCATCCCGGCTGTGATGGTATTTGATGGCACCTTGAGTGATGATGAAAAACCCGGGAACACCCTTGGTTAAAAACGGAGTATGATCAGAACCTCCCGGCCCTCCCCGACCGGGTTTGACCTCATCAAGAATCTTCTGAGGAAGCCTCTTCTCCAGAACTTCCCAGATCCGGGGGCCGTAATAGACTCCACGAAAAGGGATCTTGCCGCTTCCATGACCGACCATATCCATGTTGATATAGGCTACGGTCTTTTCAATGGGATGAGTGGGATGATCGGTGTAATATCTTGAACCCAGAAGCCCCTGTTCTTCTCCTGCCCACAGTGCAAAGATCACTGTCCTGCGGGGCCGGGCATGATTGAGCTTCATGATGCGGGCCACTTCCATGACCACGGCCGTGCCAGAGGCATTGTCGTTCGCCCCGTTCATCACTTCTCCAAGCGGATTGATTCCCAAATGATCCATATGGGCACCGATGATCACACTCTCTCGCTTTAAATGCTTATCCATTCCCGTTATTTTTGCCAGTATGTTTCGGGTGGGTCTCTGGGCGTCGAAGGTGGTATTCACAGCAATGAATGCCTTTACTCCGGTGGCCAAAGACATGGGTTCATTTTTTTCATCGATCTGACGATAGAGATGGCGAATTTCGGTGTTTAGATCTTTAAAAATAATATGAGCCACTCTATCTTCAACCGTCAAAATCACGAAGTCTGGTTTGTACATTTCTTTCTTGAGTCTGACTCTGAAATAGCGGCTCTGGTCTCTCTGATGCTGAAAAACGCACACTCCCACAGCTCCCAGATCCTGAGCGGCCTTTACGCGGTTCTCCATCCGGGCCAGTTTTTCTAATTCATCCTTCAATTCAGGAGGAGAACCGGAAGCAAAAAGGGCCAATTTTCCTTTTACATCTACGCCGGCATAGTCGTCGTATCCCTTATCTGGTGCATGAATGCCGTAGCCGACAAATACCACATCTGCGTTAAAATGGCCGGCCCCTGAAAATTTTTGTACCCGCCAGTCATCCCCATAATGAAACTGCCTTCTTTCTCTTTCGGTCAAAATCTCCATGACCACACCCGGTTCAATGTTGAAGTGCTCTATAGTGAAATTCTGATAGTAGGTGTCATTGTCTCCAGCCGTTTCCAATCCCCATTCCCGGAATTTGCAGGCAATATAATCCTCAGCCATCACAGCGCTGGGCTGGCCGCTTTTGCGCCCCATCATGGAATCCGAAGCCAATTCCCTGATGTAATCCCAGGCTGCCTGAACATCAAATGATGCCTTCTTCTCTCCAGCGGAGGCAGGGGTCACCACCATCACAATGACAAGAATGAGACCAATGATTCTTTTCACAGAAGACCTCCTCAAAAAAATATGAAGTGTATTATTATAATCATCTGAACAAAAAGTCAAAATAGGCTGCCTGGTGCATCTCATTTTCCGTGATAAAAGTGAATATCTTGATCCAGTCAACCTCCTCTTTATTGGAAGGGTCTCCAAAACCGTTATGATGATACTGATAGAAATTCTTTATTCACTGCTTTGTTATTTGGTTATAATGAGAGAGAAAGAAAAGAAGGAAAAAAGTTGGGATTGAAACCTATCCTTTATATAACCTGCATTATTCATAAATTGAAGGTTTTCCCAGATGCAGTCATGAATTCCAGGGGAAATCGGGACATGAATCGAATTCTCCTGAATTCGGTATGGTGTCCCTGATTTCCTTTTCCATGGAAATCAAAAACCTATGTGAATAATGCAGGGTTATAAGTTGCGGCTGTCTGTTATTTCTTTTTGGAGCCTTTGCTTTCATGTCTGTACCAGGATTTTCATCTCATCCAGGAACAAAAATACATGTTGTTCCTCTGGATGATATCAAGGATTGGGTACTGGGAGAAGTAAGCTCCCACCTGGATGAGACCTTCCACTGCCGGGTGGAAATATCTCCGCCCATGAAAATCCCCCCAGACGCTTACCATCCTCAGCGGAAGCAATTCTTTTCCTCCAGAATCCTAAACGCCCTTCACCGGTCACTCTCTGCTCACCAAAAGGGAAAAGTGCTGGCCCTGGCCGACGTGGATCTTTATGTTCCCAGTCTCAATTTCGTGTTTGGAGAGGCGGAACTGGGAGGAAAGTTTGCCGTGATTTCTCTTTCCCGCCTCCGACAGAGCTTCTACGGCTTGCCAGAAAACAGGACATTATTTTTAGAGCGCACAGTGAAGGAAGCCGTGCATGAGCTGGGCCATACTTTTGGATTAAGACACTGCCCAAATCAAGAATGTGTGATGCACTTCTCCAACAGCCTGTCGGATACGGACAGGAAAAGCCCCTCCTTTTGTTCCCGCTGCCAGAGGCTCCTGGAAAAATTTCAAAGAGAGAAGTGAACGTCCCCAAAAAAATCATTTATGGTTTCTGGCTTTCCGGCTAGCCTTGATGTCTGACCAGATGGCGAACCCCTTCCAGAAGCATGTCTATATCCTTAAAAGTGACGTAGATATGAGTGGAAACTCTCACCCCATAGGTTCCTTCCTCTTCTCTTCCGATAGTCCTTATCACTATGTTGTATTTCTCGCGAAGATAGCTGACCATTTTTTGGGGCTTCAATCCTTCTACAGAAAAAGCGGTCAACCCACCGCTGAGGTAAGGATCTCTGGAGGTGTGCAGTCTCACTCCGGGAATCCTGCTCAACTCTCTTTTCAGATACCCGGCAAGGGCCTTGATTCTCCTCTCTATTCTCTGTTTGCCCACAGCCTGCTGAAAATCCACGGCTTCCCCCAGGGCAATGATTAGCGAATCCGCCCTCTGGCCCACGGTTTCATATTTTCGGGCATTCTGGTAAGTATCCCAGCCAGAAGAGGCGATGGTGGGCCACAATCGATCCTGCTGTTTCTTCTTCACATAGAGCAGCCCCACTCCTGTGGGAGCACCCAGCCATTTGTAAGGACTGGTGGCAAAAAAATCTGCTCCCAATTCTTTCATATCCAGATCGAGCATACCCAGGCCATGAGCACTGTCCGCCAGCACCAGAACGCCCTTCTCATGGGCCATTTCGCTCAATTCTTTGAGGGGAGTGATAAGCCCTGAAATATAGACGGTATGGCTGATGCTGATGACTCTTGTCCGGGGAGTTATGGCCTTCTCAAAAGCCGCCACCAGCTCATTCACAGATTCAGGAGGATACCCTATGGGAACTTCCTTGATCTTTATTCCGTATCTTGCCTCTTTCAATTTCCAGGGATGAATTCCTGCGGGATGCTCCATGGTGGAAAGAAGCACTTCATCGCCTTCTTTTAGATCCAATCCATTGGCCACAAAATTCATTCCCTCTGTGGTGTTCCTGGTTATGACCACCTCATCAGGAGAAGCATTGATGAACCTGGCCAGTTTTGAGCGGACTTCTGCCTTTTTCCTGGGAATGAAATTATAACAATCAAAGGGATTGGTCACCTGGAGTTTGCAGTATTTGATCAAGGAGTTAAACACAGGCTTGGGCATGGGCCCCAGAGTGCCGTTGTTCATCATGATCAGTCCATCCTGGAACAAAAAATGCTTTCTTATGGCATCCCAGTAAATCCCATCAGGCGATTCATCTTTTATGTGCTTTTGGTTGATAGAGGTGATGCTTTGATAAACAGAGGCATTCAATCTGTTCAATTGGGCCGCAGAAAAAGCAGAACCAGCTATTAAATATTTGACAAAATCTCGCCTAGAAAGATCTGCACACCCTTGGGATCTTTCTGTGTTTTGACTACTGTCCATTTAAATCCACCTCCTTTCGGTTTGCCCCATTTTATTCACAACCTGTTCGGTCTGTCAAACAAGGATTAAACGAGATTCAGGAGATCAATCTGAGAAAGCAGTCAACGGCTCCCTTTCCTGGCTTTATTGGCTTTATTGGCCTTCATCAAAACGATGCTGCCGTCCTGGATTCCAATATCCTGGGCAATGACCGGGCATTTCGCTTTCAAAAGAAAATATATGGGTCCTTTCTCTCCAGAGAGTCCTTCATAATTGCCCTGACCTTTGCTGATCACCACATCGGCTGAACGGTATATATTTAAAAACTCCTCAGAACATAACCTTAGGATGGTTCCTGGAGCATCACATCCTGAAGAAATGATTTCTGCCACTTCATTCACACCTGAAAGGATGGCATCTTCCAGGGTGGCATCGTTGATGACGGCACTTTCCCTCACCGCATAAATCACAGGTTTTCCAATTTCTTCTATGAGCAAACGGTCAAACACCGTCTCGCCGGCGTTATCGGCCACATAAAGAATTCTTTCCGCCTTAGCCAGGTCACCACATAAATCTCTGTAATGGTTTATGGCAAAATCTTGAGAAAGAATCTTATGGATGTCTTCTTCCAGATTGAAATCAGCCTGGGCGCCGAAATCAATGATATTTCCGGCAATGGAGAGCCTTACTGCAGTCATCAGGCCATCTTTTGAGGAATCTATCCATGTTTTCATTCGAGGATACAAAGAAAGGGCCTGGCGTGTGCATGTGTCTTTTATCTCTTTGTAGGGATCATCCACTCCGGTCATCTGGGAAATGATTCTGTAAACTTCTTTTCCGATTTCAGGAGGAGTGGCATCCAGGGAGAGGGTGGGAAGAGTGATGCTGACTTCGGCCAATATCTGCCGTATCTTCTTTTCATCTGATGTGATCAACCTGGATGTTTTAAGAGTCTGTTTAAAAAAACAAGGATAGCAGTCCAGGTAGGTTTTCATGGTTTTTTACGGGCCCACCCATCTTGGATTATTTTTTTGTGACTGGAGAAAGCAATCTCTGGAAGCTTATCATAGGCAAAAAATCCAGCTTCCTGCGAATCAGAACCAGGAGAAAGGCTTCCTCTGGCGGCCACTTCATATCCGATGATAAGCACGTTTCTGTAAAGCACGGATTCCTGCGAATAAACTCCCACCAATTTCAATATCTTTCCTTTCAGACCTGTCTCTTCTTCAAGTTCTCTGAGACAGGCTTCCTCCGGAGTTTCCTCGATCTCTATAAAACCAGAAGGCAGGGCCCATTTGCCGACTCCTGGCTCTACGCCTCTTTTTACCAAAAGAATTTTCTGCTCTTCATTCATCACTAAAGCCGCAGCGCTGGGCAGAGGATTCTGATAGAATACCTGTCCGCAGCTAGGGCAGAAAAGCCTGGTCCTTTCTTCCTCTTTTTTCTCCATCAATTCAGAGCCGCACTGGGGACAGTATTTAAACATCAATATCTTTAATTTACGCCTCGAACATAAAAAAGAATTTCTCTCTAAAGAGACAGGAATTATTCTTTAGTAATATGTCATGTCCAAGGACACCCACGAACCATGAAAATAACTGATTTGTTGCAA
>JBKHJA010000126.1:0-5679 GCA_046538375.1 Candidatus Aminicenantota bacterium
TTTTATTGAGTAAACATTTGACATTCTCCAATTTTTAACATAAAATATCTAAACTAATTCTTTTTGTTTATTAGTTGTATACATTTGATATCCTCCGATGAGCGTAAGACAAAAGGTAAAGAGATCTCATGTAGGTGTGGAACTTGTGCGCCGTCTGGCTGCTGAAGGATACCGTATTTTTTCCGTGAATCGGGCGAGGGAATACGCCTCAGAAGTGGGCCTAAGGGATACCTACCTCCGGGAAGCCTTGTATCACCTGCGTCGCAATGGATGGATCATTTCTTTGCGTCGGGGGCTCTATGCAATTTCTTCTAGCGTTCCTGGTGTTTCGCCTGTTCATGAGTTCGAGGTTGCAATGGCACTAGTAAGAGACGGAGCCATCAGCCACTGGTCTGCTTTACACTATCACGGCCTCACAGAGCAAGCTCCCAGGAAAGTATTCGTGATTACGACAACAGAGATTTCGATACCAAGACACCGGAAGAGCAAGACTAGGCCAACCGATAATGGATATCCTGTTGGTGATATGCTTTTTCAATTCGTCCAAGTTAAACCTGAGCGTTACTTCGGAATCCAAAATATATGGCTCAATGAAGCTCGTGTTGCTATCACAGATCCTGAGCGGACACTACTGGATGGACTGTCAATGCCTCAGTATTGTGGAGACTTTGCGGAGGCTATACATGCGTTCGAAATGAGAAGAAATGATCTAAATATAGAGCGAATTGTCGATTATGCCATCAAGATAGATACTGCAACAGCCAAGCGCCTTGGATGGGTACTCGAGTATATGAAAATTGATCCAGACTATTTTGAACCACTCATAGCCCTTCCTATTAAAGGTTATCGTAAGCTCGATCCTACCGGTCCCCGGAAGGGGCCCCGCAATAGTCGCTGGATGATCCAGGAGAACATTCCTGGAAAGGTTAATGAATGAGATGAGGCCGCTTCATAACCGGTTGCTAGAGGCACGAAATCGCTTAGGAATTCCATGGAATGTACTTGAACATGATTATCTTCTTTCTTGGATTCTCGCCGGCATTAGTGAAATAGATACTCTTTACAACACTTTTGCTTTTAAAGGAGGGACTGCTCTAAAAAAATGCTATTTCGGTGACTACAGATTCTCCGAAAATCTTGATTTTTCAGGAGTAAACAACGTTCCGACTGGTGAGGGAATGGAGAGGGCAATTCATGAAGCATGTAAAGCAGCCATGAATTTGCTTAATGAATATGCTCCGGTTGAAATCTTTTGCAGGCGATATGTAGAGCGAGATCCTCATCCTGGCGGCCAAGAAGCTTTCTTAATCAATGCTCGGCTGCCCTGGCAGAATCGACCGCATACGCGAGTTATGATCGAGATTTCTATTGATGAAGATGTATTAAAACCGCTCAATAACCGATCTGTGATTCATGAATATGGTGAACCTTTTAATGTACAAGTTCGAGTATACGCTCTAGAAGAGATTATTGCAGAAAAACTTCGTGCGATCCTTCAGCATATCAAAATCCTTCAGGAACGAGGTTGGAGCAGATCCCGTGCGCGGGATTATTACGATCTCTGGCGTATACTCAGGGAGTACCCCGCCCATCTGAATTTCTCTGAATTTGCCTCTTTCCTTCGGGAAAAGTGTAGTATTGGAAATGTTTCTTTCGATAGTCCAAATGATTTTTTCAATGAGCCTATGCTATACTATGTAAAAAAAACATGGAATCAGCTGCTCGGGCCGCTCGTTCCTGATCTTCCTGCATTTGAGGAGGTGATTAACGAGCTAAAACCACAAATTGAAGATCTACTCCCAGTTTGCTAAAAATGCACCCTATCAGTCAAGTTAAGAAACCATAAGCATGTTCATCTTCAGTAAACAGACAAATTTCTTGTAGAGAGTTTACTTGTCTTGCTGCAATCTTCTTTAAAAAATCTTTAAGGTTATATTTGAAATAAAGAAGATATAATGCCGAAGAGGGGACTCGAACCCCTACGAGCGGTAAAGTGCTCACATGGCCCTCAACCATGCGTGTCTACCAATTCCACCACTTCGGCATCCACGATTGCGGAAGCTTATGACAATAAATAAGCCCGGTTTTGAATTCGGCGGCCGAGCTTATGGGCTGTTTTTGCTGGTCCCTTCCGCTTAATTCTGTTTTTCCTGATTCTGTTCCGCTGAAGGTGCTTTCTTTTGTTGAGTTTCTTTCTGGGTTTCCGTCACCGCCGCCTCTTCCTTTTGCTGTGCTTTTTCTCCTTTCACCACTGATTTTGTGCCGCTGGCTGAAAGGATCCACAGTCCCAGGGAGGTGAGCATGAACAGCACTGCACAAATGGTGGTTACCTTGGAGAGAATGGTGCCTGCACCACGGGGGCCAAAAACACTCTGGCTTCCCGCTCCACCAAAGGCTCCCGCTAGATCGGCAGATTTACCTGACTGCAGCAGGACAGCGATGATGAGGATGAAGCAGGTGATGATGTGTACGGTGGTGATTATCACACTCACTTTTTATCCTTATAAGCTTTTATTCCTTGTTCGGCTATTTGGATGAAGGAATCGGCTTCCAGGGAAGCTCCTCCCACCAGAGCGCCGTTTATGTTCTTTTGTTTCAGAAGCGCGTAAGCATTGTTCGGTTTAACCGAACCACCGTAAAGAATTATAGCACAGGAAGCAATTTCATTTCCATATGTTTGTTCCAGTTTCTCCCTGATAAAGGCATGAACTTCTTCAGCCTGCTGGGGAGTGGCTGTTTCTCCGGTCCCGATAGCCCATATGGGCTCATATGCGATGATGATCCGGGAAACATCCTGTTCGCCCAGGCCCTTCAACCCTTGTGTGATCTGAGATTCCACCTTTGTCATGGTGTCTTCTTTTTTTCTTTCATCAAGAGTTTCTCCGATGCATACGATGGGAGTGAGGCCGTGCGTCAGGCCAGCCTTTATTTTCTTATTGACTGTTTCATCGGTTTCCCCAAAATACTGACGCCTTTCTGAATGGCCGATGACCACGTACTGGCAGCCGGCGTCTTTGATCATCAGGGGAGAAACTTCACCGGTGAAAGCTCCTTTCTCTTCCCAGAAAATATTTTGAGCTCCAAGCTGGATGGGACTTCCTTCCAGCTTTTTTCTCACCTCATTCAGGGCAGTAAAGGGGGGAATCACCACCAGTTCTGCTTCCTCTAAGGCAGAGCTTTTTTCCCGAAGCGCTTCAACCAGATCCAGGGCTTCAGGAACAGTGTTGTGCATTTTCCAGTTTCCGGCAATGCACGGTTTTTGATTGTTTGTTTCCATTTTACTTCTCCGATAAAGCTTCGATGGCGGGCAGAGTTTCGTTGGCAATAAATTCCAAAGATGCCCCTCCACCTGTTGAGATGTGGGAAATTTTTTCACTCACTCCCGCCTTATCCACGGCTGCCGCTGAATCTCCCCCTCCGATGATGGAAAGAGCATCAGCCTGAGCCACTGCCCGGGCTATTTCCATGGTTCCCTTTGAAAACTGGTCCACTTCGAACACTCCCATGGGCCCGTTCCAGAAGATTGTTTTGGCTTTGGCTATGATTTCTGTGTATCGGGCGATGGTTTTCGGCCCGATATCCAGGGCCATCAGGTCTGAAGGAATAGGGAAAGAATCCAGGATTTGGGTCTGGGCCTCAGGTGTGGCCTCTGCAGCCACCATATGATCCGAAGGGAGATAAAAGTCCACTTCTTTTTCCTGGGCTTCCTGGAAAACTTTGCGGGCCAGGTCCATTTTATCTTCTTCTACCAGGGAGCGGCCCACTTCAAATCCCTGCGATTTGAAGAATGTGTAGGCCATGGCTCCGCCGATGAGAAGATGGTGGGCTTTGTTCAACAGGTTCTCCATGACCGGGATTTTATCAGAAACCTTGGCTCCTCCCAGGATAGCCACATAAGGCTTAGCGGGAGATCGGACCGCTTTGCTCAGATATTCTATTTCTTTTTTCACCAGGAATCCTGCTGCTGATTTTTCCACCTGCTGAGTGATGGCTACCACAGAGGCGTGGCTGCGGTGGCAGGCGCCAAAGGCATCGTTGACATAATAGTCAATGTGTTGAGCCAGCTTTCGGGCAAATTCAGGGTCATTTCCTTTTTCTCCAGGATGGAACCTCAGGTTTTCCAGCAGAATGACTTGATCTTCAGCCAGATCTTTTTTCAGTCTGTCCACTTCATCTCCGATGACATCAGGGGCCAGGATTACCTTTCTGGAAATCAGCTCTTCCAGCCTTTTGGCCACCGGTTTCATGCTGAGTTTGGGGTCATATTTTCCTTTGGGACGGCCCAGGTGGGAAGCCACCACCAGTTTAGCCTTGTGCTGGAGGATGTGGTTGATGGTAGGAAGAGCAGCCTTAATTCGGGTATCATCCCTGATACGGCCGTCCTCAGACAAAGGAACATTGAAATCTACCCGGAGAAAAACTTTTTTTCCCTGCAAGTCTAGATGGTCAACATAAAGCATTTTTCATCACCGGGAGATGTATTTGATTAAGTCTCTGAGCCGGCAGGAGTAACCCCATTCGTTGTCATACCAGGCCAGCACTTTCACCAGGTTGTCATCGGTGATGCGGGTGAACAGGCCGTCCACAATGGCGGAGCAGGGGTTGGCCATGTAATCCACAGAAACCAGGGGAATCTCTGTAAAGTCAAGAATTCCTTTTAATTTTCCCTGGGCGGCATTCTTATAAGCTTCATTGACCTCCTGGGCAGTGACCTTTTTCTTAAGCAGCGCCACCAGGTCCACCACAGAAACGTTAGCCGTGGGCACCCTTATGGCAATCCCGTCGATCTTGCCTTTCAGTTCAGGAATAACCACGCCCACAGCCTTGGCCGCTCCGGTGGTGGTGGGGATTTGAGATACCGCTGCTGCTCGAGCCCGGCGAAGATCTTTATGAGGTTGATCAAGGATTCTCTGATCATTGGTGTAACTGTGGATGGTGGTCATGAAAGCCTTTTCCACTCCGAATTCTTGATGGAGGAGGTGGGTGACAGGAGCCAGGCAGTTGGTGGTGCAGGAAGCATTGGAGAGGATGTGGTGTTTTTCTGGATCATAAGTCTCTTCGTTCACTCCCAGCACTATGGTCAGATCCGGGTCTGTGGCTGGAGCAGAGATGATCACTTTTTGGGCGCCGCCTTGCTGGATATGCCTGCTGGCATCCGGTCTTTTCCTGAAAAGTCCTGTTGATTCCAGCACCATGGAGACGCCCAGGTCTTTCCAGGGAAGGCTGCCCGGGTCTTTTTCTGATAACACTTTTATTTTTTTATCATTGACTATGATGGCATCATCAGAAAAGTTGACCTCTGCATCATAAGTCCCCAGCACAGAATCGTATTTCAGCAGGTGTGCCAGAGTTTTAGAATCCGTGATGTCATTCACCGCCACAATTTCCAGCTCAGAATCTGGAAATGAAGCCCGGAAAAAATTCCTTCCAATCCGGCCGAAACCGTTGATACCGATCTTTAAACTCATGTTGAACCTCCTTTTCTATCTCCTCTCTCTATTAACATAAATGAGGGCTGAAATCAATGAAATTGAGGAAATTGTAAGCTTCCCTTTCTTATATGATAGAGGGTGAGGATTTGGGGTTCTGAAGCACGCTGATTTTCCCCAGCGAGTCTTCGGAGTGGGAACAGCTCCGCTTTCCCCCTTCCGACGCTCGCCCCGATTCCATCGGGCCTCT
>JBKHJA010000127.1:0-5651 GCA_046538375.1 Candidatus Aminicenantota bacterium
ACCTCTTTCGCTTTCTGTCCATACCAGATTTTATCCGCTGGCTGGTTATAAACACTGCCAAACACTGTCCAATCTCTTTGCGAACAGGGCAGAATTTCTCCGGTGGGATAAAGGGAAAGAACGTATCGATCAAAAGCACAGGGGCTCTTTCTCTTAGCGCCGTTCATCATAGAAAGAAGGTCAGACCAATAAAAATTTTTGGTCATAAATCCCCGGGCTAATTTCTTCTCTATCAAGTCTTTAAACTTTTCTCTTTCCTCTTCGCTGAATGAGAGTTTCTGTTTGTCCTGGATATTGAAAAATTCATCAAACGCAAGCGGCTGAAAAAGAACAGACACTCCCAGGCCTTCAGCCAGCTTTTCGATTTCATCGATTTCACCGAGATTCAGGGGCTGGATCACTGTTCCTATACTCACTTTCAGGCGGCTGTCCCCTGTCAAATGTCTGAGCCTCTGGATAGTCTCCAGAGACTGCTCAAATCCGCCCTTAATCCCCCTAATCCGATCATGAGTCGCCCCTATCCCGTCCAGGGAAACATTCACTTCCAAGGAATTGAGCTGATCAAGATCCAAGATTTCAAGAATTTCTCGTATGCGTTTTTCTACCCTTCCGGGACCAAAGCCGTTGGTGGATATCCACAGCCTTTTTAATTTCGGACAAGAATCCTGGATGGTTCGGCATATCTCAGCCAAGTCCTTCCGCAAAGTGGGCTCCCCCCCGTGAACATTGACATCTTCCACTTTGGAAAATAAAGGGCTGGAGAAGACTTGGCGAATCTTCTCCAGGCTGATCTCATTCTCTGTCTCCTTTTTCCACCGGAAGCACATGATGCATCTGGCATTGCACCGGTCACAGACGGGGAATTGAATCATTCTTGGCTTGGGCGTCAATAAGAAATCGCAAAGATGGTAGCGAACTCCCTCTATCATATAGTAAGGGAATTGAATCAATTGTCTTAAACCGTTACTCACTGCCATTCCCTTCTATATATATTTTTTGAACTGGATAATCACCGCAAAGACTTTATAAAAATTTTGGTTCATCCGACTTTTCAGTGGGTACCAGGACAGCAGATGGAAATCAAGGGACACGTTACCGGAAATTCACCGGAAATTCGGGACATGTACCGATTTTACCAAAATCGGTAACGTGTCCCATGAATTTCCGGTACATGTCCCTGATTTCCATTCCTTTCGTAGTCATTTTATCTAACTTTGTTACCCACTGAAATGTCTGAAGAACCAAAATTTTTAATCTCTATTCGACTTATTCAGTACTTAAGAATCGGTTCTTTCAGAAATATCCTGTATTAAGCTGAATTATGCCTTTTTGGCCATGACAAAAATAGCTTCTCGGCGATGACTTATCTTACCCCATAAATAAAAAACATTATTCAACAGCGCTCTCAAAAATGCTCTGGGAGTTCCCTTCAGCACAAGATACTCAGCCTCATCGTTGGCATCAACGGTTGACAGTCTATCTATTCTAAATGAACTCTTTTCAAGCAGCCTTCTCAGAGTATAAGGAGTGAAATAGGTAAGATGCTCTGGAACATTGGATAAGGGCAACTTCATCCATTTACAAATGATTCTATCCAGCTGAAAAACTAAACTCTGGTAATTTGGCACTAAAACCATGAATATGCCGTCTTCTTTCAATATTCTTCTGGCCTCAGATAGAAAACGAGAAATATTACTTATGTGCTCAAGAAAATCAAAAGCAGTGATAATATCAAAATAATCTTTTGGATAGTTTGCTGTTTCCAAAGTCCCGCTGTATACGTTAAAATGCAGGTGCTCTTTGCAATACCTTGCGGCGTACTTTGATATTTCAACACCTTGGGCGTGCCAACCCCATTCCCTCGCCACCTCTAAAAAAAAGCCCATTCCGCAACCCACATCCAACAATCTTTCGCTTGCCTTTGCTTTTATTTTATTACCTCTTAACAAGTTACGAAAAAAGTTTTTACTGAACTCTCTTTTTTTTTCAGTCCCATACCACCTGATAAAATATTCTTTTGAATAAAGATTTTCTGCTTCTGTGCTGGTGGGCTGTGGATTGAGAAAGACCAATCCGCACTCGGGACACCTGGTCAAATTTAGCTCTATTGAATTCATAAAAACATAGGAACTTTGAATGGTTATTAACTCTGAATTCGAGCAAATTTGACATGGAGTGTTTTCAGGCATCTTTGATTCTTAGAAAATGAATCTTTAGATTAAAATGTTCTCTTTCCTTATCTTTGGCTGTCCAAATTTGAAAGAAGGGCCCTGATCGCTAATTTGGCGTTATGCTTGATTATAAAAATCAGCAAAGAAAGAATTTTTCCTGTGCCATAGGGCGTAACTAACTTTAATACCTTGAGCCATTTATCCCACTGATTTAAGCAGGGATCCACGAGACGGTCAAAATGTTTCATCCTGATATGAATTTCATTATAAGTGTTTATCCGGCTCTCTCTGGGATATTCTTGGGTATCGAACACGGGCTCAATATTATGTGTGCCAAACTGAAGGGCACCATCAAGAGACCTGAGCAGCCTTCCATGTGCTTGAACCCATTCCCAGGCCTTGGTATGAGGATAAGGAACAAAGTAAAACCACCAGCCATCGATTCCTTGCTCCTTCACAAAATCAATCGACTTAAGGTCCGCCTCTCTGGTGCTGAGGGGCAGTCCAGTAATAAAAAATCCTCCCACTCGAATCCCAGCTCGCTTAAGATGTCTTATTCCCTTTACAATGTCTTTTAATTCCTCTCCTTTGTTGATGCTCTCCAATAATTTCTCATCAGCACTCTCAATACCTATCCATACATATCGGCAGCCCGAACGCCTCATTTTTATGGCTAAACTTCCGCTGATTTGGTCGGCTCGAATACCATTTTGACAATTCCAAGGAATGTTCATCTTATCCAAGATTAAAAGATCGCATATCTCCTCAGCTCTCTTAGAATTTAAAGTGAAGTTGTCATCAACCACAGTAAAACCTGTGCTCTGATATTCCAGCTTGGCATGGTGCAATTCCTCCAATACTCTCCTCGGAGTATGAATCCGCCATTTGCTCCCCATGATTTTTGGCATGGAGCAGTAAGAACACCGGTAAGGGCAGCCCCTGCTGGTCAGAAGAGGATATTCGGGCAAACAGCCTCCGTGTTCGCGCACTGAGCTGAAATGATGGTAATCAGGAAAGGGCAGGCTATCCAGGTCCTGGATGGCATGATATTCTGGATTGTGGGCTAACTCGCCGTTTTGCCAGCATAAAAGGCCCTGGATATTTCTCGTCTTTTTATCTTTTTCTAAATCCTCTGCCAATTTGAGGATGGAGTATTCACCCTCTCCCTGGATCCCGAAATCAATTTTATTTTCCTGGATGTACCTAAAGCCATCCAGGGTGATGTGCGGCCCTCCGGCCAGAGTGATCAATGGGGGTCTTTCTGACCTGATAAATTTAAAGATATGTCTGGATATCTCTGCTGTGTAGGTCTTTACCGAAATTCCGAAAAGCTGAGGGTCAAACTCATCCACAGCATTGATAATTCTCTCTTCCCATTCACTTCTGGGCATATCAGGATTGGGATCGCCGCAGAATCCCATCTTGATATTATTCAAATCCAGAATCCTCACCTGGTGATGGTCTTTCAACACGGCAGACAGATAGCCGAGGCCAGAATTGAGGCCCTTATTTTTACCGGGAGGATCAACCAACAAAATTCTCATGACAGGAGCAGACTAGGTGTTCTTACGGCAAACAGCCAGATGCCATTTGGGACATATGGGAGGACCATAATTGATATTTTCGACGACCCGAAACCCCCCTTCATGGAGTAAAGAAAAAAATATCTTCTTCGGATAATGATGGATAATTTTCTCCCAGCCAGGATAAACACCTCCATACATCAAAATTCGAATCCAGTTCAGAGGATTCTTTCCTAAATAACCAGGATAAAACAGGGCCCATAAAGGATTGCTGTTGGTAGAATCCAGAATCAAAATCCCTTTCTCTCTCAAAACCCGATAAAATTCAGCCAAGGCTTTCCGGGCTTCTTCAAGATGGCAAAAAAGATCCAAGCCTACCACCAGGTCAAAAGAGCCAGCAGGGAAAGGGAGTCTATGGGCATCGGCGTTCACCAGCTTCAAGTTCCCTGAGCTGCCTGCATTTTTTTCAGCCAAGACCAACATATCCCTGGAAATATCTGTCAACACCACTGTGCGGCCGGCTGATTTCGCTAAGGCCAAGGATAATCTGCCCTTCCCTCCACCCACATCCAGAATAAACCTCAAATCAGGGTATCTATTGATGATCCTTAGGGTATCTTCTCTTTTGCGCTTGTAGATCTTAAAGAAAGGATTCCGTCTCTCATCAGGATAGAAATATTGAATGTACTGGCCGCTTCCATAAACATCCCTCCCTAATACCTTTCTCTCTCTCTTCTGTTTATCCACCCTATCTCTCTATACACGGCTTTTTTTCCGGCGCCATTCTTCTCTGGTCTTTTTATAATAGGCAAGAAGTCTAAGAGCCACCTTGGAGACATCGAATTCCTGAGCCCTCATCCTCGCTCCCTCAGAAATCCGAGGAAGATCCTGTTCATTGCTTAAGACCTGTATGATCTTTTCTGCCAGAAGCTCTGCTTGTCCTGGTTTGACCAGATATCCGGAAATGCCGTCTTCGATGATTTCTTCAAATCCAGAGCCTGAAGTGGCGACCACGGCCCCCCCTAAAGCCATGGCTTCAAGGCAGACAAATCCAAAGGCCTCCCATATAGAGGGCAAGACAATGATCTTGGCCAGATTCACCATGGGAAAAAGCCTCTCCTGGGGCAGATGATCAAAAAAGATCAACCTCTCCTGAAATCCACCAGTCTGATGTCGAATATACTTCCGCATGGATGAGCCTTGACAGCCCAGATCAGCTCCCACAAATACCGCATGAAGATGGGGGAACCTCTTAAAAACCGGGGGAAGAGCTTGAGCCAAAATGGGAATGCCCTTTCTTTCCTCCAGTCGTCCAAAGTAGAGAAGAAAATCCTTGTCCATCAGACCCTGGGGAACATCTCTGTCCTTCCCTAACCGGACCACCCGAGACAGGTCCACACTGTTGGGTATGATTTCCACCCTGGCCGGTTGAATTGCCCATCTCTCCACGGCCACTCTGGCCAATGCTCTGGTGGAGGTGAATATGCCGTCGCTCCGCAGCACCTGTTTTTTCTCCATCCAGTTGAAAAAAGGGCGGGGTCCCCAAAACACTTTGGAGTTGAGCTGTTCGATCAAGAAATAAGGAGTGGACAGCCGGGTTATCAAAGGAGCTTTCCTTCTCCTTGCATACCAAAAGGCTTCGCTTTCAAACTCACTGGCCTGAACAATATCAAGATGGCAGGGAAGCCTGGAAATCCTCTTGGCCACTGATAAGGAGTGCTTCATCAGCCATAATTCTTTAGGCCTGATCCGGCGGCTCTTGATCCGGTGCACCCAAACCCCGCTTTCCAGGTAGCTTTTCTCCTGATCCTGGGTGGCGGTGACCACATGCACCAGGTGACCTAACCTGGCCAAGGCTGAAGCCGTGTTGTGGGTATAGGTTCCGATCCCTCCGCCGTGCGTTTCTGGAGGATACTCACGGGATATGAAACAGATATTCATTACAGAATCACAACGG
>JBKHJA010000026.1:0-24488 GCA_046538375.1 Candidatus Aminicenantota bacterium
GACAAAGACAGCTTGGCTGATTTCAAAGCAAAGACAAAGACAGCTTGGCTGATTTAATTTGTTGATAATAATATATTAATATTTTTCCTTCTGGCGAAGGATTTTCTTAAAATCGATTCTTGGCCCCTTTTTTGAGTTTAAGAAAATCTATTCTTATTCAAAACGCCATGAGGAAGAATTAAGATCTAAAAGACATCAGCCTTACCTTCCTCAGAAATTGTGAGTAAGTATTCGTCAAAAATTGAATGAAAACTCAGATTGGGGTGGATATTACGACCAAGAAAATTTTACTTTCGGTAAGGTTGAATACACTCTTACAACATTTTATGGTGAAAATATCATCAGTTAGGCAGTACATTTAGACTTGCTGTAACTCATTGAATACGTTTAGGTTATGATTTGTTTTTAGAATTAATGGCGAAAGTCAGGTTTGTTTTATCCTTGACCTCATTTTTTTTCCTGTGATATGTTTATTCCGCTCTATAATGAGGTATAATATTAAACAAAGTAAAAGTCCTTATGAAACAGAGAATATGGGTAAAAAAAGCAAGTTCATATTCAGAAGCCCGGTTTTTGGATGATTCCTATTACCTGTCTCTAACCCCCAAGGAAAGACTGGAAACAATTCAATTCCTCAGGGAAGAATACCGCAAGCTGGAAAAGAGCGGAAGCCATGAGGGTGGAAAAAGACTACGAAGAGTTCTTAAGCTTATTAAACAGGCATAAGGTCAAGTACTGCATCATCGGTGCTTTTGCCGTAGCGTTCTATGCCAAGCCCCGGTATACCAAAGACCTGGACATCCTTATCGAGCCCGGCGAAGATAATGCCCGAAGGATTCTCCGGGTGCTGGAAGAGTTCGGGTTCTGCGAACTTGCCGTATCCCTTGAGGACCTGATAGAAGAGGGCAACATCTTTCAGCTTGGCTATGAGCCTATAAGGATAGACCTCTTGAACAAATTGGAAGGATTCCGGTTCCAGGATATATGGCAGAACAGAGTAACGGGAGAGTACGGTTCCGAACAGGTCTACTTCATCGGCCTCGATGACCTGATCAAGAATAAAAAAATGTCCGATCGTCCTTCCGATAAGATCGACATCGAACTTCTGGAAAAAGCCAGAAAAGAAGAAAAATAGAACCGTCCCCTTTAAATCTTCTTTTTTTAGAAAAAAAATGGGGAAAAAATGGGAAAAAATGGGGACACGTTACCTATTTACTCAATTTTCTTTCATTCAACAGGAGCTTTTGATGACAGCCGAAGAGAGGGGCGGGTATTTCTGAGAACATTCTTGACTGCTTTTTTGTCGATTTGAGAGAAGGAGTCTATTTTGAAGCTTACTTTAAAATAGAAGAATTCCCGATTTTTAGCCCCAAAAACCTCAAATTTAGAGCCAAAATCTGTGGAAAACTCGGGTTAACTTGTTGAAAATAATAAAAATGGCTGGGCCCGTCCCCTTTTAAAAACCTTTTTAAAGTCCCCTTTTAAAGAATTTAAAAATACTTTTAAAATATTTAAAATCAGATACGGATTTGTTTCACATCTTCTCCCAAATCCGCAGGCCTCATCCTTCCACTGTCTTCATTTCCAGGATTCTGTCCACCCGGAAATTTCTTTTTTCCTTCCTTGAGAAACAGTAGGCTTCAAGCCCCAGAAACGGCCTGCCTTCATAAGAAAGCCTGCCCACATACAAAGGCTCAATGACCCGCCTTGACTTTTCATCACTCTTTTTCAAGTAGGTTATCTCCAGCCTCTTTTTTACCTGTATGGATTTCCTCAGGAAATCCAATTTTTCCTCCAGCGGCATCTTCTCCTCTGAGAGCTGGTACTGGTATTTGGTGATAAAGTCCACCACCCTCCAGTCCATGAACACATGCTTCTTCTTAAGGGGTTGACGCAGAACGATTCCCTCCAGAGATGTGCAGCGGCTCAGAGCCACGTAGATTTGTCCGGGCGAGAAAGCTCCTCTTTGGATATCCAGGATTATCCTGTGGAAAGTTTTGCCCTGGCTCTTGTGGATGGTGATGGCCCAGGCCAACCTCATGGGAAACTGGGTGAAGGAGCCCAGGGTTCGGGTCTTGATGCTGTTGGTTATCTCATCGTAGCGGTACTCGAAGATCTCCCAGGTGAACCGCTCCACCTCAACCAGGCTTCCGTCGGTCAGCTCCACGGTGATGATTTCAGGATCGTCCTCTTCCCCCAGAATTTCGACCACTTTTCCCACGCTGCCGTTGACCCATCTTCCATAGGAGTCATTGTTCAGCAGCATGACCTGGGCGCCAACCTTCAGGGAAATCACCCTCTGGGTAGGCAGATTTCTCTGGGCGAAATCCCCCCTGATAATCCCTTCCATGAGGCAGGCTGGACCTTCAATCTTTTGAAGCTGCTGGCCGTTTATCCTGTCGGCCAGTTGATTGAGGGTGGTGAGGTGGATGTAGAAAGCATCCTTTGACGGTTCGAAATCCGGATCGCACCTGGTGTTCAAGGCCTCCAGTGTTTCTTCGGTGATGGTGTTGTTGCGGATGGCATTCAGAATCTCGATGAACCTCTCGTCTTTCTGCCGGTAGATTTTCATCAGCTCGATCAACTCCATGGGCAATTCTTCAAAGACATGGGCCGAGAAGAAATAGCCTGTATTGTAGCGGCTCTTGAAGATCTCCCTCTCCTTTCCCTTGATCACCGGAGGGAGCTGATAGAGGTCGCCGATAAAGACCATCTGCTTTCCTCCAAAAGGATGCCCCTGCCGGGTGCAGTTGAGCCTGAGAAAACGGTCCACGCAGTCCAGAAGATCCGCCCTGACCATGGAGATCTCGTCTATGACCACAGTATCAGCGGCCTGGTAGAGATTCTTTCTCCTGTTCTTTACGATTTTTCTCACCTTGTCCAGTGTCACATCAGGCTTGAATCTGAAGAAAGAATGAATGGTCTGACCCTTCACATTCAGGGCGGCAACGCCTGTAGGGGCCAGGGTCACCACTTTTTTCCGGGTGTTCTGGCGGAAGTATTCCAGCAGGGTGGATTTTCCTGTGCCGGCTTTCCCGGTGATGAACACGTTTTTCGATGTTTTGTTGAGGAGGTCAAGGGCCTTTCCAAACTCCGGGTTGATATCGATCTTATGATAAGGAGTGATTGATTCTGTGATGCGGGGTGCTGTTTCGGTTTTTTTCCTTTTAATCTTTTTTCGCCGGCGGGTCTTTTTTTTGGCCAACTTTGCCTCCCGGGCACTGAAGTCACTTCTGGTCACTTCGATTATACCAGAAAAAAGCTCCTCTTATTATTTATGTCTTCGAATCATTGAGAGGTTATGATTTTTCACAGTTTTGTTTCTGATGTTTTTTTTAACTCCTTTAAGACCAAATCTAAATCAGGTAAAGGGGCTACCAATCTTCCCATCTCCCTCTCCCAATAAGGCAATAATATCTCATTTAAATCCTGGGGGAACATCTGGTTTGTGTCTTTAAATTCTATTCCTTTAATTTCTAATTTTTCCTTAATAAATTTTTTTATTTTGCTGTAATCCACTGATAATTTTGATAACTTCCACAAATCAAAATAATCTCTGCATTTTTTCCTCTCAATGACAGCTCTTATTTTGGCGCAAAATATTTCCTCTATAGACTCAACTTTTATTTTATACTTCTCATAGTCAGAATAGATTCTTTTCACGGTCTTTGAAACCGGTTTTATTACCAAATCATCCTTTGTCACATCTACCTTAATCCAGTTCTTCCCCATGACTGCATCATATTGAATTTTTAACTGTAAATATCCGGGATTTTCAAATTTGTTTTTCAGATCAAACTCAATCTCGGATTTTCTTTTTAATAATCCAAATATTTCTTCGATTCTCATGGTGATAATGGAAAAGTCATTGTCTATTAAACTAAAATCCAAATCTTCTGAGAGACGCCAGATCTCAGGAAAATATATTTTTGAAAGGGCTGTGCCTCCTTTAAACACCAGATTTTTTATACTGGAAAAGCCGTAGATGAGCCAACCCAGTACGTAATCTTTCTCAATGATAGTCAAATTGAGATTTTTTTCGCGCGCCCTGGCTAACAATTCTCTCCGGTCTATCAATACATCCACCTTTCAGGATTGATATCAACATTTACCAATAGCTTCCATCTGTCATTGTATTTTCCTTTACGCCTGCTCAAAGTGTCTAACTTGGGATAACCTGCTGTCAGTTCTATATCACTATAAATATTTTTATATTTTCCCCACAGATCTGATTGCTCAAGGATATATCCCAATCGTTTAAATATTGTGCCGTTCTCCATCTCTAGGGCATATTTTTTTATTGAGGTAAGGTCTAACTCTTCATGATTAAAATATATGGCCTTTGCAACTTCCTCTATCCCTCCTGAATGCTCTGGATGATCTAAACAATCCGCTATTGTCTTATTCACATTTGCTATTCTAATAATCTGGCCTTCTATTTCGATATCTTGAATCCCTATAAATTTGTTCTCAGCCAATTTAACGAATAAAAATCTAGAATTCAAAATTTCTAAAGATTTCAGAGCTTTATGTGTTGCTACGAACACAGTTGTAGGAATTTGGTCTGAAAGTCCATGGTAGTTTAAAGCAGACCAGAATGTAATAAAGTAAGGTTTAACCAAATAAGAAGCTATAACAAAGTTATGGACAATAAAATCGTCAGCGCCTTTTGTGCCTATGTTTAAAGGGACAATGACATAGAGTCCTCTCTTCAGAGATAATATCCATTTCTTTCTTATCAAGTCAGACAAAATTTTTTTTGGTTCTTCGTCCAAGATATTTTTGGCGTCTCTTATGGTAAAGACATTTTTATTTTCTCTTGCCAAGGTTGACAGCAGTAAAGAACCTTTTTTGGATAAAGATGACCTATATTTATTTGTTTTAAGTATCATTTTTTAGTACCAATTACAAATTTATATAAATTATTATACATTGATTTATCTAAAAGTCAATTCTTTATCCCTTTAAAAAGATGCAGTCACTGCGGGCAGCGAAGCGGCAGTGAGTTAAATTTGTGCAGGATTCAGGCAAGCAGCGCGGCAATCATCCCGGAGAGGACAATTCCATCAAAGGTGCCGGCGCCGCCGATGGAAACCACTCCTGTCTGGAGGCGGTCGATGTCCTTGAGATGCAGAAGATCCGCACCGATCACCGGGCCCAGCACTCCTGCGGTGAAGGCAACAGGAGGAGCAAAGCTGGGCACAAACAAAAGGCTGGGAAGAGCCGCAGCCAGCGGGGGAATGAGCGGCGGCATACCGATGCCCACGTTGGGAATGGGCCGGGCAAGACGATAACACACAGCAATGTTCAGTCCTGTGACCGCCACCAGGATAAAAATCTCATAGGATCCCCGATCCAGCACCCGGAAGATCTCGTACAGGACAACAGCCACAGGAATCAGGCATCCTCCCACATTGACAGCGATGACCATATGGGTGCTGACCCGGCGGCGAAAAGACGAGCTCCAATCCGAGGGGATGATCCTTTCCAGTCCAAAAATGTGGAAGGGATTGTGGACCAGATCCTGCTCTCTTTTTATCCTTTTTAAAGGAACGTTGATGGCCCCTCCTAATAATATGCCCAGCAGAACCAAAAAAGCCAGCTCTGGAGTCAATCCCAGCCTGGCCAGGGCTGTGAGCATGGCATGCATGAAAAAAAGGGGGACCAGGATGAAGAATCCGAAAAGGATCAAAAAGGCCAGACATCCCGGTGACATTTGCTTACCTTGGCTCAGTGTGTATTTTCCAAATACTAAAACAAATAAAGCGCAATGAGATTCATCACCTGAGACAATTTTCAGGAAAGGGTAAATCCCACCAGCCTACACATACAGGTTTAAAGCTTTAATACTGCGGTTCGATTCCCATGTTGTAAAACATGAAAGCGTATTTATCGGCAGTCTCCTCGATCCTTTTGGTGGTGCTGCTGGCCCCATGGCCGGAACGGGTTTCAATGCGGATGAGCACAGGGTCTGGACCGGAGTGTTTTTCCTGCAGGGTAGAGATAAACTTGAAGGAATGAGCGGGAACCACCCGGTCGTCGTGATCAGCAGTGGTGACCAGGGTGGCCGGATAGGAAACCCCCTCTTCGATGTTGTGAAGCGGCGAATAGGAGTAGAGATTCCTGAATTGCTCCTCCTTGTCGCTGGTTCCGTATTCCACCACCCAGCCCCATCCCACAGTGAACTTGTGGTAGCGCAGCATGTCCATGACTCCCACCGCAGGCAGAGCCACTTTGTAAAGATCCGGGCGCTGGGTCATGCACGCGCCCACCAGAAGACCGCCGTTGGAGCCGCCGGCGATGGCCAGCTTATCCCTGGAGGTGTATTTTTCCTGGATCAGATATTCGGCAGCGGCCATAAAATCATCAAACACATTCTGCTTGTTCAAAAGCATCCCTGCCTGGTGCCATTCCTCGCCGTACTCCCCTCCTCCGCGCAGGTTGGGCTGAGCATAGACTACCCCGTTCTCAAGAAGTACAATTCGGGTAGGGCTGAAGGATGGAACCAGACTGATGTTGAAGCCGCCGTAAGCGTACAGGTAGACAGGATTGCTGCCGTCCTGTTCCAGCCCTTTTTTATGGACGATGAACATGGGAATCTCGGTCCCGTCCTTGGAAGTGTAGAAGACCTGATTGGCCACATAATCTTCAGGATTGAATTTCACCTCGGATTCATGAAAGACCTCTGACTGACCGCTTTCGATATCATACTTGTAAATATTGGACGGGAAGGTGAAGGAAGTGAAAGTATAAAATGTGATGTCATCTTCTCTCTTCCCGTAGAAACCAGAGGCTGTTCCCAGAGCGGGAAGTTCGATCTCCCTCACCAGTTTTCCAGTCAAATCATGCTGGAAAACCTGGGTGTAGGCATCTTTGAGGTAGCTGCAGAACATTTGTCCGCCTACTGTGTTGGCGCCGCGAAGCACATCCGGTTTTTCGGGAATAACGGTCTTCCAGTTTTCTTTTTCCGGTTGTTCCGGATCCACCAGAACAACTCTGTAGTTGGGAGCGTCGGTGTTGGTGTAAACCAAAAATTTATGTCCCACATTGTCAACAGGATAATTGTTGTGTTCGAATCCGGTGATCAAGGGTTGAAAATCCATATCTTCTGTGGAGAGATGTTTATAATACAGCTCGTTGCCGTGGGTCCCCTCAGATATGATCAAAAACATGTATTTCTCATCTTCTGTGACATCCACACTCTTGTACCTAAAGGGATGTTCGGGGTCCTCATAGATGAGGGAATCTTCTTCTTGAGGATCGCCCAGTCTGTGGTAAAAAACTTTCTGGAACTTGTTCCGCTCGGTCAGCTCCTTTCCCTCTTCCGGCTCATCATAGCCGCTGTAGTAGAATCCATGGCCGCGCCAGGCAGCACCGGAAAATTTTACCCACTGGATGCGGTCAGGCAGTTTTTGCTTGCTCTCAATCTCCATCACTCCGAGCTCCTGCCAGTCAGATCCCGCTTCAGAGCGTGAAAAGGCCGCATAGCGGTTGTCTTTAGAAAACCCCACCAGGCGGATTCTTATGGTGCCGTCTTCAGCCAATTTGTTGGGATCGATGAACACCTCCGGCTCTCCATCCAGGCCTTTCTGAATGTAAATCACCGACTGATTCTGCAGGCCATCATTCTTGTAGAAAAAGTAGTAGTCCCCTGCCCTTAAAGGCGAGGAGTAACGGGGGTAATTGTAGACTTCGGTAACCCGCTGGAGAAGCTCTTCCCTGAAAGGAATACTTTCCAGGTAGGAAAAGGTGAGCTGGTTCTGTTCTTCGATCCATTCTGCCACTTCTTCCGACTGTTCATCTTCCAGCCAGCGGTAGGGATCAGCCACTTTGGTGCCGAAGTAGTCATCCACAACATCCACTTTTTTGGTTTTCGGATAAGTGAGTTCCGGCTGGGCCTTTTCTGCCTGTTTTTGACAGGCTGGAATGAAAACAATCAGCGTAAGGGCCATGAATAAAGCGGAAACTTTTTTATGCACTTTTGCCTCCTCTCATTGATTCTCTATATTATAAGCCATATTTTTCTGAAGATTAAGAATGTTGGATGATGAAATCCGATACCAGATCTAACATTTTCTGGAAGTGTTCCGGCTGGGAATAAATGTGATCCGCTCCCTCTATGATCTCCAGCCGGCAGTCTGAAATCATGCTGGCTGTCTTCTGGCTCTGCTTGAGGGGTACGGTGACATCCTTGCTGCCGTGCGCGATCAAGGTGGGGATTCTGATCTTTTCAGCGGCCTTATGACCCTGGATATTCGCAGAATCCCGGAAGAAGGAATAATTCAGGCGGCGTTTTTTTCCCTCCACATCCGTGAGAATGGTGTATCCCTTTTCCCGCCACACCTTGATCTCTTCCTGTCTGGCACTGGACGTTAGGAGGGCTCCGTAGTCTGAGACCGGAGATTTTAAGGCCAGGACATAGAGATCATCTGTCTTAGAAGCGGCGATTAGTCCGGCCATTCCTCCGAAACTGGATCCGAAAAGGCCGATTTTCCCCCAGCCCGATTCCTTCAGAAACTGAACGGCCTTCCACACATTATCCACCGCTTCAGAAATTGTTATGTCCTCGAATTTTCCTTCGCTTTCCCCGTGGCCAAAAAAATCGAACCGGAAAGTGGAAATATTATGGCTGTTCAATATTTTCTCAAGCTGCAAATAAGTGCGGCCGTCCTTGCTTCTGAAAAATCCGTGACAGAGAACAATGACCGGCCTCTCCTTTTGAGAAGTGGGATTGGACAGGATTCCCCAGAGCCTGAGTCCCTGTGAGTTCCTGAAAAATAATTTCTCTTTCATTCTTCTTTCCCCGCCGTTGTGATCAATCATACAAAGGCATCCAATGAAGTGTCATATGCAGAAACGTAGTGATGTGGAGCTTCATTTTGCCTGTAAGGAGATTATATATACCATACGAAAAAAACGAGATCAACGCAAAGCAGCCAGCCTTTGACATCTTTTTTGGTCATAATTTATAATGCCTTCCCGTGGCAGGGTTGGCAAATGAAAACCAATTTCTTATCTTTCTAAAATATAGAAGATGTCGTACGTGCCCTGGAAACTGGTCAAAAGCTGGGCCTGTCTGGCCTGCGGCCGATGCTGCCGAAGATATTCCATCAATCTCTCATGGAAAGAGTATGAACACCTAAACAGGTTCTGGCCTGACAAAGTGAAAATAAAAAACAAAAGGCCTTACCTAAAAAAACGAAGAGACGGCCGGTGCGTTTTTTTGCAGGGGAAACTGTGCTCCCTGCAAATGTTGAAAAGCAAACCCTTCGCCTGTAAGCTGTGGCCGTTTAAGATCTTATCAGAACCGGACGAGATGGATAAAGACTTTGAGGGACTGTATCTCTATAGAAATAAGGAATATTTTGTGTATATCAATCCCCAGTGTTCGGGAATCAATCGAGGAAATCCCAGGAATCTTAAAAAAGCCATCCAGGAAGTGATCAGCATCTGGTCCGGTTCAAAAAGAGCTCAAATTCATTCCACCAGTCAGGCCCGCTCTCAGAGGTACCTCCATCTGCCCCAGGCTGGCGAAATCCTGGATACATAAAAGCGGCTTTTTCTATTCTTCTTCCAGCCGGGGATTTTTCACGTAAGTGTCAAACCACTCCAGCCATCTGGCCCACAGGTCCATATACGTTTCCCTGCACCGGGGGCCGTGGGATTCAAAGGGGTAAATGTAGAGCACGGCTTCTTTTCCCAGGCCGGTGAGGGCGTGGATCAGCCGCTCGGATTGAATGAGATAGGTTCCAGAGTTGTTGTCCTGGGCCCCGTGGTACATGAGCAGGGGAGTATCTATGTGATCCGCGTAAAAGAACGGCGACATTTCCAGGTACAAATCCTGTGCCTCCCACAGAAACCGCTGTTCATTCTGAAAAGTGAAGGGGGTGAGGGTCCGGTTATAGGCTCCGTCTCCAGCGATTCCCGCCTTGAAAAAAGGCGAATGGGCCAGAAGGTTGGCGGTCATGAAAGCACCGTAGCTGTGTCCTCCTACCCCTATTCGGTCAACATCCACATATCCCATTTTGTCCACCTTCCGGATGGCCGCATGCATGGAATCCACCAGATGGGCAACGTAGTTGTTGTTGTATTCTTTTCCTTTTCCGATGATGGGAATATCCGGCTCCACCACCGCATAACCCCGGGTGAGCCATATTTCCGAGGCATTCCGGTAGTTCAGGTGAGGGAAAGCTTTGTGGTTCCTCCGGCGGATGGCTGCTCTCTGGTAGTCCTTTTCTGACTTGAATTCCTGGGGATAAGCCCAAAAAACAGCGGGCACTTCAGTCCCCTCCTGGTAGTCAACAGGAAGAGTGATCCGTGCCTGGATGGTGACCCCATCCCGGCGGGTGAACTCAAAATCAATCCTCCGGCAGTCCCCCACTTCAGGGAAAGGATCCTGATTTTGGGTGAGCAGCTCCAAATCCCCGTTCTCTTTCCACAGGTAACTCTGGGGAAATAGATTCAGGGATTCACGGCTGATGATCATCCGGTTTATGTCCCTGTCCAGGGGGATGAGCGGACGGTCATAGAACTGTTCCGGGCTCTCGAAGACCCTCAGTTTTTTTCCGGTCTTTATTTCTACCTTGTCCATAAAGGGACAGGGCATAAAATTCTCTTTATACCCTTCCCCCTTGAGATAAACCGCCTGCTTGTCCGGGGAGAGAAAGGCATACAGGATGCCGTTTCCGGTCCTTCTGGTAACGATCTCCCCAGGAAGATTGACCGCATCTTCAGGATCAATGTCCTTTACCAGATCATACCGCCTGGGTTTTTTCCCGGTGAGATCAAAGGCTGCTATGTGCTGCGTTTTTCCTTTTCCCTGTGTTTCTGTCAGGGTGGCAAAAGCATAACCGCCTTCCGGCGAATAGCTCACCTCGCTGAAGGCTTCCTCGGCGGACACCAGAGTTTTGGCCTCTTCCATATCAAAAGGAGGAGCCAAAAACATAAGCCGGTCTTTTCTTTCGGCTTCCTGTGCTCCGCTTTCTTCATCTTTTTCCTCTTCCTTCTTTTTCTCCTTCCATAAAAAGGTCAGGCCTTTGCCGTCCGGCCGCCAGGCCACCTCCCGGGGGAGGTCCTCTTCCGCCCTTTGTCCTCTTCCCCGCACCGCGGTTTCCTGAAGAGGGATGTGGCGGATAGTGGAGAGAATCTTACCCTCCCTGTTCATGACCTGGAGCTTTCGGGGAAAATCCCGGTAGCTGACAATGTAAGAGAGAGGCTCTACCACTTTTTCAGCCAGAATATAATTTCCGTCCGGGCTGAGGAAAAACTCCAGATACATCCCGGGCTGGCCGATCTTTTGGGGAGCTTTTCCCGGAGTGAGAAGGGCCATCTGGGCGGTGTTGTAATAGCGGAAAAGCTCTTTGTCCAGGGGAGTCCTGAGCAGAAAGGGATAGGTCCGGGTGGGGTTAGGCTTTTCCCGGGTGCTCCGGATTATGGGAGCTGAAGGAATGGGGTTTCCCTGGGGTTCTGGTCCTCTGTCTTCAGGAACAAGAAGGGTGATCACAGAACCATCAGGTGTCCACTGGAGCAGTCTTGAGGCCGCTGTCAAAGGCCGCCGCCATGAGGGGCGTCCGGCCAGGTTGGCCATCACATATGCTTCGCTCATGGGCTCTGTTTTTCCTGTTTCCACATCAGCCACCCACACCCGGGATCCTTTTTCCAGATGGGCCAAAAAGGCAATTTCTTTTCCATCAGGAGACCAGGTCATGTCGGAAACAAAAATTCCCAGGGGAAGCTCCACCTCCCAGCTTTTTCTTTGCTTGAGCGAATAAATTTTCAGTCGTTCAATCCCGTAAGTGGAAAGCCGCCATTCCCTGTTCACTTTAGGGCAGAACTCCAGCATGGCCAGGCGGTAGGTCTTCTGGGCCATCAGCTCAAGGGATGAAAAATAAGAACGTACGGGAACGAGGAAATGGTCTCCGTCCGGGCTCAAGAAATCAAGAACATCGTAGTGACGGTCCCGGGTGAGAATATCCTGCACCGGCTCAGGGGGAAGAAGATAGGATTCTTCGTACTGATTCTGAGCTCTGAGAAAAAACGTGCCGCAGCAAACCACTAACCCTGCCAGGAAAATAATTAGAATATGTTTCCGTCTGATTTTCATGGAGTCCTCCTTATAGGTTGAATGGAAAGAGATTTTTCTGGTTATTCACAGGCGAGTAAATATGTATATCACAGGAAAAAATGTAAGTCAAAAACAGAATTTAACTCGCATGAAATGGTGAGCACTACCCTTTCTCTGCTCTGACCACAATTTTGTGGATCTCATCCTTCACTTTTCTGGAAAGAGGCTCGGGTTTGTGTTCCGAAACAATCTGTTCGATCCTCTCAGCAGCCCTGTCCGCCAGAGACTTAGCCCCCTTTTCCGCCCAGGGCGGGTAACTCTCTCTTTCGAAAAGGTGAGGGTACCACCGTTCCTGGTAATGCCTGACAGTGTGTCCGGTGTTCAGGAACTGACCCTGAGGCCCCACCTGAGCGATCACATCCAGGGCCAGTGTCTCATCGCTGACCTCGAATTCCTTGATGTAGCCCTTGATCCAGCTCACCATTTCCTCGCATATGGCCAACTGGACTAAAGAAAAGGTAAGACCAGACTCCAGATATCCCAGGTCATGGATGATATTGCCTCCTGCCAGCGTCTCCACCACCAGGGTTAAAGCCGCTTCGGCCGCAGCCTGCTGATCCACGATCTTGGCTTCCGAAGCCCCAGCTATAGAGAACATGGGAAGTCCGTAAAAGTGCGACACAGCCTGAGTTATAGTCCGTTCTGGCTCAGCGTAGGAGGTCACCAGAGTGCGCATATCAAAAGTCCCTCCAGGGGGCATCCCGGAAGCGATGACCGGAGCTCCTTCTCTTTTCAACTGGGCAAGAACCAACCCCGCCAGAACACCGGCATAGTCAAGAGCCACAGAGCCTGCAGGAGTCACCGGGCTGGTGAGGGCCGCGGTGGATGAGGGAAGATAAAGAGAAGGAAGATTTTTCGAGGCCAGGTAAAGAAGTTTCTCCAGAGCCTCTTTGTTGTGATGGATTCCTGAAACAGCGTTGATATAACAGGCAGCCAGAGGCCTCTCCCTCAATGCCCGGGCACCTCCCGCAACAGCCTCGGCCATCTCCACAGCATCCACACAGCCCCCCAGCTCATAGGTGACGTAGATGATAGGTTTGGTGGTGTGATTGAGCATGGCTTCCATCTGGTAGCGGTCAGCAATGGCGGTGTTGACATCCATAGGGAGAAACATGGACATCACAAAGTCTATATTTTTGAGATGATCGCACAGGATGGTTCCTTCCACCACATCTTTTAACACCGGCTTTCGGCGCATGCCGTCCCTGTGGTCAATGATGTTCAGGCAATCCGATCCGGGTCCGTAGAAGCAGCGGTGCCCTTCCACTCTCATGGCAGGACTGCCGTTTCGGTCATAAAGAACCACCTGTTTAGGCGAGCTGTTCAGGGCTTTTTCTACCATGCCTGAAGGAATCCGGGTCATGTTGTCATGGATGACTTTGGCGCCTGCTTTCTTAAGCATATCCACCGCTTCTTGAAGCTCCAGGCGCACTCCAATGCGTTCCAAAATCTCCAAACTGGCTTCATGCATTCTGCGGCACTGGCTCTCTCTGAGCCGTGGAAAATTAAAGCTTTGGTCTGCCTTGTCTTTTTTTATTGTATCTGCCATATGAAATCTCCTTTCAGGAATTTCCTAGAGTTTTTTATCTTTTTTCAAAGCTGGAGACCGCTTCTTTCCATACTTTCGCCTGATAAAAACGGCAGCCAGGAATCCAAGTATGCAGAGAACGGCGATGAACAAAAAGAAATATCTGTACCCCAGCGCTCCCGGATAGCCGTCCAGGAGCACTCCTCCCACCATGGGCATGAATGCATCTGGAGTATAACCAACCATGGAGACTACCCCGGTAGCCGTGCCTGTGACAGCCAAAGGAATACCCCCTTCCTCGATCAGGGCGAAGTAAACTCCCCGAAGAGCGAATATGGCCAGAGAGGCTACGGCTGTGTTGATGATCAGAATCAGGACCAGATTCGGGCTTCCCGGAGTCAAAACAAACACAGAAAAACTTATGATCAGGATGACAAAACACCAGGCGCAGGTCTTGGAAGCACCAATTCTGTCACTCAGGAACCCAGCGCCCAGGGCGGGCAATGGCTTCAGCCACATCTTGCCCACCGCCAGAGCTCCGCCAAACACCACACTCATCATGAACACATCCGTGGCATAGGGCGTAAAGTAGTAGGCACCCCAGTAAGCACTGTAGGCCGCCAGGATAACCACAGATATCAACCATACCACCGGCATTTTGAGAACTTTGATGATATCTTGAAACCCGATTCTCTGCCGGTCTTTTCCTCTTTTCCAGCTCTCTTTGCCAGAATGAGAGAGAGAAAACCAGGCCATGATTCCCAGTAAAATACAGGAGATGGAAAAAAGAACAATCACCCAGGATAAGGCGATATCTCCGCTTCCCAGTTTGGCAAACACGGCCAGGAAGGCCGTGGAAGTCACCACTTCCGAAATACCCCGGCCGCTTTCCAGAATGCCAAAAGCACGTCCCTGCTCTGAACTCGGAGCCCAGCTTCTGGTGGCTTTGATGAGAGCAGCCCAGAAAACAAAGGTGATGCTCACTCCCCAGAATGCATGCACGGCAATAGACATCTCATAGGAAGGGAATGTGGCAAAATACAGGCCGGCAATCCCCGTAGAGATTAAGGAGATAGTCAGCAGTTTTCTGGGAGAAACCCGGTCAGCCAGCCATCCGCCGGGGAAATACACCAGCATGGATATTGTTCCGAACACGCTCATCAGCACTCCCAACTGGGTGTGATTCAAGTGCAGGGCCTTTTGTAAAGGAATGTAGTAGACTTCCCTGAGGAAAGGCAGAAGGTAGATTATGCCGCCAGACATGCATAAGCATGCCATCACCAGCCAGCGCCGGAAAGAACTCATTTACAAAACTCTATATAATGACCCTATGTCAAGAAAGCTGGCAGCCTGAATGGGCATATTCACTTTGATGGGAGGCATTCATGAGCTGAGTTCAGGGATGTTTATGCAGTGGAGCTAATCAACTGTACTCTTTTATTTCCGGAAGCCGGGAAATCTGGTTGTTTCTGGCATCAGCGAGCATAATTTCTGTAAGTTCGTCCCTGATATCATCCGGAAGAAGCGAAGGCGGGTTTTCACCCAAGAGTTTATCCACTTCCTCTGAGGCCCTGTCCACTATGGATTTTCTGCCCTGGGATACCCAATAGTCGTAGTTATCCCTGTCGATTACTCTGGGGAATGTGTGCTCTTTCCTGTACCACTTCCGGGTGTGGGGCATAGATAGAAACTGAGTATCGGCCGTAAATTTCTCAAATAAATGGAGAGCTATGGGATCATCCCGTTGAGAAACGCCATCCACGAGTCTGTAAACCATCTGGCAGATCTGGTCATCGATGAGCAGCTTTTCCAGACTCTGGCACCGGACAAAATCTAACATTCCCGGTCCAGAGACAATATTCACACCGGAGAGGGCGGCCAGCACAGCTCCCAATCCCGTCTCCAGGCCTGATTGATTGTCTATGATCTTGGAATCGCTGAGTCCCATGTAAGCATGCGAGGGAAGATTCAGGAATTTGGCGATCTGGACATAACTCGAATCAAGCATCATGGTCTCTACGGCTCCCATGGGGATGGTGCCCTTTCTCATGTCAAAACTGGCCGGGCAGCCGCCGAAAATGACCGGCGCACCTTTTCTGGCCAACTGGCACAACACCAGGCCGGCCAAGGTTTCCACCACATGCTGCACCAGAGTCCCGGTGATGGTCACAGGAGAGGTGGCCCCTGTCAAACCCATGGATATGATTTGAGAAGGAATTCCAGAGCGGGCACTGTCTATCAAGCTCTGGGCCGTCAGGTTGCTCCACTTTAAAGGAGGAGAAGGGCAGGCAGCAAACACAGCCAAAGGTTTTCGGGCAAGATCCTTCCCGCTTCCTCTGATGGCTGCCAGCATATCATGCATGGGCTTGAATCCCTGAACCCGAAACAAGCCTGTGTCCACAGGTTTTGAGCAGAACTGAAGTCCAAGGAATAAGCGGTAGCTGTCAGAGATGATGTCAGGAACATCGCTGCTGATAACAGCAGTGCTCTGGAGATGGATATTCTCCATCAAATCTGTCAACCTGGCGAATTGAATGAGGTCCTGGGTATCTGGCTTCCGCTGCTGGTTCGTCTTTCTGTCCAGAACCACCACTGCTGTTGATCCCGGGGAGAAATGCACCTCATCTTCTCCGATCAAGAATTCTTTCTCGCCCGACCTGTCGTACAGTTTTATGACAGAAGGGGCTGAGGATAGAGAATCCTCCACCAATTCCGGTGTGATGTGAACCCTCTGGGTGGATTCATCGACCTTCATACCAGCTTCCTGGAAAAGACCCAGTGCTTGTTTGTTTTCAAAAAAGACTCCCTGTCTTTCCAGGATGACCAGGGCCTCATCCATGATTTTCCGGATCAACTCCTTACTCAACAGCTCAAGTTTTGGCCTTATGGACTTGATCATGATTTATCCTTTCACCGTTTTTCTATTCATTTTCCGACGAGATCCTTGGCCACCTGAACGGCTTTCAAGGCATTTTCTCCGTATCCATCCGCTCCGATATCTTCTGCCCACTTCTGGTTAACAGGAGCTCCTCCTACCAGCACTTTGAACCGGCCTGAAAGATCCTTGTCTTTGAGCATTTCCATCAGCTTTTTTTGCCCCAGCATGGTGGTGGTCAGCAGGGCCGATAGACAGATGAAATCAGCCTCAGTTTCAGCGGCCTTTTCGATGAATTGATCAAGTTTGACATCTGCACCAAGATCGACCACTTCAAAACCATTGGCTGAAAGCATGGAAGCCACCAAGTTTTTGCCGATATCGTGGATATCACCTTCCACTGTTCCGATGATTACTTTCCCCAGTGACTGGGCTTTTATTTGGCTCTTCTCCAGTTCTGGCTGTAAAACAACCATGGCCGCTTTCATGCATTCCGCACTGGTGATCAACTCTGGCAAAAAGTATTCACCCTTTTCCCAAAGCTCTCCCACTTTCTGGATCCCCAGGACATAACCTTTCTGGATGACTTGATTGAGATCCATCTTGCTGTCGATGGCTTCTTCAGCCAGTCTCTCCGCCTCATCTTTATTTCCCTCGATGATGGCTTTTTGCATTTTTGATAACAGTTTTTCAGAGTCCATTTATTTACTCCTTCTGAATAAAATAAGAGTTTTTCCTTGGCGCCAAGCCTTTTTTGTCAAAGAGAGCGCCAAGGAATCCACTTGAGAAATCAGATTCCATAAGATTATTTTTATATTTCAGCCGGAAAATCAAGAGAAAATTTGGGATAATTGAAAAGAATTTCCTAATTTAGCATAATCATACAAATTTTTAGCGGAATCATACTATATCCGTAAAAAATATATCTAATATATTCAGAAGCACTAAAAAATTATATTTGTCCCAAAGTTGCCTGTTCATACCCAAAAAGAGATAATGAGGCCCTGGCAAAGAATCACCGGTCAGCAAAAAAATAAAGGAGGATGACCATGATTTCCAAAAAAACATATTTCTGCTTTGCCTTGATGACCGCTGCTATTATTTTTGCTAATGTCATCACGGCAGCGGCATCCGGCGAACCCGTGGAAAAGAAGCTCTTTCCAGGACGGACCTACAATCCCCAAATTCCCAGTCCATCTGAGTTTCTGGGCTATGAGGTGGGCGGCTACCATACAACCTACGCACCCATGGTCTTTTATTTTAGAGAGCTGGCTGAGAAATCTGAGCGGATTGTGTTCGGGACTTACGGACAATCTTATGAAAAGAGGCCGCTTTACTATGCGGTGATAAGTTCTGAGAACAATATCAGACGGCTGAATGATATCAAGGCCAGCCTGTCCCGTCTGGCAAATCCCCATCAAATTCAAGACAAAGCCCAGGAAGAAAGGATCTTGGAAACCACACCGGCCGTGGTGTTTTTAATCTATGGAGATGACGGCAATGAGACAGCAGCCTTTGAGAGCGCCCTCCATACCGCCTATCAACTGGTGGCTGCCACAGATCAGAAGACCACACAGATGCTGGAAGAGTTAGTGGTCATCATCACACCGGCTCTAAATCCTGACAGTCACGAACGATTTGTCGCCTGGTACAACGCCAATCAGGTAGGGCCGCAGGGAACAGCCGACCCCAACGCTTCGGAACATTTCGCTCCCTGGGGAATGGACACCAACAACAATCACTACCAGATCAACCTCAACAGAGAATCGGTATGGAACACCCAGAGGGAAACCCAGGCCCTGGCCCATCTCTACCTGGAATGGAATCCCCAGGTATTGGTGGACCATCATGGACAGCCAGTAGAATTTATCGGCCCCTGGTATTCCGAACCCCTGAATGTGGAAATAACCAAAAACCAGCGCCAATGGCTGGTCCGTTTCGGGGAGGATATGGCGGAGATTTTCCAAAACCACGGATTCAGATATTCTCCCTGGGAATTCGGAGTCCTTTACCCGGGCTACTGGGACGGCTTTTCTCTTCTGAACGGGGCCATAGGTTTCACCACAGAAAGCGGGGGTGGAGGATGGAAGGGACTTCAACTCCTCCTTCCCGGTGGACACACCACCCGTTTAAAGGATGGAATCATCCAGAACATGACCGCAGATCAATCTGTCCTCAGAGTCACAGCCAGAGGCCGCCGTCAGAAGCTTGAGGACTTTCTGAGTTACAAGCGCTCCGCTGTGGAGGAAGCCAAAGATCATCCTGTACAGGCCTACGTTATTCCCGCCTCCAATGATCCCCAAAGAACGGACAGCGTGGTGAATCTCATGATCCGAAACGGCATCCGCATTTTTCGCGCAAAAAAAGCCTTCAAAGTCTCCCAGGCCGCACCCTATTTCAGGGGAAAAGCGGGGCCGCGGTCCTTTGCTGCGGGAAGTTATGTGGTGCCCATGGCCCAGCCCCAGAGCCGGCTGCTCAGAGTGCTGATGGATCCCCACACCAAGATACCGAAAGATTATCTTGATGGGGTGAGAGAGACCCGAAAGCTCAAACAAACTCCCGGTTATTTGAACCCCAGTATCTGGACCTCCATAGAATCTTTTTACGATGTCACAGCCTGGTGCCTGCCGCTCACCTTCAACATGGAGGCCTACCAGGTCCCCCAGATTCCCCGGATAGAGATGGATCCATTGAGGGACGAAATCCATACGCCGGGCCAGTTTATCAATCCTGAGGCTGCATTTTGCTATGTTTTCGACTACCGCTCGAACCGGGCCATTGCTGCTGTAAGCAGACTTCGCCAGGAGAGTATAAAGTTCCATGTGGCCTCCAGTGCGTTCCGGATCGGGGAGCACCGTTTTGGCCGGGGTGCCGTGGTGGTTTTCTTCCAGGAGAACCAGGAGATCGATCTCCGGGCCGCCATGAAAGAGATCGTACAGAACACCGGGATCTATCTCTTAGGAGTCAACCACAACCTGGTGGATGAGGGGCCTCATCTGGGTTCTGACCAATATCTGCAGGTGGTCACCAAGCCTGTCGCTGTGGTGAAGGATGGTCCTGTTCGGCCCTCCAGTTTCGGAAGCATATGGTTTCTGTGTGAACAGGTCTACGGCGTTCCCTTTACCGCGCTGAAATTCGGCCACCTGCCCTGGGTTGACCTGAGGGAATACGGGGTTTTAATCTTTCCAGACGGCTTTTACACCGGGATCAACAAGGCCACTGAAAAAACCACAGCCAAAAAACTGCGCCGCTGGGTCATAGAGGGAGGCTCTCTTATCGGAATCAAAGGCGCCTCTGCCTGGCTCGCCAGGGAGGAAATGGGACTCACCAGCATCCGGACTCTGGGGACCTACATCGGCAAGTCCATCTACATGACTGACGGCGGACATCCGCCTTTGCCCGTTCCGGTATCAGAAGAAATACCTTCCGGTGAAGAAGAGGCTGCAGAGCCGGAGGCGGCTTCAGTGGAGCAGCTGTCTGTCCAGAGCCAGCCCATGGTGCCCGGCGCCATCCTGCGGGCAAAAGTCTATCCCCATCATTATCTCTCTTACGGGTACGGGGAAGATGTTCCGGTGCTCATGTGGTCGAACCTTGTTTTTTCCACACCTCAACATGTGGGAGTTCCTGTCTTTTTTGCAGAAGCTGATCAAGCTCTGGTGGCCGGCTTTGCCTTTCCTGATTCTGTGGACAAGCTGGCAGGAACCCCCTACTTGATGGATGAGGTAAGGGGGCAGGGACATGTGATTCTGTATGCTGACGATCCCAACTTTCGGCTTTACTGGGATGGACTCACCCGGCTTTTCTTCAACAGCGTTTTCTTCTCCAACAGCTTCTAGATTTACGATTTATGGATTCACTCCTAGGCCGAAGTGAGAGCTTTGTACACCACCTTGGAGATCTGGATATCCTGCACAGCCACTCCTGTTAAATCCGCCACTGTGATTTGTTCATCACTGCTCCTCTGGAGGCCTTTATTCAAAATCACCTTGCCCAGCTCAACAATCTCTTCCTCTCTCAACAGCCCCTCTTTTAAAGCATGATGAATCTCTCCGCGTACCAGACACTGTTTGATGCTGTCGGCGACCACCATGTCTGCTTTTTGAAGAATCCTGGGATCCAATTCCTGTTTTTGTGGAGTGTCAGAACCCATAGCCGTTATATGCGTTCCCTTCTGAATCTGATCAGCCGATAACAAGGGCGAGGTGGAAGGTGTGGCGGTGACCATAAGATTGCAGTGGGAGGCGATCTCTTCTGTATTCAAAGTGGTCTGAATGTCAAAACCCAGAGGCTCCATCTCCTTTTTATACTCATCCAGCTCCTGCTGGTTCACTCCCCAAACCACAGCCTTTCTGCAGTCGATGACGGGTTTCAGGTATTCCAACTGCATTCTTCCCTGGGTCCCAGCACCGAAAATGCCTATGCAGCGGACATTTTTGGGCGCCAGATATTTGGCCGCCACCGCCCCTGCGGCCGCAGTCCTCACATGGGTGAGGTAACATTCATCGAGCAGGGCACAGGCAAGTTCTCCTGTTCCTTTTTTGAACAGCAGCATCATCCCGTCGCTGGTGTAACGGCTTGATTCCGGGCTTTCGTAGAAGCCAGAAGCAATCTTGATGACATAATAATCATCGTCGGTTATGTAGCCGTACTTGATATGAACATCTCCAGGAGGATCCTTGAAAATGAGTTCGCCTACCGGGGGCACGACAGCTCTTCCCTCAGAGTAAGCCACGAATCCTTGTTCTATTTCCTGGACAGGAAAAAGATCTTTTAACACCGTCTTGATCTGGCTCAGATTAAATATTTTCTCCATTCTCTCTTCCTCCTTTGCATAAAGTTATTTTTTATGGTGTATCCCCGATTATGCATCTGGAAAAACGTAATGAGCATAAATCCTGATCACCCCTTTTCACGGAATTGCACATGCTCACCATGAATACATGCTCACCATGAATCCCAGCTTTTTCCTTTTTATTATCACTTTTGGTAAAATATCAAAAGGAATGAAGAAAAATCAAATTCACCTTAGACAATTCTACTTTCATTCAAAAAAGAGCATCATTATACAAAAAAATAGCATAATCATACTATCCCATATATTTTCCTTTTCTATAAAATACTAAAGGTTTGTTTGATTGGAGAAAAAAAACTAGAGTGGGGAATGAGGGAACATACACGCGTTATCCAAAAAAAATTTATTAAGGAGGGATAATGGAATTCAAAAAAACATGGGTGAAACTTTTTCTTTTTTCTTTTTTCATCTTTTTCCTGGCAGCAGGTTTTTCATCTGCACAGCGCCTGACGGGAAAGATCGTGGGAACTGTCACCGACCAGGATGGCATTCCTCTTCCCGGCGTAACAGTGGAAGTCTCCAGTCCTTCGTTGATGGGAGGAATGCGTGCTCAGGTTACTTCTGCTGAGGGATCGTACCAATTTCTCAAATTGCCACCTGGAGCGTACACCATTGTCTTCAGATTGGAAGGATTCCAGACAATAGAGAAAAAGAATATAAGAGTCACCGCAGGAGGAACGGTCACAGAAAATACCGTTTTGAAGCAGACAACAATCGAGGAATCCATCACCGTGACTGGAGAAGCCCCTGTCATTGATGTGACAGAATCAGGTATGTCCACCAATTTCGGCAAAGATGCACTGGAAAAAATTCCCGGCGGTCGATTCTCCTATTTCGATATCATCAAGCAGGCGCCTGGCGTCCAGCAGGCCAGCCAAGACTCGGACAGGATGATCTCTTTTGGTTCCAATTCAGAGTCCAATTCATTCCGGATGGACGGTGTGGAATTGAGTGATCCTGACATAGGAATAGGCTGGCTTTATGTCTCCCCAGAAATTTTTGAAGAAGTGGAAACCATGGGAGTCGGGACTCCTGCCGAGTTCGGGCAGTTCACCGGAGCAGTGGTGAATATTGTGACCAAATCCGGAGGCAATACATTTGAAGGCAGCCTCTCTTACTACGGCCAGTTTGATAGTTTAACCGATGACAACAACCCTCAGCCTGATGAAGTCTTCTCCTACCACCGGGACAAATTCTATTATGCTGCGGGCTCTTTGGGGGGACCCATCATCAAAGACAGGTTGTGGTTTTTTGGCACCTATGAAAAATATGAAGACTCCACTTCCTGGTGGGGCATAAATCCTGAGTATCCCACAAGATATTTCGGTGACAAGATCTTTTTTAAGCTTTCAGCCCAGATAACCAACAGGCATAAGCTGGTGGGATCTGCGTACTATGAGACTTTTGAATACCCCGACACCCAGTATGAATGGATTACACCAGAGGCATTGGGCGCAGAAATCGGTTCCACCCCTTCCTGGAATCTCATGTACACTTGGCAGATCAGCAACAATGCGTTTTTTGATCTGAAATATGCGGGCTACAGCAGTGAAGACAATTATCTGCCCAACACAGGAGACATGGATTCCCCGCCTCACTGGGACTGGGTTACCGGAGAAGTCTGGGGAGGACTTGCCTATGCTGCCTGGGAATGGAAAGTGGTCAGGCACCAGGGGCATGCCAATCTTTCCTATTTTGCCGAAGATTTTCTGGGAGGAGATCACGATTTTAAAGTAGGGGTCCAGTACAACCGGGGAGTTTCCAAGTATCCCACAGGGTATACAGGAGAACGATTCTACTATGATTATGCCGGCTATCCCTGGTACATGTACCAGAGGGATGTTTACTATGTGGGAGGCGTTGTGAATTCCATCGGTGGCTTTGTGGATGACTCGTGGAAGATCGGCGACAGGCTCACCTTGAATCTGGGGCTTAGATTTGACTACAATAACGGCTTCATTCCCGAACTTCCGCTCATGGACGGCTGGACAAAAACTTCAGAAACCACCCCGGCCGTGGAAGATGTTGTTACCTGGAAAGTTTTCTCTCCACGAATCGGATTGGCTTTTCAGTTGACCTCAGACCAGAAGACTCTGCTCAAAGCTTCTTACGGCCGTTATTATGATGCCCTTTTGATGTCCAACTGGATTTATCCAGGGCCGAATGCCACTGATTGGAATATTTACTACTACGACTGGAGTATCAATGACTGGGTTTACTGGTATACATGGCCCGGAGGAATGAGGTATACCGTAGATGAAGATTTGAAAAATCCTTATGCTGATATACTTTCGGTGGGGCTGGAAAGAGAGCTTTTTCCTAATTTCTCTATTGGAGCCACTTTTGTCTACAAAAAGCAGAAAGATCTCATTGGTGTAGAAGACAGAGGGGGAATCTATGAAAAAGTGAGCAGGGTTTCTCCTGACAACGGTCAGACCTATGAAGTCTGGAATCAGACAAACGTGGGGACCAAAGATTTATGGTTAACCAATCCCTCTGAATATGAACAGATTTATAAGGCTTTTATATTCACCCTGAACAAACGGTATTCCAACAACTGGATGCTGAGTGCTTCCCTGACCCGGTCCAAGAGCGAGGGCTTAAACATGGTGAGCCACTCTACCAGTGCCAGTCAGCAGGCCATGGTGTGGTACGCCACTACAGTTGGAGGTCAAATCTTCGGAGAAGACCCTAATGACTTGATCAATGCCTACGGTGCCCTGCAGAGCGACAGGCCCTGGGTCTTCAAGGTTCAGGCCGGTTACACATTTCCCTGGGGTATCCTGGCCAGCTTCAATTATGTATATCAGACCGGAAGACCGGCTCCCACTTTTGTCAGTGTCACTGTCGACCAGGGATGGCGGCGCATTTTAGCCGAACCGAGAGGAGAAGAAAGGTTTCCAGATTGGAGCATTCTGGATTTCAGACTTCAGAAAACCTTCCAGATTTATGAAACATTGAGGCTCCAGGCGATTTTTGATGTTTTTAATCTCTTCAATGGAGACACTGTAACCTATTACAGCAGCCACAACAAATGGTCACGACTCTACCTGGAACCAAGTTTCATCTTCTACCCCAGACGTCTGCAGATAGGACTCCGGCTGGAATT
>JBKHJA010000128.1:0-5607 GCA_046538375.1 Candidatus Aminicenantota bacterium
CCACCTCTTCGGCATCTTTCCCATACCGGTAGCAGACCTTCCCTTCCCGTTCATCGAGGGAGAGGCGTTGCAGGGACAAAAGGCTCTGGGGATATCCTTTATTATGATTGCTGCACTATGCCTGCCAGGAAACCCACAGCAGTCTGAGCAGGATCAACAGAAAATGATGGAAGCCTAAATGAAAATGATGGCCTTGAATGAAAACCATGCCTACTTGAAGAATTTTGAAGGGGAATGGGATGTTAAAACCAAAGCATGGATGCAGCCAGGAACAGAACCTGTAGTTTCACAAAATACCTCCAGCGCCGAGTTGATCTTGGGAGGACGGTTCCTGATGATGAAGTTTAAAGGCAGCATGTTCGGACAGCCGTTCGAGGGACTTCAGATTGTGGGTTACGACAACCTCCAAAAGAAATATGTCACTTTCTGGATCGACAGCAGCAGTACAGCATTCTATCTATTATCAGGAACCCGGGACGGATCCGCAGAGGCCATAATCGACACAGGAGAATGGGCAGATCCAATGACAGGAGGAACAATCGGAGTACGGGCAGTCACCAAATGGATCAGCAAGGATGAATTTGTCTATGAAATGTATATGATCAGCCCAGATGGCAAGGAATTCAAAACCCTTGAAAATCTGTCAAGCAGGAAAAAATGAGTTGACCGCTGTGGTGATCAAAAATAAAATCTGGAAATGCCTTTGATGAGGTTTAAAGGTCTTATTTATCTCGATGCCCATCCGGGGTGACTGCAGAGGCAATATGTCAATACTCTTGTCCACTGCGTCTGCAATAATGCTAATACTATGATCATTGATTAACCACATTTTTCAGGACATGGAATAAGCGGTCTATATCAGCAAAATTGTTGAAGATATTCACCGAGACGCGGATGTTCCCATTCCTTGAGGACACATAGATTTTATTTTCAGCAAACTTCTTTATGCAGGCTTCATTCTTGTCGCCAAGAGTGAAAGAGACGATAGCAGAGCGCTCGTTTTTGTTGTTTACAGGGGAGATGATGGTGACGCCCAGATCTTTTAATCCTTGAATGAGGTAATCTGTGAGCTCTATGAGCCTCTGCTGGATGTTCGGAATACCGATTTCTCTTATGTATTCCAGTGCTTTTTGGAAGGCGAGAAGAGATTGAAGATTGAAGGTGCCGAAGTCATAGCGATGCGCTGAGTTGCGGAGTCGAAAAGGCACATTTTTTTTGGTATGGATCAAGCCTTTTCCTTCTGTATCCACGGAAAGCCATCCTGCCCAAGGGGGCGGGAAATTTTCTCTGAAGTCTGATGTGGTGAAAAACATGGAACCAATGTGACCGGTCAGTCCCCATTTATGAAGGGAAGCAGAGAGAACATCGATATGGGCCGCTTTAACATCGACAGAAAAATATGGGAAGGCCTGAGTGGCGTTGACTACAAAAAGAACATTCCGTTTCTTGAGTTCTTTGCCGAGAGCCAGAAGATCCTGGCGGAATCCGGTGGCATACTGAATGTGTGATGTCACCACAGCAGAGGTCTGGTCATCGCATCTTTCAAGAATGGATTCAATCGTATACCGTGAAGAGATGGGCTGGACATAGCGCATCTCGATACCCTGGTATTCAAATCCAATGGTCGAGGCTGGAAATTCGTCTTGCATGGAGACGATGTTGAAGGGTTTAGGAATGCGGTTTTTAAAAGAGAGAGCAACCAGAGACATGGCTGTTGAAGTATTATGGAGGAAGGTTACATTATCTGGTTCGGTGTTCATGAGTTGGGCAAGATCCGTGCAAAGCTTCTGGTGCTTTTCCAGGTCCTGCTTCCAGCCGATATCTCCATGGATGTGAAGTTTGCGATATTCTTTTACCATGGCCCTAAAGACAGATATAGGGATAGGAGACATGGCCGCACTTTGGAAGTAGGCACAACTTTCGGTGATGGGAAAATTCCTTCTGATTTTTGTCCACTCTGTCATGGGCTTACCTCATTTCTTTAAAATTCCTTAATTAATTTTTAGAAAAAAGAAGAAAGCTCATAGGGAAATATGATAATATCGGAGCCTCAATCATAAAACAAGGAAAAAGAGCCATCGGTTTTTAGGAAAAAAATGTTTGAAAAAAACGATCTATTCTTCGAAATTCATCATGACCTTCCGAGGGAAGGACCCGGGCGGGACAAATATACCAGAAAAGCATTCCGAATGCTCCTAGAGATGGAAAAGCCGCGCATACTGGATATCGGCTGTGGTCCCGGAGGACCCACCATGGAACTCGCCAGGCTAAGCAAGGGTCATATTATCGGATTGGATATCCATCAGCCCTATCTTGATAGACTGCAGAAAAAGATCAAAGAAGCTGGATTTTCAGATAGGGTAGAGGCAGTGAAGGGATCGATGCTTGAATTGGATTTCGAAGAGGAGAGTTTTGATGTCATCTGGTCCGAGGGATCCATATTCATCATTGGATTTATTAGGGGGCTGAGAGAGTGGAAGCGGCTCCTCAAACCTCATGGATTCCTGGTGGTGCATGAGATGACTTGGCTGCAGCCTGATCCGCCTTCAGAAATTGCAGACTTCTGGGAGGAAGTCTACCCTGACGTAAAGACCGTAGAGGAGAACCTGGAGCGAATTCCCCCCTGCGGATATAGAATCATCGGCCATTTTCCCTTGCCAGAGGATGCCTGGTGGGAAGAGTATTATGAACCCCTTGAGGAACGAGTACAGGTCTTAAGAAGAAAGTACAGGAACAACCTGAAGGCTCAAGCAGAACTTGCTGAAGAACAAAGGGAGATCGACCTCTACAGGAAGTATTCCCGTTGGTACGGCTCCGTGTTCTACATCATGCAGAAGTTATAGATTAGTTTTTTCTAAAATTCGAATCCCATAGCAACCAAAGGGAAAAAACCCCACCGCAAAATTCTGTTTAGATAGCCCTTTGTATTTCTCTGAGAGCTGAGAGTCTGAGATTGACTCTATGCCTAAAGAACGTGGGTTATCGCTCTATCTTCCGAGCGATTTCTAAGATCTGAATTAGTCTGTTTTGGCCATGCCAGCCTAATTCAATATAAAAAGGGAAGAAAATAGATCTTCATTCTTAAATCCGCAAAAAGGGGAGAATATTATTTTCGGAATTATCTCTGCTTCAATGGCAGGGATATATCGTCAGCGTTATCCGGAAAGCATCGTGCTCTACCGCGTGCTCTTCTATTACTTTGGCCAGTTCCTGGCCGAGTTCTTCTCCCGCGAGGTCTTCGCTCTTCTCCTCAGGCAGGAGCTCATCTCAGAGGCACTGGAGGAGAAGATCATGGGCTGGCGGCACACAGGTTTTTCGGTCCACAGCAAGGTCAGAGCCAATACCAGAGAAGAGGCAGAAAGAGTCGGAAAATATATGATCCGTCCGCTGCTTTCCCTGGAACGCCTTTCCCTCGATGAACGGGAAGGTAAGGTCTGCTACCGGTATGGGGAAGGAGATGAAGAAGTAGAAAGGATGGACTACCTGGAGTTCATCGGCCGGGTGACCTCTCATATTCCAGACAAAGGCCAGGTCACCGTCCGTTATTTCGGCTTATGCTGAGCTCAGCATTATTCGGCCTGTATGCCAATGCCCACAGGGGCCTGCCCCTACGGAGGCAGGAGGAAGGTGCGCAAGGCACAGATGGACAAGCATCCCTTCATCATCGTTGAGAAGGAGAGCCCGAGGATCCCACGCCGCGGCTGGGCCGAGATGATAAAAAAAGTCTACGAGGTAGATCCTCTGGTTTGTGCTCAGTGCGGAGCACAGATGAAGGTCATCGCTTTTATTACGGATTATGCCGTAGTGGACAGGATCATCAATCACCTCAAGCTGACCTTTGTTGCAGACAAGCCTCCCCCGCCTCATATCGCCTTTCAGGAATTCCTCACGGCCGCTGAGACCTCGGCCGAATAATTTTCATGATTTTTCTCTTTGACCAGGCAGAAGTCCGGCTGATTTTCGGCATTTTCCGGGCGTCTCTGCAGCTTGTGAGGCGTTTTGGCCCACCAGCAAAGAACTTGCACTTGTCCTTGACATCCTTTTTGTAGCGATTTATACTCCCCCACGATGGTTGAAGGGGAAAATGAGGACAAAGATGCTCACCCAGCCAGCAAAGCTGAAAAGGAATTTCTTATATTCCTTAGCGCTTGAGCACGCCAAGAACTCTTGAAATAAAATCAAACAATTTATTGACACATAATCTTACATATGCTATACTTGAAGTGACCTTAAAAGGAGGTGTTGAACATGGATATCTTCTATAAAAAGTTATCGCAGAAGATTAAAACTATAAGGGAAAAATTGGGTTTCTCTCAGGAAGCTCTTGCCGAAAAGTTGGGTATCAACAGGGTAGCTGTATCTCAAATCGAGAACGGAGAAAGAAAGATCAGCGCTAAGGAGATAGCCAAGCTGTCTAAAGTATTCCGGATACCCACAGACATACTTCTTGATTTAAGCAAGGATGTGGAGGTAGTGCTGAAAAAGGCTGTGGAGAAGAAACCACAGAAAAAGACAGGTATAAGGATAAGTGTCCCACAGAAAAACCTTGATAAATTTAAGGAGATTTTATTGTATGTTTTGAGCAAGGTTGGGTCAAAGCCAAACATGGGAGAGTCGGTTCTTTATAAGCTTCTCTATTTTATAGATTTCAATTATTATGAAAAGTACGAGGAGCAGTTAATCGGGGCTACTTATATAAAGAATAAATATGGCCCTACTCCGACTGAATTTGTTAAGATTGTAGAAGATATGGAAGGAAAAGACCTGGAAAAAGTTCAAGACAGCTACTTCCAATATCCCCAAACAAAGTATTTGCCCCTGAGGCCCCCGGACATGAGCAAAATTAATATTACCGGCAATGAACAGAAACTTATCGATGATGTTATCAATACTCTTTCGGATATGAACGCCAGGCAGATAAGTGATTATTCTCATAATGATGTGCCCTGGCAGACAACAGAAGATGGCGAGACAATAGATTATGAATCCGTATTCTATCGCACCCCGCCCTATTCAGTGAGGGATTACAGTGACGAAGATATTCAATGACATACGCAAATTCGCTGAATTCGAGAAGGATTTTAAGAAACTCTCCAAAAAGTTCCGAACACTTGAAGATGATCTGAATGCCTTTATCGCCAATCAGCTAAACCTTACCCACAAGAAGAATATCGACAATAAAGGCGTAGTCAGGATGGCCGACCTTGGAATCGAGCATCCCAAAATATACAAAGCCCGAAAATTCGCCTGCAAGGCCTTAAAAGGCAAAGGGGCCGCAAGCGGTATCCGGGTTATCTACGCATACTATGAACAGGATGATATTATCGAATTTGTAGAGATTTATTACAAAGGTATTAAGGAAAACGAAGACAGAGATAGAATCATGAGGTATTACGATAAGTTAAGGCGTTAGATGGTGCAAGTTGATAAGGACTCTCTTATGGAAATAGCAAAAATTATCAATAGCTTTGTCTAAATTATTTAGAAGAGAAATTATTGCGTGGATAACTCATTATCATCATGAAAAAAATTCTCTCTTCTGCACTAAAAGGAAAGATAAGATAACATGATGATGTGATGCACCTCCTCCGGGAGTTATGATAGACT
>JBKHJA010000027.1:0-24395 GCA_046538375.1 Candidatus Aminicenantota bacterium
AGAGGGTTTTAAAGACAGGTTTTGACTTCATAGAGATAATGTTTGCTTGATCCCAGTATGCATTTCCACTTCCGTGATAGTCTCAGAAGAAGTCAGGTCAGCAGATTCCTCAGCCCGCGAATTTTCCCCAGCGAGGAAAATTCGCTTATTCCTCGGCTCGCTCTCCTCTTCGAGGAACCGTGCCCGCTCACCTCCGGATGGCTTCCTCATCAGCTGACCTGACTGTGAATGCATCACGGTTTTAGAAATGCTTTCTTGATCCCATCTTCATTTGCCAAACAAAATGATATAAACTATATTAACCTGGATTATTCATGAATTCGCTGGAAACAATGTATATGAGGCAGGAAATTGGGGACATGACCCAATTTTCTGAAATTGGGATGGTGTCCCTAATTTCCCATAATTCATGACTGCATCTGGGAAAACCTTCAATTTGTCATGGATAAGAGGAGAAATCAGGGACATGTACTGGAAATTCAAGGGACACGTTACCGATTTTGAAAAAAAATCGGTACATGTCCCGAATTTCCGGTAACGTGTCCCATGATTTCTGTATAATGCAGGTTAAATAATTGATTTAAAAATGAATTTGTAACAAAGGAGAAATGAATACTTTAATCATCGCCTTGGTTCTTGTCCTGTGGCTCATCGCAGGTTACAAAGTCTACGGAAGCTATATAGAAAAAAAGGTGGTGCGGGCTGATAGTTCCCGCTCCACTCCAGCCAAAGAATTATACGATGGGATCGATTACTCTCCAGCCAAAAAATCATTGCTGTTCGGCCATCACTTCTCTTCCATAGCTGGTGCTGGTCCTATTCTCGGTCCTCTTCTGGGTGTTCTCTATTTCGGCTGGTTGGGGGCTCTGCTGTGGGTAGCGCTGGGAAGTGTATTTTTGGGGGCTGTCCATGACTATACTTCACTGATGACTTCTGTCCAGAATAAAGGCACTTCCCTGGCCGACATATCAGAAAAAACTCTGGGGCTTCGTACCAAAATCATATTCTCTATCTTTCTCTGGTTAGCACTGGCTCTGGTTATAGCTGTGTTTGCGGTGGTGGCCTCCCAGACCCTTGTTTCTCAGCCAGAAATTGTCATCCCCACTTTTGGATTGGTGATGATCGCCATCATTTTTGGATGGCTTATCTATAAAAAAGGCATCAGCGTTCCGGTGGCCACAGTTTTCGCCTTGATGGCCCTTTCTTTTCTCATTTATTTGGGGGAGTCCTATCCCATTCAACTCCCTGCTCAAATGTTAGGCCTTTCTCCCCAAAATTTTTGGTTCTATATCCTGATTGTTTACAGCCTATTTGCTTCTTCCCTTCCCGTCTGGTTTCTTCTCCAGCCCCGTGATTACATCAGCACTTGGATTCTTTTCGTTGGACTAGGAACAGGCTACCTCGGACTTATCGCTTCTCATCCTTCCATCAATGCTCCTGCTCTTGTGGCTTTCTCCAGCCAAGGAGGGCCTCTCTGGCCTCTCCTTTTTGTCATTGTGGCCTGTGGCGCAATCTCTGGCTTCCATTCGGTGGTGGCAGGAGGAACCACAGCCAAGCAGTTGGCTGATGAAGGCAGTGGAAAATTCATCGGTTTTGGGGGCATGCTCACCGAAGCAGCTTTAGCTGGCCTGGTCATATTCATTGCTGCCAGTGCTTTGGTCTGGGATCCTTCTGGCACCAAGAGTCAATTCGGTTTTCAATACCTTATGACTTCTTTAGGAGATCCTATTCAGGCTTTTGCCACTGGATACGGAAGATTCATATCTTCTCTTCCTGGATTGTCTTTGACTATAGGACTTTTCTTCGGGATGGTTATGTTGAATGCCTTTGTCCTGACAACCCTGGATACAGGCACCAGGCTGGGACGTTTTATCTTTTCAGAATTGTTGAGCAGGAAAGTTCCGGTATTCAAGAACAGATGGTTAAGTTCTGCCTTCATTCTTATTTTCGCTGCTGTGCTGGGAGCTACGGAAGGGTACAAAGCTATCTGGCCGGTGTTTGGAGCATCAAACCAGTTGGTGGCTGCTCTGGCTCTGATTGTGGTGTCTTCCTATCTGGTGGGAGTCAAAAGACCGAAAATATTCACCATTTATCCTGCCTGTTTTATGTTGATCACCACTATAGCTGCTCTCCTTTATCAGGGATATCACTTCTTTAAATCCAGCAGTTATCTGTTGGCCAGCGTAACCATAGTTTTGATCGTTCTGGCCCTGATCATCGTCTATGATGCCCGGGCCATCCTGTTTTCTGGGAAGAGATAAAATATCCTCAAGCTTGAAAACGTTATTTTTTTATGTGGCGCTGCCCTTTTTCTGGTTGGTTGTGCAGGTAAAAACCATGAATCTTAAAAGAAAGTGATGAGCATAAACATAAGAAGGTAGGAGTTAATCTAAAAAGGCCCCTGGAAGGGAGTCTTTTATTTAGTTTGGGGGGGTAAGAGAGTCACCTTGAACACCACTCCTTTGGGGTCAGGGCAGCAAAGGGTTTCCGTCTCAGAAATCCAGTCATCATGAGGCAGCTCATCCTCTCTTTGTTTGGCTGTCAGGAAGGGAAAGAGAGAGTTTAAAGCGTAAAGACAGATTTTGTTCCTGGAAGGGATCTCTATGGTACCTTCTCCCCTGATGTAAAAAGTATCTCCCTTTTTATGCTTGGCTCCGCAGCGCTCTTTTATCCCCACCACTTCCACTTTCAATTCTCTCATTTTTTCTCCTTTCATATCCTTTTTTATATTATAATCCCTGCACAAAAAAATCAATGGAAACACATTGACAACACCCAAAGCATTATCATAAAATAAAATCGCCATAAATGGAGAATAAAGGAGGCTGTCATGCCAAAAGCTGAACCAAACGTTGTTCCTTTGTGCGATGTTTTGTTGGTTCTGTTGATTATCTTTATGGTGATAACGCCTATGGTCCAGAAAGGAATTGATGTGAAGCTTCCTGAGACCACAGCTGACACCAGTGCCACTCCCCAGGGGCTTATTGTTTTGACGCTGAAAAAAGACATGAGTGTTTTGATCAATCAAGAAGAGATAGAGTTAAACATGCTTCAAGATCGACTCAGAAGCATATATTCTACCCGCCAGGATAAGACCATCTTCATAAGAGCCGACGCCAAGCTTCCTTACCGCCGAGTGATCGATCTTATCGATATCGCCAAAGGAGCTGGGGTTGAAGTCCTAGGAATAATTCCTGAATACTTCACAGAAGAAGAAATGTAAAGCCTCCCTCTACTCTTATGGATTTATTTAAAGTCAAGACCACACTTTCTCTCACCATCTTTGTTCTCCTGGTCATTTGTTCCAGCCAAGGGTTGAGCAATTTTTTAGGCACTTTAAGCAAGGATGATATTCTTCAGAATTTTCCCAGCTGGCGCGAGGAGGCTGACTCCTATTCACCTTCCATACAGACCATCCATGAGTTAAACGGCCTGGATTATCCCGTTAAGATAGAAATTTTCTTGGGAACATGGTGTCCTGACAGCAAACAGCATGTCAGTGCCTATTTTAAAATCATGGAGATGGCTGATAATCCTCTCCTCACCACCACGTACATCGGAATTCCCAGGGATAAGGAAGATCGAAAATCTTATATTCAGGGCAAAAATATCATCAGAGTTCCCACTTTTATCGTCTACATCCATGGCCACGAGCAGGGAAGAATCATCGAACATCCAAAGAAATCGGTGGAAGAGGATTTGATGGATATTATCCAAGGATCCCCTGATCAGTAATATTTTTTTCTAAATCCTTACTCAACCTCCCCTATCTTCTAGAATTTCTCCTTTTATAAAAATACAGCCAGAAGCGGGGTTTCCCTGGAGAATCAACCGCTGCTGTGTATATCCGTATTCTTACTTTTTTATGGGGCCTATGACTTCCCGAGATATGACCAGCCGCTGAATTTCATTGGTTCCTTCGTATATCTGCAGGAGTTTTGCATCTCTCATCAATTTTTCCATGGGATAATCTTTCATGTAGCCGTAGCCGCCAAAAATTTGAAGCGCTTCGGTGGTGACCTTCATGGCCACATCGGAACCGTAGGCTTTGGCCATTGCTGATTCTTTCCCGCACGGCTTTCCTTGATCCATGAGCCAGGCCGCATGCCAGACCAGATGCCTGGCCGCATTTATCTCCATGGCCATCTGGGCGATTTGGAAGGCGATGTGTTGAAAAAGAGCCACAGGCCTGCCGAACTGAACTCTTGTTCGGGCATAGTCTACGGCATATTCAAGGGCAGCCTTGGCTACTCCTACCCCTGCAGCTCCCACCGGGGATCGAGTCCTATCCAGAGTCTTCAAGGCGATAAGAAATCCAATTCCCTCTTTTCCCAAAAGATTCTCGGCAGGGACTTTGCAATCATCGAAGAAGAGCTCAGCGGTGTTGGAAGCCCTATGTCCCATTTTATCCTCAACTTTGCCCATGGTTAATCCAGGTGTTTCGCGGGGAACGATGAAGGCGCTAATCCCTCGAGCTCCTCTTTCAGGAGCAGTGTTGGCAAAAACCACATAGAGATTGGCTATGCTGGCGTTAGAAATGAAGCATTTGGAGCCGTTGATGATATACTCATCTCCAACTTTTCTCGCCTTGGTCTTAAGAGATCCGGCATCAGATCCTGCTTCCCTTTCTGTTAAACAGAAAGAAGCAAAGGACATTTTTTTGGTAAGAGGAGTTAAAAATTTCTTTTTTTGCTCATCAGTTCCATACAGAATGATAGGCGTGTAGGCTAATGCATTAACCATCATGGTGGTATACATGCCAGCACATCCTGCTGCCAGTTCTTCGCTTATGATCACAGTGTCAAGATCGCTCAGGCCTCCTCCCTCGTACTCCTTGGGAATGGTACAAGTCAGAAAGCCTACTTCAAAAGCTTTTTTCATCACCGCCTCAGGGAACTCTTCGGCCTTGTCATACTGGGCAGCATTGGGTCTCATTTCTTTGACAGCGAATTCACGGGCCGTTTCCTGCAGAGCCTTTTGTTCTTCTGTTAAACTGAAATCAATCAATCTTCCCTCCTGTTTTTATTTGTATTGAGAATTGAATAATCTACGAATTTATACTGGAATCTCTCCTTCATGTCAATTTAGAGGTCTCCCTCAAACAGGATTTTTTCTCGGGTCATCACAAAAACAGGATTTTGGATCCCAAAAATTTCCCTGACCATGTCCTGAGGGCGAATGCTTTTTTGGCCAGAGTAGGATTGGTAAATGAACAGTCTTCTTGAGTTGCTGTCAAAAAATACTCTTTCCCTGTTTACTTCTCCAGTTTTTTCTATAAAATCATCCACTCGCTTGGTTATTCTTTCTTCAAAACCGAGTAAATCATCGCTTTCTTTTTTATCCAGAGCCTCCTTTATTTCTGAGTCTTCCGTGTCCACTGAATACACCAGTGTTTTCAAATCCTTATGTAAAGACGGATGGTGGTCTTCCATTCTTTTTAAGCTCAAAAATTTTAGACCAGAAGGCAGATATCTGTTTATGCAGGACAAGAATTCTTTTTGTTCAATAAGATAACAAGATTTGAATTCAAGAACTTCTTCCCTCCCTTCCATCCCCAAAGCAAGGGCTGGAGGATAAGAGAACAGCATTTTGGGATGAAATCCTTGAGAATGAGCCACCCTAATGCCTGCCCGCCGGAAGCTTCTCTGAATAATATTGTTTAAATCGATATGGGAGAGATAGCGGGCGTTCTCCTGTTTAGAGTAGCCAGCTCGATAACGAAAAACAATTCCTCTCTTTTTCCCAAGTGAATAGTCTTTTTCTCCGGGTATCCTGATATTTTCCTTGAGTTGATGCTTAAATTGGGGAGTTAAGGAACAACCGTCACATATCTGACATGGAGTCTCCAGGCAGGAAGCTGTGGTCTTCTGTTCCAAAGCTTTTTCCAGCTCTTTAAACAAGTGCGATTTCTTGATTCCTGTATCCACATGATCCCAGGGAAGAATTTCATTCTTGTTGAGTGCTTGAAGATAGAGGTGATAATCGAGCTCTTTTGATTCAAAGCAGTCAGACCACACGGGAAAACGGAAAAGGTCTTTCCAGCTGTCGAAGCGTGATCCCCTTTTCCAGGATTCTACCAGAATCTGATTCAAGCGCCTGTCTCCTCGAGAAAAAACTGCTTCTAATAAGGAACTTTTCAGTGAATGATCCTTGAATTTAACCGATGGATATTTTTTTAAACGGGATTTTATGAATCGATGTTTTTCTTCCAATATTTTCTCATCTTGCATTTCCAGCCATTGAAACGGAGTATGAGGTTTGGGAATAAAAGAGGAAATGCTGAGATTGATCCGGGGAGCAGATTTTAGAGATTTGTAGCCCATTCTTATGATTTCTTCTACCATATTCACTATCCCCTCCAAATCCCCGTCAGTTTCGCTGGGAAGCCCGACCATGAAATAGAGTTTGAGCAGCCTCCATCCCCGGAAAAAGGCTGTTTTTGAAGCCTCCCAAATGTCCTGGTCATTGAGGTCTTTGTTGATCACTCGTCGCAGTCTTTCCGTTCCTGCTTCAGGCACAAGAGTAAACCCGGTTTTTCTTACTTTAAGGATATTTTTGGCCACTCCGGCTGAAAGGCCGCGGGGACGAAGTGAAGAAAGAGAAAGAGATATTTTCTTCTCTTTAAGCCTATCCATCAATATCTCTACAATATCATCAAGATAAGGATAATCACTTACCGAGAGAGAGGCCAAGGAGGCATCTTCATAGCCGGTGAGATGGAGGCTGTTCAACACATTATGCAGGACATAAGAAGGGCTCTTGGTGCGAGGAGGGAAATAGATGCTGGCAGCCTGGCAGAACCTGCATTTCTGAGGGCAGCCTCTTTCCACTTCCACTGCTACCCGATCAAAAACCACTTTCACGTTGGGAACAATGACCTCTTCTGGAAAGGGAGCCTTGTGAAATGGATAAAGGATTCTTTTTTCAACCTTCTTCGGCATCCCCGGGTGAGGCTTTACAGCCAGAAGAGAAGATTTTGACGGCTGGTAAGGAGTGTAGAAGGAAGGAACATAGCTTCCTTTGATTTTAGCCATCTCTTTTAGGAGGGTCATCTTGTCTTTATGCTCGTTCCTGAGATTCATGAATTTTTCCACAATCTCTACAAAGGCCTCCTCTCCATCCCCGATCAGGAATAGATCAAAGATATCAGCTACCGGTTCAGGATTGAAAACAGCTGGTCCTCCGCCAAGGACTAGAGGATGATCAAGGCTTCTTTCTTTTGAAAAAAAGGGAACACGGCCTAGCTCAAGGATGGTCAAAATATTGGAATAATTCAGTTCATACAGGAGGGAAAAACCAAGGACATCAAATTCTGGTAGAGGAATTCTGTTTTCTAAAGAAAAGAGAGGGATTTTTTTTGACCTCAGCTTTTGTTCAAAGTCGATCCAGGGAGCAAAAACTCTTTCGGCCAGAAAGAAAGGCTGGCTGTTTAAAATATGATAAAGTATCTTCTGACCCAGGTAGGACATCCCAATTTCGTAAACATCAGGAAAGACCAGGGCAATCTTGACTCTCGCTTTCTGTGGATCTTTTTTGATTTGGTTCCATTCTCCTCCCACATAGCGGCCCGGCTTTTCTACCTGTCTCAAAATATTTTCTAAATTTTTTTTGTCTCTCATATTTGTTTTTTTACTGATTATGATAAGAGAGAGCCATAAGGAGGGTCAAGGCTTATAAAATACAGGAGTTTCTCAATTTATTGGTCCAAGACCATAGAAGGTTTATCTACACATTGACGAATCTTCTCATTTTTACATTCAACACCAGAGAAATGCTCAAATATGTGGTGAGCAGTGACGACCCCCCATAACTCAACAGCGGCAGAGGAATTCCCGCAATGGGAAAAAGCCCAATAATCATGAAAATGTTTATAAAAAATTGAGCAGAAATCATCACCGCCACCATAAATGCGATGTAAACTCCTGCCCTATCCCTTGATTTTTTTACAGAAAGAAAAAGTCTCGATAACAATAAAAAATAGATCAATAAAACACCAGCCACACCTAAAAAACCAGACTCTTCACCGATAACCGAAAATATGAAATCTGTATGCCTTGCTGGTAAAAATCTTAATTGGCTCTGAGTGCCCTTTTTGTATCCTTTCCCTAAAAAGCCTCCTGACCCGATGGCAATTTTTGACTGTTGGATATGATATCCTGCCCCTAAAGGGTCATGTGCGGGATAGAGCAAAACCTCCAGCCGTTTCTTTTGATAATCCCTTAGACCTAAATTCCATCCCCCAATCCCCAGGAGAAAAGCAAAAATGAGCAAAGATATTATAATTTTCCTATTCAAACCGACTAAAAGAAAACAGGCCAACAGGATGGGAAGATAACTTAGAGCAGTTCCTAAATCTGGCTGCAGGCCAACCAGAACAACGGGGACGGCTACCAGAGAGGCCGATAGAAAAAGCTTATTCCTGGTCAATGAATCCTTTCTAAAGTGTGAAAAGCTTTGAGCCAGAACAAGGATGAGAACCACCTTCATCAGCTCAGAAGGTTGGACTTGAAAAACGGGAAACTTGATCCAACTTCGCGTCCCGGCTACCTGTTTGCCAAAAAAAAGCATCCAGACCAGCAGAATAACCAACATGATGTACAGATAAAACGAGTAAGCTGTCAGGAACTTGTAGTCTAAAGAGACAAACAGAAACAGAGCAATCAAACTCAACACAATCCAGAAAATCTGCTTCAGATAATAATTTCCGGGCAGATGATGTGAGGAGCTGTAAATGAAGACGACTCCGATAATGGTGTTCAGCAGCAACAGGACCACCAGAATCCAATCCATGTTTTTGAACTGGTACCTATCAATCATATTTTTTCTTGTATATCTTGAGAAGCTCTCTTGCCAGAGGAGCAGCGGTGGCGCCTCCCATTCCTCCATATTCCACAAGCACAGTCACTGCTACCTTAGGATCGTCCTTGGGAGCAAATCCTGCAAACCAAGAATGGGTTTTTATTTTTTGACTCTCTTCATCAATGTCCCTATTTGCACTGCGGCTGACCAGTTGAGTGGAGCCGGTTTTGCCACAGATATCATAGCCGGATATCTTAGCAGCTCTTCCGGTGCCTCCTTGGTTGACCACCTGCCACATCCCTTTTATAACCTTCTCAAAAGCAGAAGGTTTGATTTTAACCCTGCGTCTTTTGAGCATAAGCTCTCTTTTTATGCTTCTCCCTTTAGGAGACCCTGAAGAAAGAAAAAGATGAGGAGAAATCATCACTCCTTTGTTGGCAATCAAAGCTGTATGAAAAGCCACTTGAAGGGGAGTGACCAGCAGAGGACCTTGGCCGATGGCTACAGAAATGGTTTCTCCAGGGAACCAAGGAGCCTTCTTGACTTCTTTTTTCCATTCCGGACTGGGAACCAATCCTTTCTTCTCTCCAGGTATATCCACCCCGGTCTTTGTTCCAAACCCCAGCATGGTAGCGTAACCATGGATTTTTTCAATTCCCAGCCTTTTCCCCAACTGATAAAAATAAATATTACAGGAATGCTTGATTCCTTTATAAAAGCTAACTGATCCATGACCAGGTTGAAACCAGCACGAGAATAGATGTCCGTAGATTCGTATCCCCCCGCTGCAATAAAAAGAAGTTCTCTCTGTGATCAACTCTGAGTCAAGGGCGGCAATGGCCACAGTCAATTTGAATACAGAACCAGGTGCATACAAACCTCTTATGGCCCGGTTTTCTAAAGGAAACTCCGGACTTTTGATCAAATCAAGCCATTCTTCAGGAGTGAATCGGTGGATAAACTTATTGGGATCATAATCAGGGTAACTGGCCAAAGCTAAAATTTCTCCTTTTTTAACATCCAGCACCACCACGGCTCCCTCTCTATCCTGGAGAAGATTCTCCGCTTTTTTCTGGATATCAAAATCCAGGGTCAGCCTTATGTCATCACCCGGTATGGGATCCTTACGGACTAAACTCTCTTTGACTCTTCCCACATGATCCACAACCTGTATTTCTGTTCCATCTGTTCCCTGTAGAGCATTATCGTATTGTCTCTCTATTCCTGTTTTTCCCACAAGCCGGCCCCATCGCTTCTCTGAATAGAGGCCTTTTTCCATGTCTTCTGGGGATAATTCCTGGAGATAACCCAGAACATGAGAGGCGAAACGGCCGAAGGGGTAGGATCGTTTTGGCTCCATCTGAAGCATAAGCTCAGGCATTTCCAGTTTCCTTCCCTCAATCCGAGACACTTCACTAAAAGATAAATCATCTTTTATCACCACAGGCTTAAACAGAGGCAGAAATTCATATTTTTTGATTCTCTCCTTCAAAACTTTATCATTCATGCCCAGGAGACGGCCTGTTCTCCGAGAAGAGAGATTGAAATCCTGGCAGTTCTCTCTAATGATAGATGCTTTAAAAGAAGCTTCGTTCTTGGCAAGTATTACTCCGTTCCTGTCCGTGATCAATCCTCTCGGAGAAAGGAGGGTTACCTCTCTTGTTCTGTTGGATTCCGAGAGATTCCAGTACCTTTGATGATCGAGAATTTGAATTTTCCAGAAGGCAAAGACCAATAACACGAATAGCACCTCTACCACCAGATAGACCTTTAGAGCTCTTCTCTCAAGCGAGGACAATTCTTCATAGATTCTGCTGTTCATATGATTATTCATATCTGACTTTCAGGAGAAATCCCTGTTTTTGGCAGAAAGAGAAAAAGAAGGCTTCCCAAGATGGCTGTAGCTGCGGGCTGGAGGGTGAATAAATTTTTTCCGATCAACAGCTTTTCTGAGTAAATGAAAGTGTAGAGAAACGACCACAGAGCGAATTCCAAGCAAAGCATTATGAACATAAAAACAAGGTTACGGAAATAAGGGATAACATTGATTTTCTTTGAGATATATCCAGCCAGAAAACCCATGATGGTTTTGGAGATGCCGGATACTCCAAACACTCCTAGAGAAAATGCATCCTGGAGAAGACCGCACACAGTCCCCATACAAGCCCCGTATATTTCATTTTTTGTTAGAGCAAAGTAGAGAACCACCAGACTGAAAAAGTTGAACAATTGAATGAAAAATACAGAAATCCTCTGGAGCACAGTGAACAAGAACAAGGCCAAAATTACAGCCAACAAGATTTGCACCACATTTCTCATTTACACGGACCTTCAAAATATTTCACGGGGATCTTTCATCAGAACAGCAACCTGGTTCAGTTGACGCCAATCAAAATAAGGTTTTACTTTTATATTGTGGAAAAGAGCAGTGGTGGTTGAGACTGAGATGATTTCGCCAACTTGGATCCCTCTGGGATATAGGCCATCAAAGCCGGAAGTGATGAGCCGTGTTCCATCAGTTATTGTTTGGGTGGCCAGAATGTAATCCAAGTCACATCCTCCTTCTCCATCTCCAGAAACAACACCAGGCACTTTGTCTTTCTCTGAAAACACGCTGACTCCACTGTCAGTATCAGTGATCAACTGCACTCTGGATTCCTTGATAGAAACAGATCCCACTATTCTTCCTGCTAAATTTCCATATTTATCCAAAACCACCATATCTTTCTTGAGGCCATCCAAAAGGCCTTTGTCGATTATCATAGATTTGTAGAAGTTGCTGGCATCCAATCCTATGACTCGAGCCACCATAATACTCTCATGAAGCCTGGAAAGCCTGTCTTTAATTTCTTTTTCATCCATGAGACTGGAAAGAGCGTTCCGGAGAAGATTGTTCTCTTGTCTTAGAAAAAACATCTCTTCTTTCATTTTTTCGTTCTGATTCATGACATCACGCAGATAGAAATAGCTTTTCCATACTTCACCAATTTTCCGTAAAGTGAAAGCAAATCCGTGCTGCACGGCAGAAAAGACAGAAAAAACAGTCCTCTTTAAATAATTCTCTTCTTCTAGAGGAACTTGCAGAGAAATCAGCACCAACTGCAGAAAGATCAACCCGGCCAGAATGGAAATACTCTTTTTTTCTTTTGAAAATAGGGGCATGAAAATCTAAAGGATCAAATTAAAGAAACTTTTTTTAGAAGCTCTAGGTCATCCAGCATCTTTCCCGCACCGAGAACCACTGTGGATAAAGGATCATCAGTGATAAAAACAGGTAATTGAGTCTCCTCACAAATTCTTTTATCTATATTTTTGAGAAGGGCGCCTCCCCCAGTGAGCACAATCCCTCGGTCAATAATGTCGGCTGACAGCTCGGGAGGAGTTCTTTCCAGGGCTATCCTGATAGCGTTGATCACCGAAGAGATCACATCATCCATAGCTTCTCTTATCTCCTGGTCGTCAACCACTATAGTTTTTGGGATACCTTCCTTCAAGTCTCTTCCCTTTATCTCGATGGTCATGGGCTCGTCAAGAGGATAAGCTGAGCCAATCTGCATTTTTACCTGCTCGGCTGTTCTTTCTCCGATGAGCAAATTGTATTTTTTCTTTATGTATTGAGTGATGGCTTCATCCATCTCATTTCCAGCAATTCTGATGGAATGATTGAACACAATCCCATGGAGTGATATCACAGCGATGTCGGTGGTGCCTCCACCGATATCCACAATCATATTTCCTGTGGGTTCTGATATAGGCAGTTCTGCCCCTACGGAAGCAGACATGGGCTGCTCGACTAAAAACACTTCCGAAGCTTTGGCTCTCATAGCCACATCCTTCACTGCCCGTCTTTCCACTTGGGTTACCCCTGTAGGAATTCCAATCACTATTCTTGGCCTTATCAGAAAACTTCGGTTGTTGGTAGATTTTTTGATGAAGTAATCAAGCATTCTTTCTGCTATCTCGAAATCAGCGATAACTCCATCTCTCATGGGTTTAATGGTGAGAACAGTGGACGGCGTTTTCCCCAGCATGTCCTTGGCCCTCTTTCCGACTGCTTCCACTTTGCCGCTCTGTTTGTTAACCACCACGATAGAGGGTTCTTGAACAATGACTCCCTTTCCTTTCAGGTAAACCAAAGTGTTAGCGGTACCCAAGTCAATGGCCAAGTCACAAAAGATATTTTTCTTAATCCAGCTGATCATGCTCATCTCTTTCTTTACCTATATCTTTTATTTAGCACAATTTTATCTTTCAAGCAAATAAAAAAACAAGCAGGTATTATTGAATTCCTTTGTAGAATTCTTATTTTTCCTTGACTTTTTATCCAGGAGAAATATATATTTCCAGAAAATCGCCGATCAAAAAGGAGACCATAATGAGTGATGAAGCCTATAAGCCTTACGTTCCCCCTGAAAAATCTTTAAAGGAAATCTCATTCAAAGCTATTTTCCTGGGGATCATCATGGCTATCATTCTGGGAGCAGCTAATGCTTATCTGGGGCTTCTTGTGGGTATGACCGTAGCTGCCACCTTTCCGGCAGCGGTGATTGCTATGGCCGTTCTCCGGCCTCTCAAGGGCACTATTTTGGAGGAAAATCTGGCCAGAACCACCGGAGCGGTGGGGGAAGCCCTAGCTGCGGGAGCAATCTTCACCATCCCGGCCTTTCTCATGACTGGGGTGTGGACAAAATTTGACCTGGTCAAGTCTTCCCTTCTTATGTTGGTGGGAGGTATCCTGGGCGTCTTTCTCATCATCCTGGTCAGGCGAACTCTGGTTGAAGACGTCGAACTTCCTTTTCCGGAAAGCGTGGCCTGCGCGGAAATGGTCAAAACAGGACAGAAAGGGGGAGCTAATGCTGCTTACATGTTCTGGGCCATGGGACTGGGTGCCTTTGTTGAATTTTTTACCAGTGAAAACGGCATTCGCATCATCAAACCATACGTAAGAACTGTATTCAAGATTCCCGGTTTATCCCGAATTTCTTATTTAGACGGGGAGAATAACCTTGTCTACAAAACCCCGGAGGCCATCAAAGGAAGAATGTTCATAGAGTCCCCAGCAGCCAATGCGGCCATGACTGGAGTCGGTTACATCATCGGCCCTACTTTGGCAGCATTGACTTTTTCCGGGGGAGTGTTAGGTTGGCTTTTTCTGATGCCCATCCTCCTTTTTATCAGCGGGGATTTAGGAAGAATTGTGACCGAATTTGGCGGAAACTGGACCACTATGGCGGTCTCGGCTTACAATGCTCAGATCAAGCCCATTGCCGTAGGAGCCATGCTGGTGGGAGCCTTTTATACCTTGTACAGAATGCGTAAGAGCCTTATCACTGGAATCGGGCGCTCCATAACAGATGTCAAAAAGGCTCGGACAGAAGAAGCTTCAGAAACTCTCAGGACAGATAAGGATTTGCCTTTCCCTTCTATAATTTTGGCCATTATGGCTCTCATTATTCCCATGATCATCCTCTACAACATATTCACCAGGAATCTTGGATCCTCTCTAGTCTCAGCCTTGGTCATGATTATTATGGGGCTGCTTTTTGCTGCGGTAGCTGGCTATCTGGTGGGGATTATCGGCTCTTCTTCCAATCCTATATCAGGACTTACTCTTACCACTTTGCTGATTGCCGCTTTGATGATGGTCATCATGGGACAAAGAGGAAACGAAGGAATTGCTGCGGTACTAGGGGTGGCAGCCGTGGTCTGCTGTGTGGCTGGTGTGGCGGGAGATATGATTCAGGACTGGAAAGTGGGACATATTCTTGGCGGAACCCCCTGGCGCATGCAAATAGGGGGAATTATCGGAGTGACTGCTGCTGCTCTGACCCTGACTTTCTCGCTTCAGCTTCTCCACAACACCATGAGGATCGGAAGCGAAGCCCTGCCCGCTCCTCAAGCTGGACTGATGGCCACCATGGCCAATGGAATCGTGGGAGGAGAAATGGCCTGGCCGCTGGTGATCGCGGGAATGCTACTGGCTGTGGTGCTTATTCTTATCGGATCTCCTTCTCCCATGCTCATTGCTGTGGGAATGTATCTTCCTTTTCGGGCCACAGCCTGTATCTTTTTCGGAGGAGTCTTAAAATATATCTTGAACAACAGGGTAAAACAAAGAAAACCTACTGGCCGGGGGAAAGAAATTGTGGGGAATATTGGCCTCCTGCTGGCCTCAGGATTGATAGCTGGACAAGCCATCTTGGGAATCATTACCGCCGCTTTAAAGGGAGCCAAAGTCACCATGCCCGAATCCCTGAACAATCCTTGGTTGGGCTTGATCATATTTTTGGTCCTCGGTTTTATCCTGATTTATTTCCCTTACAAAAAGATGATAGACGCAGGCGAATTCGGTGCTCCATCCGAAGAGAAGGAAAGCTGATATGGTAAGAGAATAGTGAACAAAAATAGGATAAAAGAGAAAAACACTAATCTTCTAGAACTCACTCCAGTCAGAAACATTCAGTGGAAAAAAAATAAGGAGGGATTGATTCTACTGCTGAAGCCTAAGGTCCATAACCAATGGCTTGCAAAATTCATCCTTCCCCGTTTAAAGAATCCTTACTACTCAATCCGTTTGGACGAAGTAGGGACATTTGTATGGGAAAAATGTGATGGTCAGCATACGGTTAGAGAATTGGCAGGCCATTTGAAAGATCGTTTCGGGGATAAGGTTGAACCTGTCTACGACCGCTTGGCCCTTTTTCTTCAAGGCTTGGAAAAGAGCCGCTTCATCGTATACCAGGGCATATAAATTATATTTCTCTGTTTCTGAATTAAAGCTATTTCATCATCACATATCAGCTTCATTTCAGCTAAAAAAAAGGGATATCACGCCTGAGCTATCTTATGGCAAGCATCTTTTTTCCGGGGAAAAAAGATGCTTACTGTCTCATCTTGGTCTTGTGCAAAAGGATGAATTTCTTTTAGAATAAAAGGTAAGAAATCCACAGGAAACTGAAAGAAATGACTTTATTAGAAATCATAAAATACGGCCATCCTATTCTCATCAAAAAAGCAGAACCCATAATAAATATCGATCCCCGGATTAAAAGACTGGCTCAGAGTATGGTGCAGACCATGTGGGCAGCCCCAGGAATCGGCCTGGCTGCTCCTCAAGTCAACCGCAGCCTCAGGCTCATAACCGTTGATCTCTCTGTAGGAGAGAATGAAAAAGATCTGTTTATTCTTATCAACCCGGAACTTTTAAGCAAAGAGGGAGAGGACAGCCAAGAAGAAGGTTGTCTCTCTGTCCCTGATATTCAGGAAAAAGTAACCCGACCTTTCCAGGTAGCCATCAAGGGCATCGATCTGAAAGGAAAGGAAAGAAAGATAGAAGCAGAAGGACTATTAGCCCGGGTATTATGTCACGAAATCGATCATCTTAACGGCAAACTGTTTATCGATCACCTCAGCCCTCTTAAAAGAAATCTGATCAAGAAAAAACTGAAAAAAAGAACAATAAAGAGAAATTTCTGATGAGGATCGTCTTCTTTGGAAGCCCTCCTTCCGCACTTCCTTGTCTGAAAAATATCTTGAAGGCCGGACACACTGTGGAACTGGTGATCACCCAGCCAGATAGGCCTTCGGGGAGAGGCAAAAAACTCACCCCATCTGCTGTCAAGGCATTTGCCAGGGTACAAGGTATTCCTTGCTTCCAACCGCCAAGCATAAAAAATAACGCTGCGGCTGTAGAAAAAATAAAAAGAGTCAGACCCGATCTGAATGTGGTGGTGGCCTATGGACAGATCATTCCCTCCTCTATCATTTATCTCCCTCCATACAATTCTGTCAATGTCCATTTTTCTTTGCTTCCAAAGTACAGAGGAGCTTCTCCTGTGCAATGGGCCATTCTTAAAGGAGAGAAAAAGACAGGAGTGACCATATTTGAGCTTAACCATAAAATGGATGAAGGAGATATCCTGTCTCAACAAGAAGTGGCCATCCGTCCCGGAGAATCGGCTGGCGAGCTGATGGATCGGTTAGCAGAAAAAGGAGCCCAGCTCCTTCTGGAGACATTGGCAAATATTGACAAAATCAAGCCCTTACAGCAAGACCATTCACAAGCCACCTATGCCCCCAGGTTAAGAAAGAAAGATGGAAAAATATGTTGGGAGAAAGATGCACTCAGCATAGAGAGGCAAGTGAGAGCTTTAAATCCTTGGCCTTCGGCTTTTACTTTTATTGACGGCAAACGAATAAAGATTCTCAGAGGCGAAAAGGTTCATGCTGAAGTTCATAAGCCTCATCTCCCTGGTGAAATTTTGAGTCTAAGGAAAGAAGGCATTGAGGTTTATTGTGGAAAAGGAAGCGTCTTTTTGATCCAAAATCTCCAGCCTGAAAACAGAAATCCTATGAACGCTTATTCTTTCTCACTGGGAGGGAAAATCAAAGTGGGCAGTGTTTTGTGTTAAGGGAAACAACAGGAGGTAAGGAAAAAATCACTCTTCCAGGATGTAATAATAGGGGTTGACCGTTTTTCCGTTCACCCGGACTTCATAGTGAACATGAGGTCCTAAAGATTTGCCTGTTTTTCCAACTTCTCCGATAATATCTCCTCTCTTAACTTTCTGACCGGGTTTGACCAGGAATTTACTCAGATGACAATAAACAGTAGTATAGCCTCCTCGATGGCTCAGGATGATGGTTCTCCCTCCTATTTTCTCTCTCTTCAACCGAACCACTACTCCATCGGCAGTAGCGTAAACAGGATTGCCATAATGGGTAGCAATATCTACCCCGGAGTGAAAAGCTCTTTTTCCTGTGAAAGGATCTTTTCTCCAGCCATAAGCGGATGTCATCCACCCGTTGGCGGGCCAAATAGTGGGAGTGGCGGCAAGTTTCAATGACTGTTCTTCAAAAAATTGCACCAGTGTATTGAGATTCTTCTCCACTCCTTTGGCTTTCTGATTGATATCCTTCAACTGTGTGATATCCGTTTTGGAGGAAGAGCCAGCAGAATATTCATATTGCTCGGTTTTGGCCTCTCCTCCTCCTATTCCCACCTCTTTCAACATATCAGGGGATTTCAGCCCAGCCATTATATTGAGCTTTTTTGCATAATTGGCAAAATGGGTGATGGTGTTTTGGAGCTCTGTTATGGAGTCTTGATAATGGCCGATGGTTTCTTCCTGCTCTCTGTTCTTCTGGAGAAGATCCTTGTATTTTTGTCTGGTCCCACTCAAAGTGAAATAGTCGATCAGAAACAGGACCAGGACTACCAACGAGAAAGCGCCTAAGCTGAGGGCCACTTTTATGGTTTTTTTGGAGAAAGATAGGGTTCTTGATTTTCCTTTTTGATGAGGGATGATGATTAAAGAAAAGTGTTTTCTGGGCATCAGTCTGTTTATTTGAATATCAAATTAAAAATATGATGTCAAGAATTTTGTTGGGGCTGCGGTGAAGGCCTCCTTATGTTTTCCTTTATCCAATTTCCAATATTTTGGGTGGAGGACCCAGGCAAAAAAATCTCCTTGATTCCTATTTTTTTTAAAAGTGGAATATCTTTTTCAGGAATAACCCCGCCTGCAATGACCTGGATATCATGGGCTCCTTTTTCTCTGAGGAGCTCCATGATTTTGGGAAAAAGGGCATTATGAGCCCCTGATAAAATACTCAATCCGATGATATCCACATCTTCTTGAACGGCAGCATTAACGATTTCCTCAGGTGTTCTTCTAAGACCGGTGTAGATGACTTCATATCCCTGGTCTCTCAAGGCCCGACAAATCACTTTTGCTCCCCGGTCATGACCGTCCAGTCCGGGTTTGGCTACCAAGATCCTGATCTTCCTTTCAACCATGTATTCCTCCAAAAATTAAATTTATTCTTCTGCTGACCATCAACCTGCCAACGCCTGTGGGAGAACATGCTCTGTTCTTTATCAATACATTATGGGTTCTTGGTATTCTCCATAAACATCCTTTAGGGAATCGGTGATCTCTCCCAAAGTAGCATAAGCCTTAACGCAGTTCAGGAGAAAAGGCATCAGATTCTGGTTGCCTTCAGCCGCTTTTTTCAAATCACTCAGGCTCTGCTTGACCTGATTATTATTCCTTGTCTTCTTGACTTCTTTTAATCGAGACAGCTGTTGTTTGGCTGCGGATTCATCGATCTCTAATAAGGAAATGGGCTCATGTTCCATCTGAAAAGCATTGACTCCCACTATGATCTTTTCCTTTTTTTCTACAGCCCTCTGATATCTGTAAGCACTTTCGGCGATTTCCCTTTGAGGATAACCAAGTTCTATGGCTTTGACCATCCCCCCCATATCATCGATCTTTTTGATATAATCTTTGGTTTCATCCTCCATCTCTCTGGTCATTTTTTCTACAAAATAGGCTCCTCCCAAAGGATCTATACAGTTGGCCACTCCACTCTCATGAGCGATGATCTGCTGTGTTCTTAAAGCGATGGTGACAGCCTCTTCTGAGGGAAGAGCATAGGTTTCATCAAGAGAGTTGGTGTGGAGGGACTGAGTGCCTCCCATGACTGCTGCCAGCGCTTGAATGGCCACTCTGATCACATTGTTATACGGCTGCTGCGCCATCAGGGAAACACCAGAGGTCTGAGTATGAAATCTCAGCCACCATGATCTGGGATTTTTTGCTCCAAGCCTTTCCCTCATCACCCCCGCCCAGATTTTTCTTGCAGCTCTGAATTTGGCAATTTCTTCGAAAAAATCGTTATGTGAATTGAAAAAGAAAGAAAGCCGTGGAGAGAACTCATCAATCTCCAGTCCTCTCTCCACAGCCCATTCCACATATTCAATCCCGTCTCTTAGAGTAAAAGCCAGCTCTTGAGCGGCGGTGGATCCAGCCTCTCTGATATGATATCCAGATATGGAGATGGTGTTCCATCGAGGAACATGTTTGGCCCCAAACTCAAAAGTGTCCACGATCAGCTTCATGGAGGGACGGGGAGGAAAAATAAATGTTTTCTGAGCTATGTATTCCTTGAGAATATCGTTCTGGATAGTTCCGGAGATAAGTTTCGGAGAAACACCTTGTTTCTCAGCCACCGCAATATACATGGCCCAGAGGATGGCCGCTGGAGGATTGATGGTCATAGAAGTTGAGACTTTATCCAGAGGAATCCCGTCAAATAAGATTTCCATATCTGCCAGTGAATCTACAGCTACACCGCATTTGCCTATCTCCCCTTGAGCCAAAGGATGGTTAGAATCAATACCCATCAGGGTAGGAAGATGAAAAGCCACGCTCAATCCCGTTTGTCCATGAGCGAGCAGATATTTGTATCTTTTATTGGTGTCCTCTGGAGTTCCGAATCCAGAAAACTGCCTCATGGTCCAGAGACGGCCGCGGTACATGGTGGGATGAATTCCCCTGGCGAAAGGATATTCACCAGGAAATCCTAGATCTTTCTGGTAGTCAAAATCTTCCAGATCAGCCGGAGTGTAAAGCTCTTTTATTTCTTTCCCTGAAATGGTGGTGAAATCCCGGTTGGTACCCTTTTTTTTCCTGAATGCTGGATCATATTTTTCCCTTTTCCATCGATCTGCTGATGATTTCAAATCCTTCCTGGAAGGCTTATCTTCTTTCAATGCTGATCCACTCCTTTCCGCACTAATTTTTGTCTATTGGAGTGTGAAGGGATAGTTTATGAAGATGCCATCAGTCTTCGGTCACCTTTAACACCAGATCATTTTCTCTAACAGGGCTTTCCACTTTAAGACCGACTGGCTCGCCGGGTTGGGCTGAATCCACAGACTGATGCTCCACCTGCATGGACTCCACTTTTTGGTAGAAATCTGTAGTGTGTCCTTTGATATGAATGGTATCCCCAACTTCCAGCTTTCCCTTAGATAACTCCAAAACGCCCACATTTATTTTTGAGAAATAATGAGTGATTTTACCGATTTCTTCCTCCATGAAAGCCTCCTTTTAAACTTATGTTAAAAATTAACAAAAATGAAGCCATTAGGCAAGATGTTTTAGCCACAGAGGACAGATCCTCCGTTCACATTCAATACTTCCCCTGTGATATGACTGGACAGATCAGAAGTCAGAAAAAGAATTGGGCCGGCGATATCTTCTGCTGAGGCCACTCTTTTTAATGGGATACTCTCTTCCACACTCCTGCGGTAATCAGGATCAGCGAAAACTTCGGTGCACATATCTGTATCCACCCAGCCAGGAGCCACACAGTTGACTCTGATTTGAAAAGGAGCCAGTTCCACAGCCAGGGATTTTGTCAAAGATATCAAAGCTCCTTTGGTGGCTGCATAATGAGAGTGAAATGCCTCCCCTCTCACTCCAGCAGTGGATGAGACATTTATGATCCACCCTCTCCTTTTCTCTTTCATGAAAGGCACCACTTCATTGCAAGCATGGAATACACTGTCCAGATTGACTTTCATGGTCTCTATCCACACTTTTTCTTCCATATTTCCCATCTCGCCGTAGGTCCAGATTCCAGCATTGTTGACCAATATATCGATCCTTCCCCATCGGTCTATCACTCTTTCTACCATGTTTTGAATATGGGTGGGTTGGGCAAGATCTGCTTGAAAAATGAGGCACTCCTTGCCTATTTTTGTTATTTTTTTCTGAACTTGTTCAGCAGCCTTTTTATGGGTGTGATAATTGATGGCCACATCGCCTCCGCTCATGGCGAAAAGTATTGCTGTGGCTCTGCCTATTCCCCTTGATCCTCCAGTGATAAGGGCTTTTTTTCCTTCCAGGTGAATCATCTTCTTCCTCCTCTAAAATGAAATGAATACTCTTCCTCCACAAGTAAAACATTACCACCAGCCTGCCCTGCAGCCGGACTGTTATTCCTGTCAAGCCCGCTTTGTTTTTCCTCTCTATCCGGGTTTTCGAAAAAAGTGAAAGATTTTTTTCAATACGCCAGGGGAAGATCTTTCATTTGGTCAAATTGGAGATATGTGTAGATTTCTTGTTTATGGGGTTCGATTTTATTCTTAAAAATGGAAAAATATTCATCAGCAGTGGGGAGTTTTCCGGATAAAGCGGCCACGGCAGCCAGTTCTGCTGATCCCAGATATACGCGAGAATCATCTCCCATACGATTGTCGAAATTCCTGGTGGAAGTGGAAATGATAGTTGCTTCTGGCCTGACTCTTGCCTGATTCCCCATACACAAGGAACAGCCAGGAATTTCAGTCCTGGCACCTGCACTGGCATACACGGAATAATAACCTTCTCTGAGCAATTGGGCTCTGTCCATTTTGGTGGGAGGAGTAAGCCAAACGCGGGTGGGGAGATAACCTTCATCTTCAAAGATCCTGCCAGCTGCCCGGAAATGACCTATATTGGTCATGCAAGAGCCGATGAATATTTCATCAATGCTTTCCCCCTCCACCTCAGAGAGGAGTTTCACGTCATCAGGATCATTAGGACAGGCGACTATGGGTTCTTTGATGTCCTCAAGGTTAATCTCCAGAACAGCAGCATAAGAAGCGTTTTCATCCCTTCGCAGAAGAACAGGATCTTTTAGCCAATGGCGGCAAGTTTCTATCCGCCTCTTCAATGTATCCGCATCCTGGTAACCTTCCTGAATCATCTTGTTCATCAAGGCGATATTGCTTTTGATATAACGGATGACACTCTTCTCACTCAGGGCCACTGTTCCCCCTGCTGCGGAACGCTCGGCCGTAGCATTGGAAAGTTCATAGGCCTGCTCAACAGCCAAATCAGGAAGTCCCTCCATCTCCACTAGGCGTCCGTTGAAAATATTCTTTTTATCTTTTTTTTCCACTGTCAACAGGCCCTCTTTGATGGCAAAATAAGGAATGGCATTGACCACATCCCGCAGGGTGATTCCAGGATTCAACTTCCCTTTAAATCTAACCAACACAGATTCAGGCATATCCAGAGGCATGAATCCAAGAGTGCCAGCAAAAGCGACCAAACCAGAGCCAGCCGGAAAGCTTAAACCCAGGGGGAACCGAGTGTGGGAATCTCCCCCTGTACCCAATGTATCAGGGATCAAGAATCGATTCAGCCAGGTATGAATGACTCCGTCTCCTGGACGGAGGGAGATACCTTTCCGTTCAATGATGAATCGAGAGAGAGACTTATGCATCTTCACATCAGGTAATTTGGGGTAAGCTGCTGTGTGGCAGAAGGACTGCATGAACAGTTCCGTCTGGAATTCCAGACAGGCCAGTTCTTTCAGCTCATCGGCGGTCATGGGGCCTGTGGTGTCTTGAGAGCCCACTGTGGCCATCTTTGGCTCACAGGCCGTTCCGGGCAACACTCCCTCCACACCGCAGGCTTTGCCCACAATCTTCTGGGCTAGAGAATAACTCTGTCCTTTTTTTGGAGACTGCCACTCCATGCTGGTAAAAAAATCTGCTTTACCCATGTTCAAGGTTTTTCTGGCTTTTTCGGTCAACGTCCGGCCGATGATCAGATTGAGCCGCCCTCCTGCTCTGTATTCATCTTTAAGGGTAGGAGGCTGGATTTTGAACGAAGATATTTTTTCTCCAGCTTCATTGAATATATTTTGGGATGTGGTATCGATGGTGATGAGATCACCGGTGTTTATCTTGGACACATCAGCCATCAAGGGCAGCCCTCCTGAGTCCTCCACAGTATTGAAAAAAATGGGCGCAATCAACCCACCCATGACCACTCCCCCTCTCCGCTTATTGGGCACATAAGGAATATCTTCACCAATATGCCACATCAAAGAATTGCAAGCCGATTTCCGGGATGAGCCAGTGCCCACCACATCTCCCACAAAAACGACCCGGTCGTCCTGCTGGCGGAACTTGTTGATGGTTTCAATTCCTTCAGGAAATCTTGTTTCTCCCATGGAAAGAGCGTGGAGCGGGATATCTGGTCTGCTCCAGGCATGTTTGGCTGGAGAAAGGTCATCGGTGTTGATTTCACCCTCCACTCTGTAAACCCTCAGGGTGAGCTTATGGGGGAAAGGAGGCCTGGAATGGAACCAGTCTCCGTTTGCCCAAGAAGTAAGAATTTGATGGGCAAGGGAGTTGCTTTTGGACATTTCTGCCACCTGGTCAAAAGCACCATACACAAGAATAGTCTGTTTCAAAGCTTGGGCAGCATCCTCAGCGAGATCCTGGTCCTCAAGAAACTGGATTAAAGGCTCCACATTATACCCCCCGAGCATAGTTCCCAGAATAAAAACAGCTTCTTTTCTGGATAAAAACGGTGAATTAATTTCCCCTTTGGCCAGTTGAGCCAACCATTCCGCCTTGACTTCAGAGGCTGGATCCACACCAGGTGCCACTCGGGATTTCAATAAGCTCAGCAGGAGCTTTTCTTTTCCTGAAGGCGGATTTTCCAGCAGTGAACACACTTCCTGTGTTTCCTCTGGGGATAAAGGCAGGGGGGGAATTCCCTGCTGCTGGCGTCGTTTTTCATGATCAAGATATGAGTTGAGCATTGACTTTTCTTCCTCCATTGTTTTTATCTTCTATAGTGTAAGAATGTTTGTGATTATTTGCAATTATTAGTCAAAAATATTTCATTTAATCATAATGGAGTTGATTTTACTCAAAAAAAAATTATAATATTCTCTTTACTTTGTAATAATTTTTTTCATTTTAAGGAGACAAATGATGGATTATTCCGCTGTGGAGAAAG
>JBKHJA010000129.1:0-5539 GCA_046538375.1 Candidatus Aminicenantota bacterium
TGAATAATGCAGGTTAAAATTCGATTTTATAATCTTTTATTTTTTTATCCAGGGTAGGGCGGGTAATCTCCAGAATGCGGCTGGCCTGGGTTTTATTCCCTCCAGTGGCTTTCAATACACGCTGGATATAGGTTTTCTCCACCTCCTTTAAAGGAACCAACTTTCTTGGGAACAATTCTTTCTCTCTGCTCTCCACAGGCAAATTCTCCTCCAAGATAACATCCCCCTTGGCTAAAATCACCGCCCTGGTCAGGGCATTCTCCAGCTCTCTGACATTTCCTTTCCAAGGAAAATTGACCAAAAGTTTCATGGCTCGAGGCGGCACTTTCCTCACGTTCTTGCGAAGTTGACGGTTTATTTTCTCCAAGAGATAAGCCACCAACTCGGGGATGTCTTCTTTCCTTTCCCGAAGAGGAGGCAGAGATATTTCCATCACTTTCAAACGATAGTAAAGGTCTTCCCGAAATTTTCCCTTTTCGATCAAATCCCTTAGGTCTTGATTGGTGGCAGCGATGATCCTGGCTTCTGTTTTCAGGACTTTTTCTCCTCCCACCTTCATGAAATCCCTGGTCTCGATAACTCTGAGCAGCTTTGACTGGAGGCTGGGTGAAACATCTCCTATCTCATCAAGAAACAAAGTCCCTTTTCCTGCGATCTCGAATTTCCCTCTTGTTTCATAAAAAGCATCGGTGAATGCCCCTTTGACATGTCCAAACAGCTCACTTTCCAGGAGGGTGTCAGAGATAGCAGAACAATTGATAACAATGAACGGCTCTCCTCTATAAGGGCTGTTATAATGGATGGCTTTGGCCACCAGTTCTTTGCCGGTCCCGCTTTCTCCCTGGATAAGAACGTTGGTCCGGGTATTGGCCACCGACCCGATCAATTTGAAAACCTGTCTCATCTGAGGTGAATGGCCGATGATATTATCGATGGTGTATTCTTTCTGCCTCTCTTCTACCAGATAACTCAGTTTGTCTTCTAAACTTTTCACCTGGAATGCTTTTTTGATGGTTAAATCCAGCTCAACATGATCCAGTGGTTTGACCAGATACTCGAAGGCTCCCAGTTTTATGGCCTCCACGGTAGTTTTCATGTCGTCATAAGCGGTCATGATGATGATGACGGCATCACCTTTCTCTTCTTTTATCCTCCTCAGTATTTCAAGTCCATCCATATCAGGAAGGCGAATATCCAGGATGACCAAATCCGGGAAATTCTGCTGGTGTTTCAGCAGTCCTTCCTCTCCATTTTGGGCCAGAATAACCTCGTAGTCCTGCTTTGAGATGTGGGAAGAAAGGGTCTTCCTGATTAAAGGATCATCGTCTATGATTAAAATCGATCTCATTTCTTGTCTCCACAGGGAAGGATAATCTCAAAGCACGCTCCTCTCTCTTGTTTTCTTTTTACTTTTATGGAACCACCATGCTGTTCGATTATCTTTCTGGCATTGGCCAAACCTAACCCAATACCAGAAGACTTGGTGGTATAAAAAGGTTCAAATATATTTTCCCAATCCTCTTCAGGTATCCCACACCCGTCATCAGAAATCTCAATCCTGACTTTTTCATCCGAATCCTCCTGAAGGCAGGAAAAAGAAATGTCGATCTTCCCTCCCTTATCCACAGCCTCACAAGCATTGGCAAGAATATTCAAGAAAACCTGCCTCAGTTTGTCCCCATCCACATAGACTTCAGGAGTTTTTGCCAAATCTTTATTGAGCCGAACATCCTTCAATGCCAACGAGTCAGCTATCATCTTCACAGATTCTTCCATAATCTGCTGGATGGAAAAACGATCCACGTTCAACTCAGCCACTCTGGTAAAATTGAGAAGTTCCTTGATAAAGCTGTCTATTTGACCGATTCCTTCCTGGGATATGCTGAGGTGCTCCTTTTCTTCTTCCTCCAGTTGATCACTTTCCAAGACCTTCTGGATATTCAATTTGACAGAAGTGAGGGGATTTCTTATCTCATGGGCGATACTGGCTGAGATACGACCGATAGAAGCCAGTTTTTCGGCCTGGATCAGCTTCTTCTGGGCTGATTCCATCCTTTCTTTGGTCAGCTTAAGCTGACGGCTCATCTGGTTAAAATTATGAGCCAAATTTCCGATTTCATCCTGAGTGTGGATGTCCATCTTTTGAGAAAAATCTCCTCTGGCTATTTCAACCGTCCCCTGGGCTAATTTTTTTATGGGATCGGTAATTCTTCTGGCTAAAAGAGTTGCTCCAAAAATTCCCAGCAAAAGACCGCCCGCGCCGATCAGAATCAGCATCAGACGAGTTTTTTGGATTTCTTTTCTCATATCCTGGAGGGAAAGGCCGACCTTGATGGATCCCCATTTTCTGGGTGATCCTTTGGCAAAGATGGGAGCTTCTATCTCCAGAATTTTTAAAAGGAGTTGAGATTTCTTATCCTTCAGGGTTTTGGATTCAAAAAAGTAGCTCTCTGGATCCACCTCCCCCTTAAGATGAATTTGGCCATAAATTTGTTCATAATCTTTGATAAATTCATTAGCGGCAAACGGCCGGTTGTTTCGATCGTAGATGACCACATAAATCAGCTTTTGGTCAATCTGATCTTCGATATTCTCCTCAACTCCCTCCTTATCCCAGAAGAGAAAGGGCTCTATATTCAACTGAGCGATGTTTTTGGCCATCAAGATTCCTTTCTCTTTCTGTTCCTCAAAGATGGATTTGACTTCCCTTTTTTCTATGACAAAAAGAATAGATCCGACCAGAAAGGTGAGCAGAATGATAACAGAGGCCGTGAATTTTGATCGAAGGGACATCTTCAATCCCATTTTTCTGCTCTTTTTATTTTGCCAGCCAGATATTCTTAGCTTCCAGGTAATAAAGCCCCGAGGGAGGAACATCCACCCCTCTGACATAAGGCTGCATGGCCACTCTGTTCTGTTGAGAATAGAGGGGCACAGCCGGGACATCGGAAAGGAGAATCTCCTCAATCTGATGAAAAAAGTTTATTCTCCTGGTCCAGCTCTTTTCCACCTCAGCTTTCTGCAGGAGTTCATCTAAAAGGGGATTCTCATAGCCCAGTAAATTAAAAATGGATTTAGAGTGAAAGAGGGGACGGATGATGTCTTCAGGATCAGGGATATTCATCAGCCTGTCCATCAGGACAACATAGGGCTTCTTGGACTGCTTGATGTGTTGAGTGGATTTGTAGAAATCAACCTTAAGCCTTATCCCTAAATTCTCAAACTGCTTCCTCAGTTCTCTGTAGATTTTAATCTTTAGCTCTGTTCTTGGCAAACTCAGAAAAAGAGTAAGCGATGGAAATTCTTTCTCTGGAGAAAATCCTGCTCTTTTGAGCCCTCGGGCAGCCTTTTCCAGGTCATAGGTGTCTTCAACTTCGTCAGGAAAAAAGCCGGGCAGTTGGGAGGGAATATAAGAGCTCACTCCCTGTTTCAGTGTCCTTATGTCCTGAGACGCCCGGACTAGGGCCTTCTTGTTGATTCCGAAAGAAATGGCTCTTCTTACCGCCGGATCATCCAGAGGGGGGATACGGCAGCTCATTCCCAAAAAAACACGATGAAGCGAACCATCCACAAAAATTTGATACTGCGAATTGAGCAATCTTTCTGAAAGGACCGGAATGGAGTGGATCTCTCCGTTCAAAAAGTGTTCCAGGGTATAAAGAGGGCAGAACTCCACAGCTTTCACATACGGCGCTCCTCCGAAATATTCTTCATTGCGCTCAAGATGGACCCCTGCAATCTCCAGGCGGGAAGTCCTCACCCAATAGCTGAACTTGAAAGGTCCGGTACCGGAAGGATTCAGAAAAAAATTCTCTCCCTTTTCCTCCAGCAGATCTTTAGGAAGAACTTTGCAAAAATGCATGCTTAACAGATAAAGGGCAGAAATATAAGGCTTGGTCCAGCGAATTTGGAAAGTGTATCTGTCCAAAACACGAAAGCCCTGGACATGGCTGCTCTTCCCTTCCCGGTATGCCTCAGCTCCCGCCACACGAGGAAGAAAAAACTGGAAATAAGGAGACCTGGTTTTCCTGTCCAGAATTCTCTGCAGAGAATATTTCACATCTTCTGCAGAAATCTCTCTGCCATGATGAAACCTAACTCCTTTTCTCAAATGAAAAGTGAATGTTTTACGGTCAGAGGATATCTCCCAATATTCTGCCAGGGAAGGAACAATATTGAAGTGATTATCCAGGTCTACCAATCCATCGTAAATTTGTTCTGAAATGAAAATGAATGATTCTGGGCTTGCCGGATCAAGCTCCCTCCTGAATGTATCGGCAAAGGACTTCAAACGAAAAACTCCCCCGGAGCGTGGCTTTTTCTCCGGGGGAATCCTGCTGCTCCCTGTATAAGATAACGCAGAAGCAAAATAAACCAGCAGGAAAATTTTTATGGGAACAGCCAGCTTCGTCCACATAGTGTTTTCCTAAAATAATAAAGAATCCTTACCTCTATAACAACAGCGCAATTTTTATGCCAATTTTAGATAAGGCGGGCTAATTCTGGCCGCCCCAGGAAGTTCTGCAGACTGACTTTCTGATTTTAACACAAATTGTAAATATCTTTTACAGATTTTGGTCAATCCGTTTAAAATTACACCCCCGCATGACCCTATATCCGAGACAGCTTATGCTGTCACAGCATAAATATACTGATCGAGAAGCGTAAGGGATGGGGCGGGAGGAAGCCCCTGTGATGACCGAGCAGGCATGGTTTCTCTCCGAAGGAGAGAAGAGCGGAGTCCGAATGGGAGCTTATTTTCCTGATTTGTGGCTTTACACAAATCAGCGGGGATTCCAAGGGGATATGCCTTCTATCCAGCGGGACTTTGACTTTTCTTTCCTATCTCTATGACCTCTCCGAACACCCGCATGATGTTTCCACCCCAGATTTTCTGTATATCTTCTTCTTTATAGCCGCGGGCGAGAAGCTCTTTGGTGATCTCGCACATCTGGCTGACATCACCGCATCCTTTAAGCTCTCCTCCTCCGTCAAAATCCGTTCCTATCCCCACATGATCAATTCCCACCAGGTCAACCACGTGATCGATATGGTCGACCATTTCTGCCACCGTGGCTTTATCTTCAGGGTATCTCTGGTTGATTTTCATGTATTCTTCATGCAATTTCTCCAAGGTGGCTTCATCCCGAATTTTACTCCAGGGGCCGTACTTTTCTCTCAACTCAGCCAGGGCTTTGTCTCTTTCCGGGTTAGGCGGGAGTTTTTTCACGAAACTGGACACAAAACAAACCTGAATGACTCCCCCGTTTGAAGCCAGGGCTTTGATCATTTCATCAGAAAGATTGCGGGGATGGTCACAAATAGCCCTCACACAGGAGTGGGAAGCGATCACCGGAGCCTGGGTTATTTCCAGCACATCAAAGAATGATTGATCTGAAACATGAGAAACATCCACCATGATTCCCATCCGGTTGCATTCAGCTACCACCTCACTGCCGAACTCGCTCAAGCCATTGTCTTCAGAGTTCTCTTTATCTGTAGAGGAATCACAGATTTGGTTATCCGAAGAATGGCATAG
>JBKHJA010000130.1:0-5505 GCA_046538375.1 Candidatus Aminicenantota bacterium
CCGGTCTCGTAGTCCAGGACCACCGTCAGGTAGCGGTGGCCTTTGCGGATGGAGACCTCGTCTATGGCCAGGATGCGGAGCCCTTGATAATCGGTCTCTCCGTACTCTTCCTCCAGGAACTTCTGATCGACAGCCTTGACTGTTTTCCAATCCAGCCCCAGATGACGTGCCACCTCCTGGACAGTCATGATTTTGCAGAGCTCGAATATATAACGCGCCAGTCTCTTGGTCACCCGCAGGTAAGGGTCGAACAGATCGAGCTCTTCGATAGGAATCTTTTGACAGTGGGGACAAACGATCTTCCGGTAATGGCAGAGGATCCAGAGCCGGGCCTGCCCAAAATCCAGGTCTCGGATCCACCGTTTTTCCTGGCTGTAGATTCCAGTGGCTTGTCTCCCACAGACATGGCATATAGGCTGGAATCGTTTTTTGGGTACCGCCTTCAAGTAAGCCTTCAGACCATCGCAGGACACCCGCTGCCGAAGAATACGGATTCGCGGAAAGGGGAAATAATGTGTTATACTCAGTGAGGACATCGTCGGTCTCCTTTGGATGTAGATTTAGAGACGTGATATCTCTATTATCCACTGGAGATACCAGATGTCCGCTTTCTTTTTCAAGCATTTTATTCCTATCTATCTTTCAACTAATCGGGAGATGAACCATAAATACTAAATCCAGAAATGGGTAACATGTCCCCATTTTCTAAAACGGCAGTGCTTTCGGCTTTTTAGCCCACCCTTTTCCATCCCAAAACAAAACATCATCCTGCCTCTGATCTAAAAAATCTTGGAAGGGAGTGGTTATCATACCTGAATCGAACATCCTGTCGTATTCTCTCTCCAGATCAGCCCCGGGAATGACATACTGGAGATGAAGTCCTGGGTCAAACACATAGTAAAAGGAGCATTTCCGGCTGAGGTCAAAAAAGGTTTGCACAATGATCTCATTCTCTCCAGCCAGGACTTCGAGGATATTGAGCCACTTGACTTTCTTCTTCCTGCTGAATTCATTGTGCTTAACACGCAGATAATAAACCTGATGGGCGGGCACGGGATTTTTTGGTACATATATTTTGAGTTTGTCGTGTTTTTCCGCTAGATCGTCAGGTACGGAATAGGGTGGAGCAAGCCCGCTTCGAAACTGCCTGCAGTCTATGACCGACAGCACGGCGTTGCCGTCCAGGAGATTGTTTGTTCCCCCCAGAAAAATCCTTTTGTGGTGGTCCTCATCAGAATAGACTGTAAAAAGCCGAAGAATTCCGGTATGGGCGTATTTTAAAATCTCATGGCCTTGGTGGTCATAAACAGCAAAGATACTGGGGAAGCGCCGTGAGTGTATCCAGAGAGCCAGCACTTCTGGAGTGCCGTCGTGGTTGATATCGTTGAATTGCAGCTGGCGGATGACATAGCTGTGGCTGATTTTGCCTCCTTCAAATTCCTGGTTAAATTCTATGGATTCAGTCCACAGTTCCCGGCCGTTGTTATCAAGGAGGCTGATGCATCTCTTCCTGGGATCTTGATGATTGAGAAAACACAAAACTTCGTTCTTTTTGTCTCCATCAATGTCCGAAAAATCCACTTTTTTCAGGTTTAATCTGCTTTTGTAATTTCCGTCTTCTCCTTTTATGAGTATTTCCTGGTAGAAGTCATTCTGAACCACTGGATTCTCAATCTTCTTACTCCACAGGAAGTGATCCTGAAGGTCATAGAAAGCCAGGTGTTCTCCTTTAAGTTCCCAACGTATAGGATTTTGATCAGAAGAGGATGTATGGGAAGCGAGATTTTTATCGGACAGCAGGCAGTAGAGTCCGAAAGAGGCCAGAATTAAGGCTGCTGCAAAGAAGACTGCCACCATCCATGATGCCTTTTTCAGATGGAATTTTTTTCTTATCTGTCTTCTGTCTAAGCAGGATCTGAGCCATTGGTCAATTTCAGATTTATAACTGAAAACAATAGACCGCGAGGACTGATCATCCAGCCGGTAGACAGGCAGCCCAAAATCCTTTTCCCATCTCTGACAGGTTCGAATATCACGATCCAGATATTGAGAGATTTCCTTCCACCCGTCTAAACGGTCTTTATTCATTTCTTTCCCTGTCGATTATACCCTCAGTCTCCATGGGAACGGCGGTAGTATTTTAATTTAAATGGCCGTAATTTTCAATTTTCCTTGATTATACCTTTGATATCCCTTAATATAAAAAGGAAGGATGATCAGGATAAGATATTACAGGAAGTTGAGCCGCTTTTTTTAAATATCTGCTTTCTGTTCCTTCCTCTGTAAAAAAAATCTCATTCAAGATTTTTTCCTGCTTTATTCAGGGAAATCCAAATAAGATGAATTTTTAGGTTGACAGGCGGTGAAATCAAACTGAGGAGGTGATACTTTATGGCGCTGGTGGTGGTTGATGAGAACGAACCCATCGAGAAAGCTCTAAAAAGATTCAAAAGAAAAGTCCAGCGTGAGCAGATCATGAAGGATTACAAGAAAAGCTCTGTGTACTTGAAGCCGGGAGAAAAGAGAAGATTGAAAGAAGCCAGGGCAAAAAAGCGGATGAGGAGACGGCTTAGAAGAAACAGAAATTCTGGCTATTAAAAATATTTATCGCCAAATACTTCGCTGAGATCATTTAAAATATTTAGGTGGTAAATTTATATCACAAAATCGAACTCAAAGAAGGTGGAATTTTGCCTGTGTAGGAAATATTTATCGGTCTGGCTAACCGGTTAGAGGTTCCAGGCATAACCGATTTTGAAGAAAAAGGTCCGTTGGGATTGGGTCAATTCAACATTCTGAAAGCCATAGTAATTGTCGCTGTAGCCCAGGAAAAGAACGGTCCGGGGATTCAGTTTATAGGAGAATAGGAGCTGGGAGAAGAGCCTATTGAAACGGGCGTCCACATCGGATTCATAAAGCTCTGGAGTCCGGTCGATGTCCCAGAACTGGAGAATGGCCCTAAAGAAGGCCCGGCTGTTGAGATGATAGAAAAGCCGCACCTCTGTGGCGTTGGCTGTAAACAGCCGCCCTTCTTCAACATTCAGGTGATTGTAGTCATGGCTGAGGCTAAGCTCCACGTGCCTGCCGTATCTGAATTCAATAAAAGGGGAAGCCTGAAGATATTTTCCTCCTTGAACATGGGTGTAATCGATTTCATCGCCTAAACTGAAAAAGATTCCCGTGCTTAGGTCCCCCACAGGTTTAATCTCAAAATTGAAGTGGTTGAAAAACTGGTCAAAAGGAACGTTTCTGTATGTCTTTTTCCGGGCGCCGATGACCCACATGGCCATGGACTGAAGCGGTCCTTCCAGAACGGCTCTGGCTTCCAGTTCCTTTTCCAACAGGCGTCCGTCATGGGTGTTGGTCTGGTCGTAGTTGGTGGTAATCTCCATCGAAGTGAAGAACTCATCCGGTTTTCCCCAGGACAGGTAGCCTCCGCCAACCTCAAATTTGCGGCAGTCAACCTGGGGCACAAATCCTAAATCAGCCCTGAACTCCGGGCTGAAGTCATCATAGGTACCGTATAGGAGATACGACCTTTTCTGTCTGGCAAACTCCATGTGCACGGCATATCCCTTGAGTTCTCCTGTATCCTGAGAAAATTCTTTGGCCACCTCCTCGGGATAAGCTGTCTGCGATCCCAGAAATTGGAAAGCGAAGGTGTCAGATTGAGTGATGCGGAGGATCCCGTCCAGCCCCACAAGACGGTTGTGATAGTCTTCTCCTTCTCTGTCGGTAGCCAATAAGCCCAGAGTGGATGACTTTCCCACGTCCCTTCGGTAGCGGATGACATTGGCGTAGGAATTCTGGCCCAAAGAAGAAGCCGTGGAACCTTCAGCTCCGGGGAAGAGGAGATTTGTCAGGGTGTCCTGGGAGGAAAAAATGCCTATGGCGTTTTTCCCTTCTTTTCCCGAGATTTTAATCCCATAGTTAGGGTCAGCCACAGATCGTGTGTAGAGAGCCTGGATGGGGGTATTAAAAAAGTCCGTGCCTTCCAGGAAAAAGGGCCTTTTTTCAGGATAATAGAGGGCGAACTGCTTGTTGATATCCAGTTGGGCCGCGTCGGCCTCCACCTGCGAGAAGTCCGGATTGGCCGCCGCGCTTAAAGTCAGGTTGTGAGTGAATCCCCATTGCCCTGAGATGCCCGGGTCCAGATTGGCGCGTTCCTTCTCCATTTTTCCTTCGGGAAAATCTTCCCTCTGATCTGTCCGGATTCCGGTGAGAGTGGGGTCCAGTTCAATATTCCGGCCCGGTTTGACATTTTGAAATCCCTTGAGCTTGGGTATCTGGCAGAGGATGCACTGCATTTGGTCTCTTTCTAAGGGAAAACAGGTCATTTGATGGCGCCGGCTGCGGGGATAGTTCCTGATGGGAGCAAATCCCCACATGTGTGTTTCTGAAGAGTGCGGGAACTGAAGCGAGCGGAAGGGGATGGCCATTTCCACTGTATAGCCGGAATCCTGGATCCTTCCTGCTGAATCCCAGATGGCATCCCAGGTGTAATCTTCCTTACTTCCTCCCTGGCTGAAGATTTCATCTCCCTGAACGCCTAAAGGATTGCAGTAAAAAGCGTAAGCCCGATTTTGGTCATTGAAGGTGTCCAGTAGAATCCCCACCACATCATCATTGTAAAGAGCATCCCTGTCGGCAAGATAGGCCCGGATTTTCTGAGGTTCCGGGTCATAAGCCTTGAATCCCACATACAGGTGGTTGTCATCAAAGGTGAGAAAACATTCTGTTTTAACCGGAGCATCCACGTTTTCTGCGGGCATAAACTCAATATCCAGGTCCACCACAAGGGCTTGATTCCAGGCTTTTTCATCCAGCCGCCCGTCCAGGTTGACATTTCCGCTGGTTCTGGGGATTTGATAAATTTTCTTTGGTTCATTGACCTCTCGGCTGTGAAGAAATGCATGAGAGATAAAAATAATCAAAATAGTGTGAATAAGAATCCGTCGCATCATAATCGATCCTTTCGCAGAGTAAGGTTTTGATAAAATTTGCACATTGAATAACATGACATTGACCTGGCGAACAGCGATCAGGACCTCGGCTCTCTTCTGATTCCAGGTTTGGCATGAATTTATGCGCCAATATTAGATGCACCTTAATATCAGAATCTTGTTTCTTTGAAGATGTCCCAAAGTGACCCCACGTTACTGGGGGACAGAGCTGTTTCTTTAAATAATCTCCATATAGTGTTAACGGAATTTGTGGGTAAAAAGTTCACCACTGACTTAATTTCAGCTCTCTCAGAAGGATAGTTTTTTATGGATACTCAGAATTTCTACGGCAGGGAGGGTGAACCAAACGTAAATCTTTGGATAATAATCAAATTGGAGTGTAAAGAGGCGTTAGAGCCTTCCTAGGTGCAGCATTCTGTAATCTCTTAATTTTTCAATGATTTATCTTGTTTTTGTGTTCTTTTGTGTTCCTATATATTCCTATATTTACCTATTAAATACACACAATTTATTCACAACCCAAATAATTAGCTTTTATTGA
>JBKHJA010000028.1:0-23752 GCA_046538375.1 Candidatus Aminicenantota bacterium
TTTCCTGCCTCATATACATTGTTTCCAGCGAATTCATGAATAATCCAGGCTAAATATTTCTTACCAGTGAAAAAATGAACATTCTGTTTTATAACTGAGAGTCATAAAATCAGCGGTTTTTGATAATTTTATAACCTGCAGTTATAATAAAAAACAGTCATGCCGGCCTACAGCATCACCAGAATAAGAGATTACCAGACCTGTCTGTTGAAGTACAAATTTGCCTACATCGACAGGGTCAAGGTGGAAGCAGAGGATACCATCGAAACTTTTCTGGGTTCGAGAGTCCATGAAGCCCTGGAGAAACTGTACAGGGATAAAAGATTTGAAAAATTGATGTCGCTGGAAGAGCTTCTCCGGTATTACAACCAGCTTTGGTCGGAAGAATGGAAGGATTCAGTGATTGTAGTCAGGAAGGAATACACTCCTCAGAATTACCAGAAAATGGGCGAGCGGTATCTCACCGACTATTATAAACGTCATAAACCGTTCGATCGGGGAAAGATTATTGCCCTGGAAACACAAGATCAACTGCCTCTGGATGAGGAAGGAAGATATCTGTTTCATATCCGGATAGATCGACTTATGGATATGGGCAATGGTGTGTATGAAGTGCACGATTATAAGACCAGCTCCATGCTCCCTAAGCAGGAGGAACTTGACCAGGATAAACAACTGGCCATGTATTCTTTATGGGTCAGAACCCACTTTAAAGATTTCCAGAAAGTGCGGTTGGTGTGGCATTATCTTGCCTTTGATAAGGAACTGGATTCCTTTCGGACTCCACAGCAGCTCGAAGACCTGAGGAAGGAGGTTCTGGCTCAGATCGAAAGGATTGAAGCCACCGAAGAGTTTACTCCTCACGTCTCTCAGCGCTGTGATTGGTGTCTGTACAAATCCATTTGCCCCATGTGGAAACATGGAGCTGAGTTAGCGGCCAAGCCCGAAAATGAATATCTCGGTGATCCTGGTTTAAAGCTGGTGGATGAGTATGTGAGGATCAAGGGGGAGCTCGATGAGCACAAGAGAGAAATGGAGGAAAAGCTGGAAAAACTGAAACAGGCCCTGATCGCCTTTTGCCAGAAAAAGGGGGTTAAGGTGGTCTTTGGATCGGAAAACAAAATCTCGGTCAGCGAATATGAGTCTCTGAAGTTTCCTGGAAAGAATACCAAACAGAGAGAAGAGCTGATCAGGGTATTGAAGGATATGGGGAAATTGGACCAGGTTTCAGACCTGGATATTTACACCTTGGCCAGGATTATTAAAGATAAAAAATGGGACCAGCGAGAACTGGATATTTTGAGAAAATTCGGAAAATCAGAGAGATCCTACCGCTTCTCCATCAAAAAGAAATAAGGCTGTTTCCCGCAATACCACATTTTTATTTCTGAGGGTTATCTTTCAAAGACCACTTTGCCGTTGACTATCACTTTTTGTGTTTCTCCCCAGGTGTTGAAGGGATGGGATTTTGGCCTTTTAACGCTAATATGTTTAACCTGGATAAGCTCTTTTTATGCCCTTACTGGGCGGAAGGTGCCCTTGGTCTATGGGCAACAGGTTTTCCTGCCATGGCGCCTGTGTACTCTCCATTTTCTAAGGTCAATACTCCGTTAACCAGGAGATATTCGATGCCTTCGCTGTACTGATGGGGATTCTGGTAAGTGGCCTTGTCGCGGACAGTTTCAGGATTGAATACCACTATATCCGCGACGTACCCCTCTTTTATGGACCCTCTGTCATCCAGACCCAGCATGTCTGCCGGCAGGGAGGTTGCTGCCCGGATGGCCTGTTCCATGGTAATGATGGGATTATCCAGCACATAATCACGGATTTTTTTGGTGAAGGCACCATAATTTCGAGGGTGGGGCACTCCCAGTCCAAAAGGCACGTTCAACCCGTCAGAGGAAGTCATCACGTAGGGCTTTTTCATGAAATATTCCACTTCACGGGGGTCCATGATGAACACCACCACCGAAGGATTGCCCATCTTGAGAAGCTCAATGGCGGCTTCGGTGGGAGAAATTTCCAGGATTTCGCTGATCTCTTTCAGGGTTTTCCCTTCCCACTCATGCTTTTCCTTGAAATTGGCGATGAGTATTGACTCAGCTCCGGTGTATCGTTCGATCCTTTTGGTGATGCTGTCTTTTATTTTGTCCTTGAGTGAGGAGTCATTGAACTTCTCGCGGACCTTGCCGTCAGCCATGATCCATCGGTCAAGAACAATAGGAGCAAGATTGGTAGAACCGGCGGTGTAGGGGTACTGGTCTGCATACAATTTCACTCCTCTTGCCCGGGCTTCTTCCAGGATCTTGGCCACAGCCTCGGCCTTGCCCTGGCCTAGAGTGCCTGCTGCTTTCAGGTGAGAGATTTGAACGGGAATCCTGGCTTCTTCGCCTATTCTGATGGCCTCCCGCATGGCCTCTTCTATTCCTCCCATCATGTTGACTCCCTCATCCCTCACATGAGTGGCATAGATCCCCCCGTATTTTTTTACTACCCTGGCCAGCTCGATAATTTCCTCGGTTTGAGCATAACATCCGGGAGGATAAAAAAGACCTGTGGACATTCCGATGGCCCCTCCTTCCATGGCTTCGGCCACCATAGCTTTCATCTTTGCCATTTCTTCTGGGGTAGGCGGGCGGTCAGCCATTCCCATCACTTCCTGTCTGATGGTACCATGGCCCACAAGCTGCATAACATTCAAGCCCAGACCGTTTTTCCGCATGTCTTCAAACATGGAGCTTATTTTATGACTGCCGGAACCGCAGTTTCCTGAAACCAGAGTGGTCACTCCTTGATAAAGGTAGTTTTTTGCTGTTCTCAGCTCATTGATGTCAACATCGGCACCCACCAATTGAAGAATCTCATCATCAAGGGTGAAAAAGGCATGGTTGTGGATGTCGATGAATCCGGGAGAGACACAGAGGCCTTTTGCATTGATCACCAAACCTGAATCAGGTTTTATCCTGCCTATGGCAGCGATTTTATCATCCTTAATGCCGATATCTGCCGCATAAGAAGGATCACCAGAACCATCGTATATTTCCCCGTCCTGGATGACTATATCAAAAGAATCCTGGATAGACTGGGAGCAGCCAAAAATAAACAGGCTGGCCGCAACCAGAGTGGAAAGAAAATAAAGAATTGCTCTGCGCATGATTCAATCCTCCTTCAAGTTTTGACAGCCTATTTTATATTAATTATGGCTGCATTTAAAAGGTTGTTCCTTTTATTAAAAAGTGAAGCAGATAAATTTGGAAGAGAGCTTTCAGAAATGGTGAGATCCGATAGAGGAAAAACTGAAGTGAAAAGTCAAATGTTGAGATTCGGCTCCGATATACAATTTTTTTCGACATGCAACGACTAAATACATGAGAAGCTGGAGAAGCCAGAGCTCTGAAAGGGCCACCTCCTTTAACTGGGCTGATGTTCATGGCTAAGCCTCTCTCCAGATGAATAGGTAAAAAAATCAATACAGGGAATAAAAATGTGGGAAGTGATGAGCGAATTTCCTGAAAATGCTGTATTTTTGGCTGTCTATTTATTCGGGGTGGTGGTCCTGGGTTACGGAATATCGGTGATCAAGCAGATGATAAAAGAATGGTGGTTTATTCGGAAAAACAAAATTTTCTTTGAAAAAAGCCCCAGAGAAAAAGAAATACAAAAAAATTTTGATAACTGGTTAGACCGATGGAAGAAGCAATCCTTCAGCCACCGCAGTTTTTCCTGGGATTACAGCCATACCAAAAAAAGCTTCCCCAAAACCAAAAAAGACTTTTTCTACTGGCTGCTGTTATCTTTTTTCTATATCATTCTCCTGCTGATTCTACGTGAGGGGTCGCATCTCAACATTTGACTTTTCGCCTTATTCTTTTCTCTATCAGGTCTTTCCATTTCTGAAAGCTTTCTTCCAGATTTCTCTGGTTCGCCTGTTTAATAAAAGAAATAACGGGTGTATCTTTTTTTGACAGCTTATTTGACATTGGCTTTTTCCTGGTGTATAAACCAAAAAACATACAAAGTCGAATATCAACCTGAATTTGGAAATATCACATCAAATTAAACATGAATAATTAGCGAGAAATAAGAGTATCTTTGAATAAGGATAATGTTTGAGATTGTGGCCAGAAGCAAGAGGTTTCAGATAGAGAGATTGGAGACCGCACCTTTCGGAACAAACGCTTATATCATCATCTGCAGAGCCGCTCAACAGGCCGTGTTAGTCGATGCTCCTGGAGAAGCTAAAAAAATCATACAGAGATTAAGAAAATCAGACCCCAAACACATTTTGATTACCCATAATCACATGGATCATACTGGGGCACTTAGAGAAATAAAACACAATTTGAATATTTCCGTTGCTGTTCACCCATTGGATGCTGAGGGATTGCCCTCTTCTCCTGAGATTTTGCTCCAACATGGGAATTTTGTCCCCTTAGGCAGATTGAGATTGAAGGTTCTTCATACTCCTGGGCACACACCGGGAAGTCTGTGTTTTTTGATAGATCAGTATTTGATTTCAGGAGATACAATTTTTCCTGGAGGTCCAGGGAAGACTGCAGCTCCTGGAGACTTCAAAAAGATTGTGGAATCCATAAGAAAGAAGATTCTTGTGCTGCCCGATGAGACTGTGGTTTATCCAGGCCACGGGGATTCAACCATTTTGAAGAAAGAAAAACAAGAGTTTGCTGTATTCTCCTCAAAATCCCATGATCCCAACCTATGTGGAGATGTTCTCTGGTTGGCCTCATGACTTCCGAGTTACGATTTTATCTCTGATAATTTGACAGCCAGCGACTCGATGTGGGATCTGTTTTCCAGCCTGTTCCTCCAGGAAAGTGGTACAGATTCAATACCCACATAGGCACCTGAAACAGCACAGGCCATGGCCCCCAGGGTATCCCGGTCGCCTCCGTTCAGGGTGGCGCAGAAGAGGCAGTCTTCAAATGAGCGGGGATGACGAAGGAAAGAATAAAGGGCAAAAGGGAGGGATTCATGCACAGCCACCGAGCGCCCCAACCGCTGGATGGCCAGAGATGGCTGCTGGTGGGCGTCGATCAGTTGTTGAACCTGAATCATTTTGTCCTTCATCTCTGCGGTCCTGGCAAAATCAATCAGAGCTTTTATAAATTTTTCACCGGGAAAAGGCTCCTCACAATCAAGGTTTACAGCCAAAGACACAGCCTTAGCCTGGACGGCTGCCCCATCTTTCCCTACCGGATGGGCATGGGTGACCTCTGCCGAAAGACATGCCTTATAGTAGATATAGGGGGAATTGTGGAAGAACAGCCCCACCGGCACAATCCTCATGGCCGCACCGTTTCCGAAAGATCCTTGCCCTCCATAAAGAGTTTTAGCCGCCTCAGTGCTGCTCATGCCTTTCCTTTCCATCATGGAAAACACGGCCGGGGGGCCTGGTCCGTAGCCTCTCCAGGGCTCTTTGTGAAAATTTCTTCTGAATATTTCTCCAAGATGGCGGCGATCCACATCTCCTTTTTTTACCAGAGATTCTGCTATTCCTATGGACATGGCACTGTCGTCCGTATAGGAGAATTCTTTCATTGTTTCCAGTTGGCTTTCCAGGGCTTCTTGACTGCGATAGCGGAAGGTCAGCTCACCGATGGCGTCTCCGAGTGCGCTGCCTACCATGCCCCCTAAAAATTTTGACTTGATATTGATCATGAACTTCTTTCTGTAAGGTAGTCCTCCCGCAGGGAGTAGAATATGAACCGTCAGCGGAGAATGATCATCGGTCTGACTTGTGCCGGGCAGCTTCCATATCCTTATCTCTTTTGGCTTTAAATTCGCTTCCCTGCGTCCAGTTGGGGAATGTGGATTCCTGACTCAGTTCATATCCCACCCGGAACAGAAGCCGGAGGTCCTGAATGGCTCCAGAAAGATTCCAGGTGTGGGGATCATATTCATCTGAAGTTTTGTGGTAGTGGGCATCTCCCCATTTTTTTATCTGGCTGCGCCCCCATTCTTTCCCTTTTTCCACATGATCCACCCCGCATCCGGTATACAGGGCAGGGATCCCTTGTTTGGCAAAACTGAAATGGTCGGAGCGGTAAAACGAACCTCTCTCTGGATGAGGATCCGGCCGGACTGTTCGCCCTTGTTCAGCGGCTGCAGCTTCCACATAGTGGTCGAGATCAGAATTCCCGTAACCGATAACGGTGATATCGTTCATTCTTCCGAAAATATTCAAGGCGTCCATATTGATGGCGGCCACGGTTTTGGCGGGAGGATAGATAGGATGGGCGGCATAGTATTTTGAGCCCAGCAGTCCCTGTTCCTCTCCAGTCACGGCCAGAAAGGCGATGGAACGGGAAGGCGGGGTGGGGAGCATGTTGAAAGCTTCTGCCAGTTCTATAAGAGCTGCTGTGCCGGTGGCATTGTCGCGGGCGCCGTTGTAGATTTGATCGCCTTCCAGGGTGGGATCAATGCCAAAATGATCCCAATGAGCCATGTAAAAGATGTATTCGTCAGCACGGTCAGAACCCGGCAGTACCGCGATCACATTTCTCGATTTGGACCGCTTGATCTTGTTTTCTAGAGTGATGAAAGCTTTGGTTCCCAAAGGTAAGGCCCTGAAACCATGTTTGGTGGCATCGGATTTCAGTTTCTCATAGTCCTGGCCTGCCATCTGAAAGAGGCGGCAGGCCGTGTCTGTGGTTATCCAGCCCTCCACAGCGCAGCGGGACATGTTGTTGTCCTCGGCGGCCAGGCTGAAGTTGGCACCAGACCAGCTGTTTCTCACCACTTCCCAGGGGTAAGAAGCAGGTTCTGTCTCATGGACGATGAATGCTCCAGAAGCTCCCTGCCTGGCAGCCTCCTCGAATTTGTATGTCCAGCGGCCGTAGTAAGTCATGGCCCGCCCGTTGAATAGCTCAGGATCTCCGGTCACAAAACCGGGGTCGTTGACCAGCATCACCACCGTTTTTCCTCGAACATCCACACCTTCATAATCATTCCAGCCATATTCTGGAGCGATTATGCCGTAGCCAACGAAGATCATATCTGACTCAGCCAGGGAAACCTCTCTGACTACCCGTAATGTCCAGGCCATGAAGTCATCTCCGTACCTGAAGGCGGCTGTTTTTTCATCTTTTTTTATGTCCAGCCGGACTTGAGGATCAGCGGTTATTTCCACCATGGGCACTTCCTGGAAGAAACTCTGGTCGTTTCCGGGCTTGAGACCTAGGTTCTGGAATTCCTCTCTCAAATAGTTCACTGTTTTTTCTTCGCCTGGAGATGCGGGCGAGCGTCCTTCTAATTCGTCTGAAGCCAGGGTGATGATGTGGTCTTCCAGATCTTCTGCGGTGATGCTTTCCAGGGAAGCCGCCAGGTTTTGGTCTTCTCTGGCGCAACCAAATAAAAGGAGACACACTGTCACCAGGATGGAAGCGGAAACAAAACATCTTTTATCTCTCATGGTTCACCTCATAATGATGTGTAGGATGAATTTTAAAGAAAAATCTATGATTCGTCAAAAAACCACAATAATAGTAAGCATCCTTATTTTCGTGATAGGGGTGAGGAATGGGGGATCGTCAGGTCATCGGCGGGCAGGGAGCTGTAGTGAAAGTATTCGGAAAAAGTTTTGACAGTCTGATCATTCGCGAGCCCGCGGCTATGGATATGACCATCGGTGATCCTCCCAAGACTGCCTTCGGAGAAGAGAGGAAATCACCTGTTACCCGGATGAGCATTGCCGCTCTCATCCGAAAGACACTTATCGATGCTCAGGAGTTCGACCGCCGTTTGACTGAGTATGAAGAAAAGTCTGAACAGGAAAAAGAAAAAGCGCAGAAACCAAAACGCGATTTGGCTATGGAAGCCATGATCCAGCTGCTCCATAAGGAGATTCCGGCTCGAGTGGAAGCTGACCTGGTTGATGACATCCGGACCGCTCTCCGTATTGCCGATGAATTTGATATTGACATTATCATAGATAGCGGCATAAGTGCCTATAAAATCAGGGAGGTTTTAACTGAGAAAAATATTCCCGTGGTTTTAGGCCCCACCTCCCATCCTTTCATTACGGGAGGAGAGGCCAGCGTGACTCCTGGACTGTCTCGTCTGATGGACGAACGCAATGCAGCTCTGTTATCAGAAGCTGGGGTCAAAATAGCTATGGGCAGCTTCGGATTCAGTTTTGGGCGGTTTGGAAGAGCGGTGCAGGGAAAGTGGCTGCTGCTGGAGGCAGCGCTGGCTGCCGGTTTTGGACTTCCAGATGAAGAGGCATTGAAAGCCGTGACCATCAATGCTGCGGAAATTCTGGGAGTGGAAGACAGAATAGGAAGCCTTGAACCAGGGAAAGATGCAGACGTGATTATTCTGGATGGCCCCCCTTTAAGCATAAAAACCTGGGTGGAGCGCGTTTATATAAACGGAGAGCAGGTCTATATCCGGAAGTGATCCTGAGATTAATCTTCTAGGCTGCCGGCTGCTTTCCTGGTTGGCCAGAAAAATAACGGCGTATTCAGAGACAGACTCAGGGTCTTACGAAAGAGGGAATGCCTCCGTTTGACTTCGGGTTTGGGGTGTGCTAAAAAGCTTTTAAAATTAAAATGGGGAGGAGAAAAATGATTAAGGAGACAGACATGGACAAATCCAAATCCTTAGGCAAAATCCTTTTTATCTCTGTCTTTTTTCTGGCATTTCTCTTCCTGGCAGCAGGTTTGTTTGCCCAGAAGACCCACCATTTCAAGCCCACCAAATTTCACTTCACCTATGACGGCCGCCATGAACCGGTGTTGAGGCTTAAGCCCGGTGATATTCTGGTCACCAGCACTGTAGACGCTTTTGGCAATAAAATCTCCAGCAAGGATCAGAAGGCCAGCCAAATCGTTCATTTGCCCAAAGTCAACCATCAGACCGGTCCTTTTTATGTGGAAGGAGCAGAGCCTGGAGATACTCTGGTTCTCCATCTGTTGAAGGTCAGACCAAACAGGGACTATGCGGTCTCCACCCATCTGCCAAACTTTGGTGTTCTGACCGGGGAAACCTACACAGCCATGCTGAATCCCCCTCTGCCGGAGAAAAATTACATATGGAAATTGGATCTGGAACGGAATGTGGGAATATTGGATCTTCCTCAAAGCAGGGCAGGGAAAATAGAGATTTCGCTCCATCCCTTCCTGGGAACAGTGGGTGTGGCTCCTGCTTTCGGGGAGGCTGTTCTTTCCCTGACTCCTGCAGAACACGGAGGGAACATGGACTGTGTGGAGACTAAGGAAGGAACCACCTTGTATTTTCCTGTTTTTGTGGAGGGAGGATTGTTCATGTTGGGCGATGGACATGCAGCCCAGGGAGATGGTGAGATCTGCGGAACAGGATTGGAGTGTTCTCTGGATGTCACAGTCAAAGTGGGACTGATCAAGGGGAAAAGAATCAACTGGCCCAGGTTTGAGGATGATCAGTACCTGATGGTGGCCGGAAGCACCCGGCCGCTCATCGATGCCTTCCGGTGTGCGCTGGTGGAGCTGATCCAGTGGTTGGTGGAAGATTATGGATATGACCAGTGGGATGCCCTGCAGATCGTCTCCCAGGTGGGAAAGGCCAGAATCGGCAACGTGGTGGATCCCAAATACACCGTGGTGGCAAAATTCCCCAAGAAATACCTGCCAGAAGAACAGTCCCATCATCCCTAGTCCCCTGAATATAGAACATACCTCAGATAAATACTTTTGCAAATGCTTTGCTGAAACACCTCTATGATGACCTTCAAAAACTGACTTTGCATTTTTTATTTATCGATGTCTCCTAGGTAATAATTTTAATGCACTTTTTGGGTTATCAAAAATCACCTTAAACAAGCCTATATTTTGTCCAAATATGCATGAAAGCACTGCTTTTATCAGCAATAAAAACATATGTTTCCTGGCTGTTTGAGCCTCCGCCCCCTCTGGAAATACGCTAACCATGATATTGCTGAAGTTGAGGATGCAGGGAAGAGGTTGACTGAGTTGCAGATGAGGCAGGGATAGGATATGGACTAGATTTATTTTTGAACTGAACTGCAAATGAAATATGTAAACAGGCAGGACTAAAGCCAAAGTTTTAAATCATAATCAATGAAAAAATAAAGGCTTGATACATCTCTGATTGACTTCGCTTATACCCTTTGGTATAAGTCAGATTACGAAACACGGGTGGAAAACATGGTCGGACAAACCATCTCTCACTACAAGATCCTCGAGAAGATAGGGGAAGGGGGGATGGGAGTTGTCTTTAAAGCCGAAGATACCAAGCTCAAGCGGACTGTTGCCTTGAAGTTTCTTCCCAGGGAGCTAATCCGAGATTCCGAAGCCAAAGAGCGCTTCATCCAGGAAGCCCGAGCCGCAGCCGCCTTAGATCATCCCCACATCTGCACAGTTCATGAAATCAATGAGGCAAAGCCTGCCCCTGCGGAAGCAGGGGAGGGAAAGACTTTTATTGCTATGGCCTACATCGAAGGACAAAGCTTGAAAGAGAAGATAAAATCCGGTCCGATAGAAATAGGCGAGGCTCTGGATATTGCTGCCCAAGTTGCTGAAGGACTTCAAGAGGCCCATGAGAAGGGAATCATCCACCGGGACATAAAGCCTGGGAACATTATGATCACGGGGAAAGGTCAGGCCAAGATCATGGATTTTGGCCTGGCCAAATTGGAATGGGGAGCCGATCTGACCAAGACGGCCACCGTCATGGGAACAATAGCCTACATGTCCCCAGAACAGGCAAGGGGCGAGAAAGTTGATCACCGCACGGACATCTGGTCGCTGGGAGCGATGTTTTACGAGATGCTGACTGGTGAACGTCCTTTCAAGAGCACGCATGATCAGGCCGCCATATACGAAATTCTGAATGAAGAACCTCAACCGATATCCAAGTTGAGAAAGGAAGTACCAGAAGGATTTGAACAGATTATTAGAAAAGCGTTAGGGAAGGATAGACCTGATCGTTACCAAACAGCCAGTGATTTCCTTTCTGATTTGCGATATCTAAAGGAGAGAGTCCATGCTGGTGTTTCTGGAGGACTTGCTTCTGAATCTAAGCCTTCCATAGCTGTAATGCCCTTCGTGGATATGAGCCCCCAGAAAGACCAGGAATACTTCTGTGACGGCATAGCCGAAGAGCTGATCAACGCCCTGACTCATATCAAAGATTTACATGTGGTTGCCCGGACTTCGGCTTTCTCATTCAAAGGTGCAAAGCTCGACGTCCGTGAAATCGGGAAGAAACTGGATGTCAACACGGTATTGGAAGGAAGCATACGAAAAGCCGGCAGCAGAGTCAGGATCACATCCCAGCTAATCAATGTGGCAGATGGCTATCATCTCTGGTCGGAAAAATTCGACAGAGAGCTGGATGACATCTTTGCCATCCAGGATGAAATCTCTCTGGCAATCGTCGATAATCTGAAGGTTAAGCTTCTGAAAAAAGAAAAAGAAGCGGTATTAAAGCGCCACACGGATAACATAGAGGCATACAATTTGTATCTAAAAGGTGTCTACTTCCTAAGGATGTATACACCTGAAGGATTCAAGAAAGCCATCGAGTATTTCAACCATGCCCTCCAAGAGGATCCCAATTTTGCCCTGCTCTATTCAGGGCTGGCCGAGGTCTTCTATGCCATTTCATATTGGGGAAATGTCTCCCCGAGAGACTCCTATCCGAAAGCGAAAGCATACGTGAATAAAGCGCTGAAAATAGACGATACCCTCGGTGAAGCCCACGCCGCTTTGGGCCTTATTCATACATTTTTTGACTGGGATTGGAAAAAGGCAGAGCAGGAATTATTGAAAGCGTTGCAGCTAAACCCGAACGCGGCTTGGGTCCGAATGAGCTATTCCTGGTTTTTGACTCTAAGGCAAAGGCATGAGGAAGCCATCCATGAGGCAAAACAGGCCCAGGAGTTAGATCCCCTCTCGAGCAACATAAATGCCCACGTGGGCTTTGCTTTATTCTTAGCCAGTCGATTTGACAGGGCCATAGAAGAATTACAAGCAGCACTGACCATGGATCCCAATTTTTTTCTTTCCCATTATTATTTGAGTCTGGTTTATCGGGTAAAATCAATGTTCGAGCGGGGAATTCAAGAGAATGAGAAAGCGGTTGAACTTTCGGGTGGCGCGTCTTGGGTCACTATGATGCTGGCAACAGCCTATTTTGAGGCAGGGAAGACAACTCAAGGAGAGGAACTCTTTGAGAGTCTTAGAAAAAGGTCAAGACAAGAGTATCTGCCTCCGTTGGGCTTTTTTTATATTCATTTGTACAAAGGGCATAAGGATCAAGCTTTTGAATGGCTAAAAAAAGCCTGTGATGAACGGGACAGTTTTCTCCCCTGGTGCGTAATTATTCCTAAATTCATCATTCCTGATGAGCCCGGATTCAATGCCTTGCTTAAAAAGGCAGGTTTGGGAAGATAGTTCTCCAATATCCTTTATTAAAAATCTCGTTATTTGTGTCTACAAGTGGGTACAATTTTGTTTTATTCTTAGGTACAGTTAAATATTGTCCGGATTTGACTATATCTCCTTGAATTTGATATTCTTTTGCCAGCAAATAAAAAGGGTCAGTCGTGACAGTAAAGTGCCCTAAATGTAACACAAAAAATCCCGACGATTCAAGGTACTGTAAAGAATGTGCTTCCCCGCTAATACCTCCTAAAGAGATCCCTGATACCAAAACCATAAAAACACCAGCTAAGGGACTACCAGAAGGAACTATTATCGCTGATAAGTACAAAATCATCGAAAAAATTGGTTCTGGAGGAATGGGTATTGTTTATAAAGCAGAAGATACAAAGCTAAACCGCACTGTTGCTCTCAAATTTCTTCCTCAAGATTTAACGCGTGATGACGAAGCAAAGACGCGCTTTATCCAGGAAGCACAAGCTGCCTCAGCACTCGAGCATAACAACATCTGTACAATTCATGAGATTGATGAGTCAAAAGAAGGGCAGATGTTCATCGTTATGGCCTTTTATGAGGGGGAGACCCTTAAGAAGAAGATCGAGGAGGGATCATTAGCCATAGCGGAAGCCGTTGAAATTGCACTTTCAGTTGCTCGAGGCTTGGCAAAAGCTCATGTGAAAAAAATTATTCACAGGGATATCAAGCCTGCCAATGTCATAATTACTAATGATGGAGTCGCGAAGATCCTCGATTTTGGTTTGGCCAAGCTTACTGGTCAAACGAGGATAACAAAAACAGCCACCACAATGGGAACCATAGCCTATATGTCTCCTGAACAGACGCGTGGAGAAGAGGTTGATCACAGGACAGACATCTGGTCCCTTGGGGTGATGCTTTATCAAATGGTCGCCGGTCAACTGCCGTTCAAAGGAGATTATGAACAGGCGGTGGTATATTCCATTCTAAACCAAGAGCCTGAACCGGTGAACAAGTTGAGGGCTGATGTTCCTGCGGAAGTAGAGGAGGTTGTCCAGAAATCGCTGCAAAAAAATGTCGAAAAAAGATATCAAAAGATCGATGATGTAATAGGCATCTTAGAGACATTTAAAAGGAAACTCGAAGCAGGTCCATTGTACTTGTCGAGCCAAGAAATTGAGCGTCGAAAAAAAAGAAAAAAGTATTTGTTAGGAGGGTTTGCAATTGTTGCCATCTCGATTGTTTTGGTTGCATTATTTCTCTGGCAAAGTTCAATGGCTCGGCGAATCGATGCCCTTGTTGAGCGTTTGCGAACCGCTGTAGAAGCGGGCCAATTTGATGAAGTGTTCAATATATTAAACGACTCAGGAATTGGCTTAAAAACTCTGAAAGATAGTGATCTGGTCATGCAAATGGGAGGAAACCTATCGGTTCAGACGACACCTACGCGAGTAGTCGTGACTCTAGCTCGAGTCTTCTCAGAACCGGCTTTATCTAGAGGAGAAGAGTCTACCATTGGTAAATCGCCCATCATAGATCATTCGCTCGTTGTGGGGGAATACTTGGTAAAACTGACCCTAGATGGAATGAGTCCACTTGAGTTTCTTGTTCAGGTAACTCCCGGCGAATCTCTGGATATAAGACGAACCCTCCTGGAGGAAAAAGAAGAATTTGTGGGGATGGTGAATATTGATGAAGGACTATCTCCAAATGGTCAATCCATTCCTACGTTTCTCATGGATAAGTATGAGGTCACAAATGCAGATTTTTTTGATTTTGTCGCGGCACGCGGTTATAGAGAAAAAAATATTGGCCTGAAAGTATTATGACAGATGAAGTTTTGACGCCTTGGGAGTCAGCCATCAAGAAATTTGTCGACAAAACTGGTATTGCAGGCCCCCGTTTTTGGTCAGGTGGAAGATATCCTGAGGGAAAAGAAAATCATCCGGTTGTGGGCATTACTTGGTTTGAAGCCCAAGCCTATGCCAGTTGGGCTGGAAAAAAACTTCCTACATGGAACGAGTGGTGGCGGGCATCGCTTGGTGGAACAGAGAGTGCCAGGCCTTGGGGAAATGATGTTAGAACCACTCATTTGCGTGCAAACTTTGGATTCAAAGGAACCCAATCAACGGGATCTTATCCTTTAGGAGTCAGTCCTTTTGGATGCTTCGACATGGCAGGGAATGTTCGGGAGTGGCTTTTAGATTCAGATGCTGACCCTAAATTCCGAAGGGTTGTGGGGGGATCGTGGAAGGATCCAGATTATATGTTTGAACCTTCTCATGCCGAGTCTTTTGAGCCTGATTTTGCGAGTGAAGATATCGGCTTCCGGTGTGTAATGAATATATCACAATTAAAATAAGATCCGAAACAAATCAATATGAATGGAGGATTAGCCGATGAGGCGTAATATTTTTTTGGCTATTTTTGTGTTGTTAGTGTCATTCGCGTTGCTTTTCAGCGCTGTTTCCCAAGAAAAGTCCACTTGTGAGTGGTTAGAAAAGCCAGTTGACGATATAACCTTCAAGGCCTTCATGGATTTCTTTAAATACGATAAAGATTTACCTTTTGAAACTCAAATCCTAGATGTGAAGGAACAGGAAGGTGTTAGAAAAGAGAATTTATCCTTTCTTAGCACTCCGAATGAACGTGTCTTTGCCAATCTTTACAGCATTATCGAGACATCTTCAAAAAAGGAACCGGCCTTGATTTTTCTTCATGGAGGAACAGCTGTAGGAAAGGATCATCCACGATATGAGGTTTATGCAGAATTATTGACGCGAGCGGGGATGAAAACACTGGCAATTGATTTGAAGTACTTTGGAGAGCGAAGTACCGATCTATTGACGACCTTTACTGAAAAAGAGAAACATGAGAAATTATATAATAATAGTTATATGCTTAAACACCGATTTCCACAGACATTTTAAGCGTCATGAGTCTAAGGAGCCCAGACGATCCGCACAGGGCTGTGATCCAGCCAGGGGACTATTATCTCTTTATTTAACTTCTCAATTCCCAAAAGTATCGGAGTCGTGGCCCGTTTGCGAATCTTGACCGTAAATGTTTTTCCATCATAATCAACCTGCCCAGGCATATCAACAAAATGCTTGAAGATCTTCTCAGCACGACACCTTTCGAATCTCCTCAGATCTCTGGCAAAGAGATGATAGAGAGTATCTGCGACGACTGTCCAAAGAAGGTCGAAATGAATCCGAATCATAATCGGTGAGGATAGAGAGTTCATACTGAAAAAATTTACCAGATCAGACAGTTTATTCTCTATGTGCCATCTCTTGGCATAAATCGTTAATATTTCTTTCCTCTCTATCTTCTCGTTGTTGCTGATTATAAAAGTCGGCTCGGCTCTCCCGTGATCTTTAACGCTTAATTGCCTGAAAGGTTTTTCTCCTTCGATGAGCGAAACCTTGCTTTCGTGTACTCTTACGTGCTTGTACTTTCGTTTTGGAATCGGCAGATAAACTTTCCCAGTCAAGGATAGGAATTTGCTTTTCAGCTTTGGCATCTTAGTCCCTATTTTCCCCACGATGGTTGAATGGGAAAATGGCAATTATGATGCACTCCCAGCTACCACAGCTGAAAAGGAATTTCCTATAGTGTGCCATGAAAAGCTGAATGGCTGATGGAGGCCGGCCCTCCGGTGATGGCTTGCAGGAGCAGTCACCAAACCGCCATGATATGTCGCTAAATATATACGGTTCATGACATTGATCAGCTCATCTTATTGACTCTGTACTGCGAAATTGATAATATTTTCATCGTTTCATAAGTGGGGAAGATTGTGTCATTGAAATGTCCCAAATGTCATCATGGAAATCCTGATGATACCCTTTTCTGTGGAAAATGTGGCTCTCGACTCTCCTCTATTGAGGATATAGACGTCACAAAAACTATAGAAACGACTAAAAAAGAACAGTTGACTGCAGGCTCTATTATCGCCAACAGATACGAAATCATAAAAGAATTGGGAAAGGGAGGTATGGGGGTGGTATATCGCGTAGCCGACCCCCTGAATCCCGAGCGTTCGGTCGCCCTCAAGAGCATCGGCCGCAAACTCGTCCAGTCTGAACTCATCGATCGGTTCAAAGCCGAGTTCCGCGTTTTGACCTCCCTGAAGCACCCGAATGTCGCGGCGGCCTTCGACTTCGAGTCATTTCCGGGCAGCGAGGACTATTTCTACACTATGGAGTTCGTAGAAGGCCGAGATGTTTTCCGCGCCACCGAAGGTGTAAGTTGGCAGCAAATCCTCTCTCTCCTGATCCAAGTGTGCCGGGCGCTTTCCTACGTACATAGCCGCAGGATTATCCATTACGATATAAAACCAGGCAATGTTCTCGTGGATAATCAAGGACACGTGAAGGTACTCGATTTCGGATTGGCTGCTGTCAAATCCATCGGTCCTGGGGAGTGGAGGGGTGGGACTCCTGCTTACATGGCGCCGGAGCAAGCCAACCCCGAAGCCCTTGTCGACCATCGCTCCGATCTCTATTCTCTCGGAATAATGGCCTACCAGCTTTTCAGCAAGCAGCTTCCTTTTCGTTCAGATTCAGTAACCGATCTGTTTCGGATGCATCGATTTCAACCGCTCGGATTCGACGAATCTGAATGGGCGGCAATCCCACGATGGCTACGATCGGTAATCGAGCGTCTGTGTGCAAAACATCCGGCAGACCGCTATCCAACAGCCAATGCAGTCGTCAAGGACATCAACCATCGAGGGAGGCTCTCTTATGAGGTCGAAACCATCGAGACGAGAGAGAGCTATATATTCTCCAGCCGTTTCGTCGGAAGAAGACTCGAGTACGAGCACGTACGTGACTTTCTAACCCGAAGGACCAAGAGTTTTCTCGGGTCCCCACCCATGCTGATGGTAAAGGGGCAGAGCGGGACTGGGAAGTCACGGCTTATGAAGGAGGTGCGGTACGACGCCCAGCTCTCGCAGGTCCTTTTCTGCCAGGGGCGCTGCATCGAGAATAACTTCTCTGAATTCCAGCCATTGGTCCCTGTTCTAGAGATGCTCACGAGGCACGTCGATAAGCTCGGCGGTGTGGAACTTATACACAAACATGGACCTGAGCTCGTCAAGCTGTGTCCAAGTATCGGAAAGACCTGGGGCATCGAACCTTCGCCTGCTCTCGAGCAGATGCACAGAGAGCGTGTACGGCTTCAAGAGGAGGTCACAGACTTCTTGATTCGGGCTGCCGCTCTCGCCCCGTATATCGTTTATATCGATGACCTGCAATGGGCCCTTTCCGGCCTCACGGAGCTCCTCGCTGAACTGGCCCGTCGGATCGCCATCGAGGAACGTCATGATAAACCGATTCCGATAGTTCTCCTAGGTACCTACAGGGAGGATGAAGTGTCGGAACGTCCGCTAGAGGCGATTCGCGACGCTCTCTTCGCTGAGGGTCGTCTCGAAGAAATGAAGCTCGATCCTTTAGGAGAAAGTGCTGTGGGTGAGATGATCGGTTCGATGTTGGGAGCCGGGGAACCTCCTGACGCTTTCGTCGACCGGATTGCCCGGGAAACCGGGGGCAATCCCTTCTTTGTCGAAGAGTTGATGCGTGTTCTCGTCGAACACGGCGCCGTCCGGATCGCTGACGGTTCTTGGCAGATAAAAAAAGCGATCAGCGAGATAGCGATTCCCCGATCGGTAGCAGAAGCCCTTCGGCGGCGAATAGGGATCCTGGATGACAATCAGCGTGCCTTATTGGATGTTTTGGCAGTGTGTGGACGACCTACCGCTGCAGATGTCTTGGCACACGGAACCGAACTCGATTCAAACGCCTTTCATTCCGCCCTTTCACAACTGGTGGAACGGCGAATGGCCCAGGAAGTTCCAGGACCAGGCTTCCTCGTCCGTTTGAGCCACGATCGCCTGAGGGGGATTGTTTATGAAGATTTGGAGGAGAGTGTTCGTGTTAACCTGCACCTTAGGATGGCCCGCTCGATGGAAGCCATCTATGCACGTGAGCTGGATGAGCATATCTTCGACATCGTCGACCAGTACAATTTTGCCACAGAACTTCTTTGTCATTCTGATGAGAGGGATAAAGTCGCCCACTATAACGAACTTGCCGGGCATCGGTCAAAAAAAGAAGGGGCTTTTGAAGCGGCAGGAAAATATTTCCGTTCAGCCCTAGCATTGCTCCCCCAGGATTCCTGGTCAAAAGACTATGAAAGAACCTCAGCGATCAGCAAATCATTGGTGGAGGTGGAGTATCTCGGTAAAGATTTGGAGCAAGCGGAGAGACATTGGAGGACATATGTCGAACGAGCAAGAACGAACCTGGATAAGGTCGAGGCTTACATCGTCAAGATCGATGCTTTGAGCCATATCGGAGAGCTGCATCAGGCATTAGATGCAGTCCAGGAAGCGTTACCTCTTTTAGGAGTCCGCTATCCTGCTCGCCCAAAGAAGCTGTCTGTAGGTCTGGAGTTGGTGAAAGCAAAGCGTTGTCTAAAGGGGAAAACGGCCGAAGACCTCATAACTATTAGCGATAAGAAAAATCCGGTAAAACAAGCTTTGTTCAAACTTTTATCGAGCGCCATGGCTCCTGCTTTCATGACATATCATGAGAATCTGCTGGCATTCTATGTGGCCAAGGCCGTGCAGCTTTTAGCCACTTCGACCAGCGATCCAAAGGAGCCCACTGATTTGGCTATTTATGCACATATCCTTCAATCTGGTCTCGGCAACATCAAGGCTGGCCGCCGGATAGGCGAACTGGCTCTTCAATTGCTCCGCACCTATGACGATCCTTTAGCTTCAGGCAGCGGCCTGTTCCTCCTCGCTGGTTTCGTTTTCCCATGGACACGCCCCCTCAGAGAGCTCACGCAACTGCTGCTTGAAGGTCATCGTGAGAGTATGAAAGAAGGCGATCTGCTCTATGCTGGCTTTAACCTCAATGTGGCGATCACGCAACAATGCATGTATTCAGGCTCGAATGATGAGACAATCCAATTCCTTGACGAGCATGAAGGTTATCTCCTCCGCCTCAACAATCCTCACACCATCATTGAAATTACGGCTCTACGCCAAATGCTGCGGCAGCTTTCCGGCCAGACGAAGAATTCTTCGACTTTTGACGACGACGATTTCAACGAAGATCAATTTCTCAAATACATCCTCGAGATCGATGATCCGATACCGATCGGCTTCTACTTCGCATTCAAGCTCAAGGCCCTATTCATAATGGGATTTTACGAGAAGGCTTTCGATCTTACAGAAGAGGCTGGGCGAAGGATCGGCGCCACCTGGGGTCAGTTCGTTTATGCCGAGCATAGCTTTTTTCACTTTCTCGCTGTAATGCGATGGCTTGCCAATGTCGAAAGAAGAAGGAGACGCCGGCTGCTGCGTGATCTCAACAAAAAATTGAAGCTCATGAAGAAATGGGCGGGCTTCTGTCCTCAAAATTTCGAGCACAAACAGCTCCTCATGGAAGCCGAGTTGGCCCGCACCAGGAATGAAAGTTCAAAAGCACGGCACCTTTACCAAGAGGCGGTAACAAGCGCCCATGAAGCAGAATTCCCCCTCAATGCCGCTCTGGGCAGCGAACTTGCAGGCCGCTTCGAGCTCGAACAAGGCCGGGATAGCGAAGCGGCAACATGGCTCCGGAATGCGCGGGAGGGTTATGCGAAATGGGGGGGCCATGCAAAAGTTGAGGACATGGACGAAGAATTCAAATCGATTTTAATCCCTGGATGAATTCTATTGAGTGGTGCACCGAAAGAAAGGAATTTGTTGAGGAGCAGAATGAGGCCCTTTACAGCAGCAGAGGGCAGGCAGAAAACCATCTAAATCAACCCCAAAAAAAAGAGATGGACCACCAAGAATCAAGAAATACCGCCAGTTTGGTCAACAAAATGAAGGAAAGCATAGAGATAGGATCTCCAGCCAAATCCGGAGATGATCCCCGCACAGGCTGAAGCAGTGACTGAGTTTTTTCGAAAATCTTCCCGGGCGAAAATGTTGGAAACATGAACCTCGATGCAGGGAAGATCTACCGCATTCAAAGCATCTAGGATAGAGTAGGAGGTGTAACTCAGAGCTGCAGGATTGATAATGATCCCATCAAAATTTCCTTTTGCTCCCTGGATTTTATCGATGATGTGCCCTTCATGATTGGATTGAAACCATTCTGCTTCTATTCCCTTCTGGACAGCGAATTTTTCTATCTTTTCTTCAATTTCCTTTAGTGTCATGTTTCCATAAATCCCGGGCTCTCTTTCGCCTAAAAGATTTAAATTCGGGCCGTTTATCACCAGGATCTTTTTAGCCATGTGAAATCTCCATTAAAGAATTGTGGATAATATTTTTGCTGACATTTTTTACTGTCACCGCTTCCCCGATTCTCTTGGGTATAACGAATGAAAGGCTGTCTTCTTTTCTCTTCTTGTCGTATTCCATTAAAGATAAGATTTTGCTGATATCCAGATTTTTTAAGTGCAGGGGCATCTGCCATTGATGGAGAATCTCTTTGATTTCGGAAAGCAAGTCCTCTTTGCTCACCTTCATGAGCCTGGCCATCTTGCCGGCACAGATCATCCCCAGTCCCACAGCCTGGCCGTGAGTTATCTTCTCATAATTGAAATAGCTTTCCAGAGCATGACCAAAAGTGTGCCCCAGGTTGAGAATTTTCCTTTTCCCCTTTTCATAAGGGTCTTGATTGACTATGTCCAGTTTAACCTGTATGGCCCTGTTGATGACTTCCTCCAGTGATTTCATATCTTTCAATAGAATCTGGCGGGCATTTTTTTTTATTGTCTCAAAAAGTACCCTATCCGCTATAACTCCTGCTTTTATGGCCTCTATGGTTCCTTCTTTCATGTGCCGGGGATCCAGGGAAACAAGAAATAAAGGGTCAATCATGACCAGAGAAGGAGCATAAAAGGTCCCGATTTGATTTTTTGCCTGGTTGAGGTTGATGCCGTTCTTTCCTCCGATGCTGGCGTCGATTTGAGCGAGCAAAGTGGTGGGGATGTTTACCAGGTTAATTCCCCTGTGAAAAGTTGAGGCCACATAACCTCCCACATCACTCACCACTCCACCCCCAAAAGAAATGAGAAGGGAAGAGCGGGAAGCCTTGTCTTTGAGCAACCAGGAATAGACTTTTTCCGCTGTTTTTAAATTCTTCTGGCTTTCTCCTGGGCAGAGGAGAAAAACCGAATATTTCAAACAAGCTCTCTCCAGTTCTTTGAGAAGCGTCTTTCCGTGAACACCAAAAACGTTCTTATCGGATAAAATAAAAACCCTTTTCTCCTGAACAATATCTTTTAAATATGAACAAACGGCCTGTGATAATCCTGTTTTTATTATGACAGATGATTTCTTTTCCCTTATATCCATCTCATATCTTTTTGACTCGCCTTTTATCAATTTCACAATCTCATCCACCACTTCTTTCTCATGGAGGGAGGTGGTGTCGATTTTGTTAGGAAGATTCAGATAATGATGTTTTCTTTGCCGGTAAATCTTGTAAAGACTTTCTGCCGGAGGAGAGTTTAGCAGTGGGCGTTTGCTTGCTCCTCCTTTGATTCTCAGCAGAATCTTATCCGGAGAAGAGAGAAGAGTGATGATGATTCCAGAGGAAGATAAAGAATTTAAGTTTTCCTTATCCAATAATGTCTTTCCACCGGTGGATATGACAGCATTATTTTTTTGAGCAATCTGGTTACAGAATTTTTTTTCTATTCTGCGGAAATAAGGTTCTCCGTGCTCAGAAAAGATTTGGGGGATGGTGAGATGGGTTTTTTTCTGTATATAATCATCAAGGTCCAGGAATTCAAGGTCTAGCTTCTGGGCCAGCCTTTTTCCGATAGTGGTTTTGCCCACGCCCATCATGCCGGTGAGGATGATATTCACTTTCTAACTCCCGCCATTTTTTAAATTCATGATATTCTTTGAGTAAGAGTCGAAATTCTTTTTTGTCTCACTCAGAGTGTCCCCTCCAAATTTTTCCAGAAAAGAGCGGGCTATTTCCCAGCCTGCGGCAGCTTCCCCGATGATTCCTGCGGAGGGAACCACACACACATCGCTTCTGACATAGGGGGCTTGAGTGGATTTTCCTGTTATGAGATCAAAGGATGAGAGGGGTTTTCTCAGGGTGGGAACAGGCTTCACGTAGAGCCTCACCACAATCAATTCTCCGTTGGAAATTCCCCCTTCGATTCCACCCGCATTGTTGCTCTGGCGTCTGATTTGATTTTCATAAGCCAAAGCATCATGGAATTCAGATCCGAACCTTTGAGGAGCCAAAAATCCTTCACCGATTTCAACAGCCTTCACAGAAGGAATGCTCATCAGGGAACCCGCCAGTCTGTAATCCAGCCTTCGGTCATAATGAACATGAGACCCTATTCCAGGGGGAAGACCTTTAATAAGGACCTCGCTGATACCTCCTGCAGTGTCTCCCTTCTGTTCTGCTTCTTTGATCTTCTCTTTCATCCTTGAAGTGGCCTCTTTATCCAGGCAGTACAGGTCAGATTCATTTCTCATTTTTTTTGTTTTCTGGTCAATGTCGTTCAAATTGATAGAAGCTCTTATTCCTCCGATCATCACAGTATGAGACAGGAAGTCCACTCCAAATTCAGCCAGAAATTTTTTGGCAATTTTTCCGACGGCCACCCTCACCGCTGTCTCCCGGGCACTGGCTCTTTCTGCCACCAGGTGGATATTTTTGAAATTGTATTTTATGGCTCCTGCCAAATCAGCATGTCCCGGCCGGGGCACTGTCTTTTGTTCAAATTTTTTTTCCTTGTTGTCTATTTTGAGGGCAACAGGTGAGCCTGTGGTTTTCCCTTCTATGACTCCGGATAGAATCTCACACCCATCATCTTCTGTTGATGATCTCGGACCTCTCCCCCAGACTTTTTTTCGAAGTCTAAGCTCGGCGTTTATCTCTCGTTGGCCGATTTTGACTCCCGCTACCATACCTTCCACAATGCCCATAAGGGCTTTTCCATGGGATTCACCTGCGCTTAAAAAGCGAAGCATGCAGTACCTCCTCAGAAGATTTGATAAAAAAATCCTCGTTGATCTGCGTATTCTTCCAGATTTTATAACTCTCCACTGCCTGGTAGATAAGCATCCTTGAGCCGTTCTCAATGGCAATCCCTTTTTTCCTGGCCTCTTCCAGGAATTTTGTCTTTTGAGGATTGTAGATTAGGTCAAAAGCGATGAGATTCTTTTTTACAGGAAAATCTAAATCCAGGGGAGAATCATCCTCAAAAGGATACATGCCCACAGGAGTGGCGTTGATGATCAAATCGGCCTGTTTGGTTTTTTCTTTTATTCTGCTGTCTTTCCAGGGATAACCTTGAACATGGGAGATAAAGGAAAAGTGATCCAG